>CAZTXY010000027.1:0-1955 GCA_964617815.1 uncultured Candidatus Saccharibacteria bacterium | reverse complement strand
AAAATTTTGTTTTAAGTCTTAAAATAGTTCTAACGTCTTGCACTACGCCCTGCCACAAAAACACTCAAGCAAAGCTTGAGTGTTTTTGTTATAAGGCTATCGAAATTAGAACTAAGCCAAGTATTTTGCTAGACTAAAGTCATGATAATAAATAAAGTGATTCAGGTTGGCAATCCCATAATACGAAATAAATCAAAAGCAGTTAAGAAAATTGCTAGTAAGTCTAATAGTAAGATAATAACAAATCTTGTTGACTCAATGAGTCATTTTGGACTTGTTGGAATGGCCGCCCCTCAAATTGGAATTAATTTGAGAATTTTTGTTTCCAAGATAACAAAGACAAAATTTAGAAAGCCTACCGAAACTGATCCTTTAAGAGTATTTGTAAATCCAAAGATTATATTTAAATCAAAAAAGTTAGTCCTCGGATATGAGGGTTGTGGTAGCGTGGCTGAGTCTGGTCTTTTTGCCAGAATTCTACGGCACAATAATATTATTGTTGAGGCCTATGACCAGAGTGGTTGTAAATTTAAATTGCAAACGGCTGGATTACTGGCTCGGATAATTCAGCATGAAATTGATCATCTGGATGGAAAAATTTTTCTAGATAGATTAGAAAACCCCAGTACTCTAATGAGTAAAAACGAATACTTACTGACTAAGAAAAAATAGTAATACGTCTTTGTTAGTTAAAAATCGTCGTTAAGGCGGTTTTTTGTTTAAGGTGTATAATGATATTGTAAGTAATTAAATAAAATACTCGCAAAAAAGTAATTTATGGATGCATCCTATAAGCAGTTAATCGAAAATTTGGAAATGGCTCGGGAACAAGGGGATTATTCTAAAGCACTTCTCTTTGCAGAAGATGTAGTCATTTTGTCGGCTCAAGAAAAAAATCTTGAGCAACTTGTGAATGCTTTAGCGCAAAAGCTACTAATTTACTTTCATCTTTTTGAAAAAACAGAAAATCAGCTTTACAATGACTTAATGTATGGAGATGTTCAAACAGGTCTGCAATTAGTAGAAGAACATGGGATTTCTGGTCAGAGTAAAGCGGTTATGTTGCTTCGCACAGGTGATTATTATTTACATAAAAATCAACCGGAAAAAGCTGTTGATTACTTTGCTTTAGCCATTCAGTTTGTTGATCCAGAGAAAAAAGCAGAATACGCAGAGTATCTCAACAAGTGGGGATATGCGGAAAGCCTAGCTGGAGATGTTGCCTCTGGCCAATTAAAAATAGAAAAAGCAGGGGAGTTGGTTGACAATGACAAAACTCTCAGACCATTTCACAAGTTAATTATTAACTCTGGGATCTCAATGAGACTAGCTCATTGTTATTTTTTAGCTGGTACTCAAAAACAGGCAAAAGAAGAGTTTGCAAAAGCAAAAATAATGGCAGATGAATTGAGTACACAGTATTCTATGCCAATGCGTTTATTGCAAATAGAACGGTTGCAAAATAAGTTAAACCTTTAAGTTTATGGTACCAAAACACGTTGCGATAATTCCAGACGGAAACCGGCGCTGGGCTAAGTCTCGCGGGTTAAAACCCTGGCAAGGACATGAAAAGGGTCTCAGTAATTTCTGGGAAGTCTCTGAAACATTTTTTGCTGAAGGAGTTTTGCAAGTTACGAGCTGGGGTTTATCGTTAGAGAATTTAACAAAGCGAACAAAGTTAGAGGTTAAGTTTTTGCTAGCCTTAATTCGAAATGAGCTGGAAAAACCAGAATTTTTAAAAAAATTATATGATAATAAAATCAATTTTAAGGTAGTCGGAGAGTGGGATTCTGTTATTCATGATACTAACTTGCAAAATGCAATAAAAAAACTAGAGGATGAAACGGCTCGCTTTAATAAAAGAAAAGCGACAATACTTTTAGGTTACGAAGGTAAAAGCGAAATGCTTTCGGCTATAAAGTCAATGAAAAACGAAAATTCCGTCACAGAAAAAA
>CAZTXY010000026.1:0-2934 GCA_964617815.1 uncultured Candidatus Saccharibacteria bacterium | reverse complement strand
CTGTTAGGCTGGCGATAATTGAGACTTGAACTTCGCAAGACATTTCGTGAGGACTACATAATAAACTACTCCCCCCACCACTGACCACAAATAAAATTAAATCATCTACGCTGCTTCCGGAAAGCATGCCAAGCAATTCTTTAGTTGCCTCAACGTTTACCATACTTGGGTATGGATGCGTTCCAACCCGGCAGACAATATTTCCCAGGCTTCCTTCTTTAAGGTCAATCACAAAACCGCAAACAATTTTCTGCTTGAGTTTTGCTTGAAGTTCCGTCACAGCTTCCAATGCCACTTTCCCAAAACCAATGCATAAGACCCGTTTATACTTTTTTAAATCAAACGAACGGCCGGCGACTTTAAGCAATTCTGTTTTTTCATTATATTTTATGGTGCGATCAATTACAGCCTTAGTATTAATGGCCTCATAAACAGCCTCCCCAATTAACAAAGCCTGTTTCCTCAGCGGTGTTCGCGCCAAACTTTCAAAGTTTTTTGTAACCATTGTATTTAGAGTTTTTTACTTTGCATCTTTCTGTACCACAGAAGCCCGAAAACAAGCAAGACTGCAAGGACAACCAATACAACAATCCAGAGCCCAGAATTATTGCTTGAAACTGCGGGAGAATTTGCAATTATACTACTAGACCCTGCTTGCTCGTCTGTTTTGATTGAGCTTGATTGCCCAGAATTTTGCTCCAGAGTTTCCGACTCTTGGGGCTGAGAATTATCCTGTATATTGCTTTTTATGTTTGGCTCAACGCCTTCTGGAATAGGCTGAAGAGGCCCTGCGTCTTCCCCAATTCCAGGCGCCAACTTCACAGCCTGCGCAGGTAAAGAGATAAAGAAAATAGATACAGCTATTGCTAAAATAATTTTTTTTATTATCATATTAGATCTCAAACTAAGTACCAAGTACTCAGTACTCAGTACTAGGATTCATTAATTACTACCCCAAGTTATTTGCTGATACCCATCATTAGTTAGAGGAAAACTCGGCGGTGGACCGTAGAGAAGGTTACTGTCATAAGTAGTATTTGTATTTTGATATCCAGAAATAATTGTACCGCTTCCATTAACCCAGCTCCACGTCCAAACCCCATAACTTCCGACTGAACCGTAGACTGTCAGAGTAGTTTTAACATTGCTTGGATAGTAAAATCTTTGACTACTTCCATTCTGAGCAATAATCGCAGCGTTAATCTCCAAAATATTTGGCGCGTAATAACTAATTAAAAAATCTTTTTGGGCTATCAAACCTAAGACAACGCTCCCGTCTTTGACAGTGTAAGTTAAATTATTTGGCACTATAATACTTGGCGCTGTGGAAGGATTATAAGGCAACCGAGCTGCTGCAACTAACACTCGGCCCGAAACAACACCTTCAACCCATGTCCTATCTTCGATATAAATTAATCCATTACTTGGTAGAGCTTGCGTGAATTGAAGAGCTCGAGCGTTGTAGTCAAGATCTTCATTGTGAGCCACTCCATTTACATCCCAACCTGTTTGATGTGAACGCAAACTTGTGACCTTATAAACAGTCACTGTGCTGTTTGCATTAAAAACTAATGAATAACCCTGAGCATTCGAAGGTGCTAAATACAAACCACTACTTTGAGCATTGCTTTTAATTGTCGCGAGATCGCTAGTCATTGTGGAAAAATCTACATTTGGAACAGGAAAGTCCCAAAAATTCTGAGTTGGCAGTGAAGCCGCGCCCCAAATTCCATTTTTTGTACTACTCGGACTGCAACCAAATGTTGGCGTACAAGTATATGTAGTTTTAGCTGAAGTGATTGGAGCATTACCGCTTCCATCAAAACGAATCCCTCCGTTGCTATGCATTTGCCCATTTACACTTTCAGTATTTCCAATCCAAGCGTCACTATGAGTCAAAAAAGCATACTTAGCCAAAGATGGAATACCATAACGTGTAGTCACAGTTCGAGTTATATTAGGATTCGCTAAAGTCCAACCCGTCGAGGCAATAGTCACAACAGTAGAACCAACAAGCGGTGGCGTCACTGCTAAACTATACCTTCCAATAACAGTTTGGGTATCTACATCGACATAGTCATGAACGTATGGACCAGCTCCACCAGTACCATCTTGGAAGTCGGTAGGAAAATGAGCTAAACGCCACTGATAATAATTAATCCCTGCCTCAGCAATATGAAAAGATTGTTCTTTGTAAGTACTAGAGCGAAGTACTCGAAATTGATAAACCGCATTACCCAGAATAGCTAGCATAACCAAAGAAAATATAAAAATTACCACAATTTCAAAAACCAGAATTGAACCTTGTTGATCATGTTTTGCAATTTTTGAAAGTAAATATTTCATTAATACCTTCTCTAAGTACTCAGTACTAAGTACTTAGTACTAAACAATTAATTTCCCAAATTTGTTTTTAAGCCTCGAACAGTGCCACTAGCAGTCACGGTATAATAATTTGTGTTAGTCTTTCCTGCTTTATTGAAAACTCGTAGATTTAACTTTATCATCCGCACATCCGTAACATTTACCGGCTGGGCTAGAAATATATCACTGGTACCGTCGTAAGTGTCATCATAATAATAAAATAAAGGAATAGCGCCATTGGCGACATTTTTTTGCACCACACTAGAAGTTTCTGACCCTAAATTATAAGTGAGAGGACTACCTGTTGGCTTAACAACTCCTCTGTACAGCGAGCCTCCACTCAAATAATAACGAATGCGTTCAATATCTACACCGCCGTCAACATTCGAATAGAAAATTAACTGCTGAGCATCTGCCGTAGCCAAAGTATATGCCCCAGTGTTAGACGTACTACCATTTCTAACTTCCCCCATTATTCGAAAGGCCAATTTTCGGCCTTGGTCTGAGTCTGCGAGTAATCCAGATTGCTGGCTCGAACTAGTCAGAATATTAGAAACTAAAACAATAATC
>CAZTXY010000025.1:0-3337 GCA_964617815.1 uncultured Candidatus Saccharibacteria bacterium | reverse complement strand
CAAACAATCCTACCAGAACAGTAGCTACTCCATTCTTTGTCTCTGGCAATGGAACTAAGGTGCCAACACGGAGAGAAGTGGCGCCGTAAGGTAAGAAAGTATTAGGTATCAAGTAGTAAGCCCCTCCGATGTCCATCGAAGGGGCTTTGTTGTTAAGAACTAAGCACTGAGGACTAAGAACTAGAAACTGCCGGATGCTAGAAGCATTCGGCTAAATATGCTATACTGTCTTTATACAAGTAATCTGTATTTATTATTGTTATGAATAAGTCCGATTTAATTGAACAACTTGCCGCTAAGCTTTCGGTAACCGGAAGCGAGTCTGAACGCATGCTAAATACCTTAATTAATTTAGTATACGAAACACTCAGAGCAGGTGATAAAGTTAATATTTCAGGGTTTGGGCAATTTAGTGTCTCACATAGACATGCTCGCATTGGTGTTAATCCTCGAAATCCATCTCAAAAAATTGAAATCCCAGAACTAAATACTCCAAAATTCAAAGCCGGCGAAGCTTTTAAAGACGCGATTAAACTCCGCAAAGAAACCCCACCAGCAACCCCAGCTGAATAAGATTATTTTTTAAAGGTCTTTTTAATTCAAGTGAGTTATAAAAATCAAATTTTCAGTATAATAAGGGTGAAAAAAGGTTTTCATGAAATCAAAAATACTACAGTTAATTTTAATTACGTTAATTACGCTGGCGTCTTTTAGATTTATTCAATCTCCAGTTTTGGCCTCTCCAAATGACCCTTTAGCAACAACTGTGGGAGTCAACGGAACAGTTTACGCTATTGAGGTGACAGCTACAAAAATTTATATCGGCGGTGACTTTACCGAAGTTGGTGGCGAAGCGAGAAATAGCATCGCGGCATTAAATTTAGACGGCACTTTAGATACGTCATGGAACCCTAACATCCCAACCCTAGAAATTGCACGGGTTGTTAGCTCAATTTATGCTACAGATACTGCAATTTATGTAGGTGGTAACTTTCTCGCAGTTAATGGAGTGACTGCTCGTGGTAATGCTGCTGCTTTTGAGATTGCTAATGGATCTAACACAGGTACGGCTTTGGCTTGGAATCCCGATTCTGATGCTGGTATTTACAAGGTTATTGGAAATGGTACTAAAATTTATTTAGGGGGAGTTTTTTCAACAGTTGGGGGTGTGGAGAGGTATAATTTGGCAGCTGTCGACTCGACTACTGGTGCCTTGGATGCTTCTTGGAATCCAAAAATGAATGGATCCGTTTATGACATGCTTATCCAAGACTCAAAATTGTATGCAGTTGGTCTTTTTCAGCTAGCAAATGATGGCCAAGCAACATCTGCTACGCGTAATTTCGGCGCAAACTTTAATCTTGCGAACGGTTCAGATGTTGGTGCGGTACAAACTTGGAATCCTAACTTAGACAATGTTGTTAACGCAATTGAATATTACAATAGTAAACTTTATTTAGGTGGAGCCTTTAATCAAGTTGGCGCAGATTTTATTGATTTTGCAGCACGGGTTAATACGACCGATGGTACGCTTGATGCTTCATGGAACCCAGATCCAGATGGGACAGTTTATGATTTAGCCATATCTGATGAAGGTAATATCTTTTTAGGTGGTGCTTTTGATAGTATAGGTGTTGATGCCCATAAATGGGTTGGCTTAGTAAATAGCTCAACAGGTGCTGTGTCAGTATGGGATCCAGTCTTAACAATTGGATTTATTGATACAGTCTATGCTCTGGACATTTCAGATGCCACCGTGTCAGTTGGTGGAGATTTTAATAGGGTTAATGGAAGTGATACCCATGCCAATTTTGCCCAATTCAGATTTCCAAAAATCAGTTTTTCTACAACAACAAGCTCAGCCGATGAAGATGACGGAACTGTAAGCATTGTGGTTAGCCAAGATATCGCCTCAGATATCGATTTAGCTTTTGATGTGTCAGTAGATGAAGACAGTACCGCTTCTGCTGGAAGCCGTTTTGTTGCTGGGGATTATGCTTTTGCAGATGCTGGGCCACATACTATTCTTTCAGGCGAGCTAACTTTTAATCTTGATATTGAAATTACAGATGATGAGACAGATGAGTCTAACGAAACTTTGATTATTGACCTTATTTCCTCAGATATTATCTTTTTGGGCACAAATACAACACATACTTTAACAATTGTTGATAATGAAGTATTCGCAGGGGATATTACTATAGTACCTACAAGCATTTCTGCTACAGAAGGTGGAGCAGCAGCAACTTATGAAGCAACTATTACCCCAGATGCGCCAAGTGGAGAAACAGTTACGCTTACTCCAACGCCAAATGCTCAAGTCACTATTAGTCCCAGTAGTGTAACTTTTAGTCATATTGATGGCTGTGGGGTTTGTCCTGTTGTCTTATCTCAGGTTTTTACAGTAACCGCAGTAGATGACGCTACTGTTGAAGGTGCTCATACTGGAACCATTACACACACAGTAACTGGAGACAACGCTGATTATAATGCGCTTGTTCCAAGTAGTGTAACAGTAAATATTACAGACAACGACACTGCTCCAGTAGCCAGTGGGGGAGGCGGGGGAGCTTTTGGTTCGCCGGCATATTTTCTTCCAGATGTAGTCAAACCACCAGTGCCTCAACCGGAAATTGGTTTTCATCCAGTAGGCACAAACATTAAAGATCAGGCAGGTACGGTCTATGTTATTACAAATGGTCCTGCAAATAGTTTAATGCGTAGACCTTACACTTCTGCCGCCTCTTTTCTGTCTTATGGGTTTAATAGTTTTGAGACTGTTATAAACGCCAACGATAAAGACCTAACTTTAGCGATTGGTCCATTTGTGCGACCCCAAGAAGGACGAGTTATTTGTTCAGATAGACTTCCAGACAAAGGCACTTGTTATGTCATTTCACAAGGTAAAAAAGTTGGAATTGTATCCATGAGTGTGCTTACAGAGCTTGGATACTTGCTTGAAAATGTTTTGTACGGAGATATTTCCTTTTTAACAGCCACAGAACAACCATTAGCAAGTTCAGCTCAAGCTCATTTACCGGGCATGCTGATAAAAAATGGCCAAACCATTCAGTTGGTTATTCCAGGTGGCCTATCGGGTTTTCCCACTCTTGAGAGCTTTAATTCTTGGGGATTTAGTTTTAGCGCGGTCGTTAATGCTAATAGTTTTGATTTGCAATACATGCAAACCTCGCTTGTTCCTCTTCGTATACCTGGCCAATTTATGTACTAAAACAAAAAATCCCGCTATTAGGCGGGATTTTTTTGGTCGGGGTGCAGGGAATTGAACCCTGTCTACCTGCTCCCAAAGCAGGCGTACTACCGGTATACGACACCC
>CAZTXY010000024.1:0-3451 GCA_964617815.1 uncultured Candidatus Saccharibacteria bacterium | reverse complement strand
ATGGGGATGGATAATGTATTAATCACTCCACATACAGCTTTTCAAACCAGAGAGGCGATCTATAGAATTCTTGATACAACGGTAGAAAATATTTTGTTGTTTGCAGACGGGAAGCCGCAAAATATAGTTAGTTAGCATAAATAAAAGAAGCATCCTTTGAAAAAAGGGTGCCTCTTTTATTATTTTAAGAAAAATTCTAATTAGTTGGGATACTTGGGACTTGAGGAATTTGTTTCATTAATTCACTAAAGTCTTGGAACTTTACGTTACTTGGCACTGTAAATAAGGAATCGCTTACAGAGCTAGGTTTGCATGAATTTTTGTATTGTTCAAGCTGTCCTACAATATCTGTATTAATATCTTTATCAAATTGCGTTTCGTTTGTTTTTGGTTGACTGTCTGCTTTTTGTTCTGGAGCTGTCATAAACATTCCTTCTTTTGTGGTATCATTCCAGAAATAAATTTTACTGTCTACATAAAGGAAATTGTTTGGAGCTTTTGGGTCATTGCCAATAGCACTTGTTGAGCGAACACTTTTACCTTTAATGTAAGCAGTTGTTTTTTCTCCGTTAGCTTCATAGGTGCACTCTAACACTGCGCCACGGTTCATCATGTCGCGAATAGATTCGGCAATGCTATTACCCGCGCCATTTTTTTCACTACTCATTTGTCCGTCATCTGAAACCTTAGTCTTATTTTGAGATTGGAAATAGTATGCTCCTCCTGCGAGAAGAATAACCACTGCAATCCCAATTGCAATTTTCTTGTTCATTAGATTATTATTTAATGGTTTTCTTTATTATAGCACGCTCAGCAGGGGAGTAAAATCTTTAGAATTTCTTTATCTCGACTCTGCTATGGTATCGACATAAAGTCTACGAGGCTAAAATTTATCTGTGTCATCCCGACCGAAGCGGAGGGATCTATTTAATTTATTTTCAAATGAAATCATATTTTGTGTATATCATGTGTAGTGTCTCTGGAGCCCTATATGTTGGTGTGACAAGTAATTTGGAGCAAAGAGTATTTAAACACAAACATGGGTTGGTAGAAGGATTTACAAAAAAGTATAAATGCAAAAAGCTAGTCTATTTTGAGGAGACATCAGAAATATATTCTGCCATTGCTAGAGAGAAACAAATTAAGAAATGGAGGAGATCAAAAAAAGAATTTTTAATATCCACTATAAATCCAAGATGGAAAGATTTAAGTTTAGATTGGGAGTGAGGGATTCCTCCGCTTTGGTCGGAATGACACAAACACAGCTTTAAGATTAATTGGAAACTGGAAATTAAAAGCGCTTCCACTTGGAAGCACTTTTTGTAATTCGTATAATTAGTACATTAGTGTCGATACATTACTCAAATAATTTTTCTAAATCAGAAGTTTCATTAATGTCGTTTGTCTTAATAAGACGGACAAAAAACTTTTTTGCTAAGTCAAGTAATTCTTTTTCAAGTTCTGGGTCGAGCACGAAAGGGGAGACCCAAATACTGTTTTGCCACTTTTTAAAACCGAGTGCTGTCAGTTTAGCGCGTAGAAAATTGCGAACATAGCGCTGAGACTCTGGAATGTCAAAAATAATAATCTTCCAAACTCCGTCTTTTTGTGGATTTAATTTGTGGATAAGCTCAGCTCCAAGGGGGGCCAAAACAAACTTTTTATCGTGCTCAGAGAGCAATTCTTGCTTAACAAGCCGGTAGAGGTTGTTATAGATGTCTTTCTGTTTTTTGTCTTGTTTATAGGCAGAGTATACTTCGTGCAACGTTTTTGCTTCGCTTGATGCCACAAAGGCTAAAAGATCTTTAGAAAATTTTGATAGTGTTCTTGGCATATGTGCTCCTCAATTAATTTAGTAATTTAAGTATACTTTTTTAAAGTGCTGTTCGTCAATGTTAAAAAGTGGATAAGTACTTGGGTATCCGAGATTGTTAGAAAAGAATAGTTATGTCAGCTAGAAGACTGTCCTTAGTGCTTAGTCCTAAGTTCTCAGAGGATGTAAACTAGATAGTAAAGTTTAATTTAAAACGTAGATACTTTAAAAACCAACCCGTATCAATTATAAATTCTAATAGCGTTTCATAACAGATTTTATTCTTGTTTAAGAATAGATATCTATAACCTAATTGTTTTAATAACTAGATATTAAGCTAGGTTTTTAAGAATGAAACAGTCCTATTTTTATCCAACAAACTTATATTAGCTTTTATTGTAAAATAATCTAAAAATATTAAGAAATTTCTTAAATACCTTAATAATTTTGTTATAATTAAGTAAGGTATAAATCGGTTATCCGAGATTATAAATCACTAATAGACATTGGAAGTTTAAATAAAATCTCGGATCAAAGAAATAAAAAATTTTTAATGTAAATGACAGAAAATCAAGATAAAATTTTATCGCTTAACGAGGCAAGTCAACTGACCGGATATCATCAGGATTATTTGGGTCAGCTTTGTCGTAGCGGAAAGTTGCGTGGGCAGAAAATTGGAAGAAACTGGACAACCACTCAAAATGCAATTGCGGAACTTCAAGCTGGGTTAGCTGGCGAGGCTTCAGCTACAAAGGTTTTACCTTCAGTACATTCTGTTGCAGTGCATGTGGTTGAGGGACGAAATGGTGAATTAGATTCTGCTTCTGTCATCCCGACCAAAGCAGAGGGATCTCTCGACTTCGCTCGAGATGACATTGCACAAGAACAAAGTCACCCTCAAAAATTTGAAGAGTTAAGCGCAGATAATTTTGACTTCAACGCAGCTAACTTTTTTGCTGGACTAACAGAGTCACCAATTACAAATCCGCCAAGCGTAAACCATGTTAGTTTTGTAAAACAACGAATGCAAGATTTGCATTTACGAAACAGTGTTGAAAGTTTGCAAAGTAAAGTTGCGCAGATGGAAACATCTGATGATGCTGTCATCCCGACCAAAGCGGAGGGATCCCTCGACAAGCTTCGGGATGACACACGAACAAACTTAAAAAATAAATTTGCATCTAACTTTGACTTTAATCAAGATGAAAATGTCGTTGCAGCAAGTAGTAATGCAGGTATCAGTAGTAGCGCAGATGTTAAGAAACTATTTTCTAGTTTCCAAAATCCAAAATCGCAAAATAAATTTGCAGTAGCAACTGCCTCCGCAATTGCAGTTGTAGGTTTGTTTGCATCCGTGGTTCTTGCTCAACCAAACTTGCTAGCACCATTTTTTGGACAAGATAGTGACTCTTACATTTCATACATTGCAGAGGAAGGAAAAGTTGGTGGAGTTGTTGCTGTCACAAATGGAACAGATAGTAACCCTCAAGGTCAGGTTTTAGGAACTACTGTGGTAGTGCACAGCGCTCAACAACCAGTTACAGAAATAACGGAGAGTTACATTGACCGTTTAATTTTATTTAACCTCGAACAGCTAATGAATAGCGGTTGGATTAAAGGAGCTAAAGGTGACCCAGG
>CAZTXY010000023.1:0-3980 GCA_964617815.1 uncultured Candidatus Saccharibacteria bacterium | reverse complement strand
TTCTTCGCTAGAGTATTTTGTTAAAAACAATAACATAAAAGGCGTCCAGATTGTCCGTGACTTAAGACATGGGCGTAAAATATCTGATCAAATTGAAATTCTACACGCTGAAGAATATCTAAAAGGTCTTAGGGCTTAATGAAGAGCGCGTACCAAGGTTCATGCCAAACATGCCGTGCGTCGCGAAGCGAAGCGTAGTGGTGGGGTTAAAAAATAAAAACCCTCAAATTAAAGAGGGTTTTGTTTTTAGGCTGCACCTAAATACTTTACTTTTTGTCCAAATTGATTGATACAGTCAACAGAATCTCCAAACTCTGAAAGTTCACGGTAGGCAATTACAGGGAAAACTCCTATGTCATCTTTTGATCTAAGAACCTTACTTTTTCCACGTGTTTCTCTTGATGAACCTTCGGCTTGTTGGGCTCTGATTAAAACGCCGTCAACTGAAAGTTCGAGTTGCACATTCTGGCAATCAACATTTGCTTTACCATCATCTACAACCGAAACAACGACTGGTATCCCCAATTCTTTTGCTTTTTCTATTGCTCGTCTGGCTACTATTTTAGTAAATTCGTTATAACTTACTTCCACCCGTTTAAGGCCAGAGACAACAGAACGCTCTGTTGCACAAAGCACAGAAACAGGGACACCTTTTGTCTTTGCAAGGTCAATAGTCTTAGTAAAGATTGGGGACAGTCCGGTTTCGCCGTTACTTGTGAGGTATAGCTCATCATAAGCCTTATTGTTTAGCAATTCGGTTACAGCATTATAAACAGAATTTGGATCACCAACATTGTGGTCTGGGGTTCTGCAAAATAAACAATTCAAAGGACATGGTGCAGGTAATTGAACCGCAAGAACATTTTGTATTTTCATATATTTTCTTTTGATTAAACTGTACTCTTTGTTATATTTTAGTCAAACTATATTTGAGTAGATTACTATTCTAGCTTGATAATTATATATAAAAATCTGTTGTAGGGACTAAAACAACATGCTATAATATACGTATGTTAACGGAACTTCTAAAACAAATAGGCCTTACAGAAAACGAGTCAACAGTATTTTCATGTATTGCCCAACATAAAAAAGTGACAGCTGCTCAAATTACAAGGTTTACTAATATAAAAAGGGAGACTGTGTACACGGTGTTGAGGGAATTGGTCAAGAAGAAGTTAATAATAGAAGACATTGGGAGCAGTATTACTCACACATTCTCACCTGCCTCAGCTGAAGAATTGCTGTCTTTGTTAGAAGACGATAAAAAGAGATTAGCACAGAAAAAGGAAAAAGTTTTAAAAATTATTGAAGAAATTAATTCACTCCCATCTTCAAAATCATTTTCTATACCGCAGATCAGATATATCGACGAAATTCGTTTGAAAGATTTCCTATTAAACGAGTCAGGTAAGTGGCTTAAAAGTGGCGAAAAAAATGATAAAACATGGTGGGGATTTCAAGATGCCAGTCTTATTGAGAATTACCCTGAATGGCCTAAATATTTCTTTAGTAAATACCCTTCACTAACCAAGTTAAAAATAGTGACAAATAAAAAACCAGCTGAGATAAAACTTAAAAAAGAGTACGGGGATCGCGAAGGTGTCCGATATATTAAGGGAGAAGAATTTACGACTACGCACGTAATAATAGGCGATTACATTTTAATGATTATGACCCGTCAGCGCCCTCATTATTTAATTGAAATTCACGATTCCGTTATGGCTGAAAACCTGCGTGTGGTATTCAAGAAACTTTGGGAAAGTGAGAAAAAATAAAAAACCGCCGGTTAGGGCAGTTTAGTTTAAGGAAATCGGTATGGCCATTATTTCTGAATAATCCTTTTTATAAGGGACTTCTTCAGACAAACAATCAGGATAATAATATAGAAACCTACTTTTTATATCCCAATACAGTCTATCAATACTGCCCCAAAGAAATTCCATTTTATTTTGAGCATAATTTAACATCCTTTCTTGCCTGAAAGTTAGTGCATATTGGCTTCTACACTCTTGAACAACATCATTGACCAAGGAAAGAGCCCTAGAAAGTTCCTCTTCTAATTTAGAAAGCTCCAACTTAGTATCGAGTGTGGATTTTTCCTCTAATTCATAAAGAGTAAGGCGTGCATAATCAATATGAACACTAACAAAAAGGTTAAGTAGTTTGATATATGATTTTAAGTTTTTTATTTTTGGTTGTTTTTCAAAATGGAGAAATAGTTTAGAGAGTGTAGGTGATATGTAATTTTGGTCATATCTACCATTACTATTATTTTCCATAGCTAACAGTTTTTATAATTGTACCGCTTTATTTAAAAATAAAAAACCTCCCCTGAAATATTCCGAAAAGGGGAGGGTGGCCGTTACTGTTACGTGAGGTCAAAAAATTTATGCTCCGGCACCAGTAAGGAGGCGCTTTTGCCTTTGCTTTTCAGCAAAATACTTTCTTGCTCCCTTAACTCCAAACCATAAGGCTACACAGCCGGAGACTACACAAATGATCCAGCTACAAATAGTTACATAGTCCAAGGCTTTCTTTGTTGACACAAAAGGAGAGAGGAGACGTGGGGCTAAGGAAGCGATAATGCTAATAACTCCAAAATAAATTACTTCCAGAATATACAATTTTTTCATAACAGTTAGATTTGTTTCGATATTAGCACAAAACTAGCTTAGATCAAGATCGATAGAAATAGGGCAGTGGTCGCTACCGTAATAGTCTGAGAGTATATCGGCTTTTGAAAGTTTGGGGAGAAGCTTTTTTGAAATGAAAAAATAATCTATGCGCCAACCGACGTTTCTGTCACGCGCTCGGGTAAGCTGATCCCAATATGTGTAGACGCCCGCCTTTGTTGGATATAAGTGCCGAAATGTATCTACAAATCCTGCTTTGATTATTTTATCAACCCCACCACGCTCTTCTTTGGTAAAACCGTGGTGACCTTCACTTTCTTTTGGTCGAGCTAGGTCTATCGTCTGGTGTGCGACATTCAGATCTCCACAAAAAATAACTGGCTTTTTTTTCTCTAACCCCTTACAAAGCTCGAGGAATGCTGGATCCCAAAGTTTGTGTCGAAGTGGAATACGAGAGAGGTCGCGCTTGGAGTTGGGTGTATAGACAGTGACAACATAAAACTTTTTAAATTCAGCCACCAAGAGTCTGCCTTCATGAGCCGGATCACCATAGCCGTCACCATCCATATTGTATTTCTTGAGAATGGAAACAGGGAAGTCATAGGAAACTGAAATAGGCTTTTCTTTCGAATAAATAGCCACACCACTGTAGCCTTTTTTCACTTTTGGATAAGAAAAAAATGAGTAATAACCCATTACATTCACTACCTCTTCTGGAAGCTGGTCCGGGGTAGCTTTCACCTCCTGCAAGCATAAAATGTCTGGTTTAAGCTTTGTAAACAAAGGATCAAAATAGCCTTGTTTATGTGTAGCTCGCAGGCCGTTGGTGTTCCAGGATACGATACGCATGGAGATATTATACAGACCCCACTTCGCTAAAGCTACGCGGGGTAAACAAAAAGAAAGGCCACCCGAGCAGGTGACCTTAAAAAGTTTGTGACCCTAAAATAAAAAGAGGGTCTATAGAGAAGAGCTGTTTTGCGTTGTTGAGCAAGTTGTTGAAAGAACAAGTTTTGTAAGAAGCGTCCTTTCTTTTTGTAAGCCTAACTACCGAAGTAGTAGAGACAATGCGGATGACCGCGATGACGGCACAGATGCCGATAATAAAAACCTTATTTAATTTTATACTGACGAGTGAAGGAACATCTGTGTTTAGTATACAGTAATAAAAAATTTGCAACAATAGTGGATAACTAAAAACAAAAAAGCCCTCTCGTTTTCACGAAGGGCTCTGAATTCATTTACACAAAACCGTCCTAATTTTCTTTTTTTGCTTCAGCTGCCGGCACAGGAGGTTTCGTAAAATCTATCCGGTAACCACCGTTGCCGTAGCGAACGAACGTAGAA
>CAZTXY010000022.1:0-10449 GCA_964617815.1 uncultured Candidatus Saccharibacteria bacterium | reverse complement strand
TAGTCAAAAAATGTAAAAACTGAATGTTTTTTGGAAAAAATGGATTAATCAAAAGCCCTAAGCATGTCCCGACGAGAGAGTAAACAAGTGGGCGATAATTAAGCACTCGTTCAAAAAAATAATCAACAATAAAGTAAGTACCGACTAAAAATGGCAATAAAATATACGCATTGTAAGACCACACATAAAAAAAACTAAGTGCTAGTAATGCAATATGTTGTTTTTTTTGCAAAAAATTTATAGTCAGTAATAATACAATAATCGAAAGGCTAATCGGACGCGTGAAAAGTGTTCGATATAAAAAATGCTCGGAAGATATTAATAAAATAACCGTCCAAAAAATAGGTGCATTAACTTTTTGACTAACTAACAACCGATAAAATACTGCATTCATGACAGTAAAAAAAACAGCTGCAGCAACTACAGCTGCGTAAAACTTTGGCAAAAGCAAAGTAAATGGTATTAGCATCACTGGATATAAAAAATGCAAACCAGGACTTGCATCCCGAAAATTTGAAAAATAAATCCAAGGCAAATTTTGGATCCACCCTTGACTTCCAATTAAATCGGCAAGAGTAATATAAAATTGCCCATCATCAATTGGCCCAAATGGATGACTAAGCAAAACTACTAAACTAACGGCCAAAGAAATTATTATAATTATATACAGTCCAAACTGTTTAAACATGACGCGCAAAAATTAAACGGATCAAGGTTACGCAGGAATAAAAAATTTGTCTTAATCGAAACTTTGACTTGCCTCCACCACGAGCACCAAAAATAATAGGGGTATCAACAATAGAAACTTTGACTCGATTGAGCATATAAAGAATTTCAACTTCAAAATTATAATGACCACTTTTTATATCGTTTAAATCAATCAAGCGCAAACTGTCAGCATGATAGCAACGAAATCCACTAGTAGTATCAGTTACTGGCAATTTAAGTAGCTTCTGAGTCAATTTATTCCCATACCAGCTCAAAAGTTTTCTATGTCCAACCATTGATAATGCTGATCCGCCATACATATAACGAGAACCAACCACCACCCCAGCACCCAACCGTGATACAGCCACCATATTAGGGATAACGAGAGGATTATGGGATAAATCAGCATCCATAGTTATAATTAACTCAGCACCAATATGTAATGCATGAGCTAAACCTTCTTTTAAAGAATGTCCTAAACCTTTAGATCCTGTTCGTGAAATTATAGTAAGAGGCAGGGCGGATTTACTTTTTTTTAGTTGTTCTATGGTCCCATCTGTTGAACCATCATCGACGACAATGACAATAGTTTGTTCTTTAGAAACTTCAAAAATTTTTTCTAGTAAAACTACGATAGTTTGTGCTTCATTAAAGGTAGGTAATACAATACAAATCATATTCTAAGTATAGCAATATTTTTTGGAATAAAAAAAGAAGGGCGCGTCTCGGGAACGCGCCTTTCAAGAAGTGTCGTGACCAACTGCGGCCAGACTCATTTTCGCACGGTGATGTGCGCGCGATAATTTCCCGAGTTATCGCGCAGCGACCATGTTCGGTCGTTCACCTGCAATTCGATTGTGCCCTCCTTTTGGGCTGTGAACTCGTACTCAGTGCCGACGGGGTAACAGACCCCGCCAACTCTGGCTACGAGAGATCCGCAGCCTGCCTGCGGAATGGGAAACTCCTCCGGTTTTCCAACGCGACCCTTGGCCACGAAGGTCCCCTCAGGTCCCACCGCTGGAAGCTGCGGATCCCAGTACACTTCTCGGTCATAGTCAGGAACGACCGAGACCTTGTCACCGACGACGACCTTGATGGTCGTGTTGTACCACGGCCGATTGGACGCCACCTCGACGTCCCACACCGCTTCTCCACTCGCCACGACACTCGATGGCGTCGTGGGAATCTTCGGCGCTTCCGGCTTTGAATTGCCGTCGGCCGAAGTCGTCGGCATCTCCAAGACCTTGCCCAAACCGGTGATGGTCTGGACCAAGAAGAAGATGGCGACCAGAGCGAGCACAATGCTCACCCACGGTTGCCAATCGCTCTTCTTCATCATCAGCTTCGCAATGAATATGACGAATACCATCGCGAGGAGATGATGCCACCACTTCCACGCGCTGGTAGCAGCGTAGCCGACATCCCACTGTGTAGTGATGTCAACAGCGGCCATGTAGAGCAGAAGGACTCCAATCGTCGCCGCGGCAAGCTTGCCGAACGACGCGAATCCCGAGGTCTGCCCCCATGGACTGTGGATGAGCGCGAAGACCACGCTCACGAGAATCAGCGCACCGACCAACGACGGCTGGTGCCAGATCCCGATAAAGCTGAAGACCGCGCAGAGCACGAGCTCCAACATCAAGACTGCGAACAGGAACCGCCCCATCAGCTGGAGCATAACCAACTCTTTGACCCGCTCGAACGGAACGCTGAGCGTGGCCAAGTTGCCGATGCCGGTCAACGTGATCGGCGTCGCGGCATTGGTGATGTCAATCGCCGCATCAGCAGCGACCAACAATCCAGCTGCTCGAAGTGCGTTTGCACTCTGCATGATCGCGATGATCAAACAGACAAACACTCCTGCAGCGATCGGCATTACCCATTTGGTATGGGTCACACCCGAAACGACCAGCGCCACTGCGATGACACTGACCGATGCCCAGACCAGACGCACCAGCGTCCGTCTGAGAGCGATGAAGGCATCCTCGGCGAGGATGCCGCCAGCGACGACACCACGATTGGTGAGCGCCGCAATGTACGCCGCGATTTGATTCACGAAATTAAACACAACTTTCTCCTCTTAGAATCCGAAGAATTTCTGCCACCGAGGCCGTTGCCGGTCCTCAATGACGCGTGCGCGCGCCGCTTCAACCATTGAAACGGCCGCAGAGACTGCAGGAATGCGAAGCGCATCGGCGCGAGCCGTGTGCGCTGCCGCTCGAGTCTGAAGCGAGTTGCCCCAAAGGTTGAGCTGCGCATTGGCGCGAGCCGACAGCTCAGAAAAACGAGACCCGATAGAATCCCATTGCACTTCGCCTTCTGGCGTCATGTAATGATGGACTGTCCCATCAGGGGCTGTGAATGTGGTGGTGATAAGCCACTGCCGAATTTGGTGAACCAATTCCGACTTCTCGGGCGCGAGCCGCATTCCTTCCACCGCCTGCACGAACTGGTGCGGCGAAAGAATGGCCAAGCCGTGAAGAACATCAACCTGATGTTCAATCGATGGCATCGTTGCCACCGTCAGAATAAACACTGCACGCTGTTTGCGTGACAATGTTCGATCTCGATCGAGAGGATCGGCCAAATTCGGCTTACGAAGCAGGACCCGAAGTCCTCTCTGGTCAACTTCAGACAAAAGCCCCCATGCCGGGGCAAAGAGCGCCTCGTCATTCTGGCCTATGCCCATAAAATGAGGAGCAATCCGACGAATTGCATCCTCGTTGACCTCAAGCTTATTATCCTCGCCTTTCTTGAACAGGCCGAGGGTAATAAGCAAATTGGCGCCGAATGCAATCAGGTCGCCAAACTCGATGCCCCACATTTTCATCCCCACACCTCCGGCCACCAGAAGTTGATGGCCCGCTGTTCGTCAGTCACCTCTGAGGTGACGACGATGTGATCTATCGACCGAGGAACAGTCACCTCGACGATGCGCTCGGACACAGGTCCGAGTGAAACGTCAAAGGTGTTTGCCTCGACCCAAGAGGTCTCGCCACAGTAGCGAAACCTGACCGGAACTGTTGCTGACAACACCGCGTCTGCAGTGAATATCAGAAACAGTAATCCCGGCGTGCTGTCGACGACGCGCTTCAGGCAACTCTTACGGTTCCCCGTTTTTGCCTTCAGCGCATCCGGAATTGGTTTGGAAACCGTCAGGGGTCCCCAAACCACGGAGATGTGTGTGTGAGCTTTGTCCGGGCGAGGAACATCCTCGCGCTTTCGACCATCTGCCTCGAGCGCAAAGGATCCGATCTTGTCGCCCCGCGGAAACTCTTGAGTTCCCACCCAAAGCTCAACCCTCTCGCCTGCCTTGGGCTCAAGGCCCTTAAACAAGCTAACTTCAACCCTCAGCTTGCCGCTTTCCAACGACTGCACTGCTAAGCCGAGGCTGTGCTGTGGCTCTTTTTTCTTTTCGGCCATAGCACCTCCTTTTCCAAAAATTTCAACCTGATTGTCAAAGAACATGGTCGCGTTCAAGATTGAACGAACGGCATTTTGCCGAAACAGAGCCAGATTGTGCAAGGATTAGGCGCTATTCCCGCAAAACAAACGCTAATTTATCGATTTATTACTATAGCAGATTTTTAGGTTTTTGTCAAGGTTAAAAAATAGCCCTAAATAACTTAAAAGCCCCTTATTTAAGGGGCTTTTACAAAAACTATACTATTATTTCATCGCCTTTTTTATAACCTCAAACTCATGAGTAAGCGCATCGCTAAGTAAAATATATAAATCTGGAATTTCCGAGGCTAGTTTTACCACTGCCTCTTCTCTCCCATGTTTCGTTTCCAGCAAACTCTCAAAACTTTTTTTTTGCTCATCTGACATTGCCCTAAGCAACGTATAAACAATAACTTTTTCAAAACGATCTGTCAGCAACCCAATCATTTCAGCTTTTTCGGCTTCAGAAAAACTCTGAGCAGTTAGTTCAGCGAGTAAATCATCTTGGTATTTTTTTATTTCATCAAACATATATTATTTATTTCTGCTCCTACCACTTTTACTTTTTGTAATTTGTTCTGACTCTCCGGTAATTTCTCGGAATTTTTTTTGTGCTTCAATAAACGCTTGGGGATTTAGCCGTTTAATGTCGTCTTCCAAAAATTTAATTGCGGAATGAGTTTTACTGTTAAAGGCTGTTATGCGAAGTGTGTTTATAATTTTTACAAATGCTGAACTGACTTGGTGTATATTTGTAAAATCTGTAACTGTTTGCAAAACTTCTTCGATTCGCTTTCGCTCAGTCCCGCTTAGTTGACCATTGCGCATTGCGATGTCAAAGTCATTGCGCCTTACATCTTTCATCCAGAGTTTTTCCCAAGCTAATTGGGCTTTAGAATTAGTAATGCCACGAATTTGTGCATCAGCAATAAAATCATTAACCTCTGGGAGTGTTGGCAGACCTTCAGACTTTGATAATTTTTCCTCTCGCTTCCGCAAACGCTCTGCAATTGCTAAACGACTATAAATTAAATCTGAGAATTGATCACTATTTAGCAATGCCTTATTTATTACAATTCGCTTACCACTAGGATCCATAAAATATTTATCCCCAATTTCAACGGTCACACCAGAAAGTTTATCCTGCATTCTCTGCCCTTCCAAAATATTCGCCAATTTCTCCATGCTTCGAGTCTCTGTTTGTCTTTGAATCTCTTTTGACTGCTTTGCCGCTTTAAAACGCCGATTAATAAACTGACCGCCAGCATAGAGCCCTGACCCAACTAAACCTGCACCAACAACTGCCAAGATTTTTTGAGTCACAGTTGGTGCGCTATCAGCAAGAATTTTTGCGTTTGCAGGAAAAGACGGAAAGTCCCCTACAGAAACTGCGGGCGGTATTATCTCAGCAGGAGGAACTGGTAAAACCTCAGCTGGAATTGGAATTTCTGCATTCGGTACTAATTCTCGCAATTTATCCAAATGATTCACCACAAAATCATAAGGTAAATTTCTGTCTGTATATAAAGCTCCCTCTAACGGTTCATGTCCAATAATCTGAACACTATTTTCACCAGCTAACAATTTAACTCCTTCATTAATTTGCTCATTAGTTGGATTGTCAACATGCAAACTATTATGAAGATAGTCTTTTGTCACATCCCATAAAGTATGGTGGCCGTCGAGCACCTGACTTGTTGGCAAAACTTCAGCAACAGACGTAGGAGTAATAATTTCAGGACCAGCTATTGGTGGTGTTGCTGGAGCTTCAATTGGCGCAGAAACATTAGCCACCTCAGAGCTCTGTGGGACACTTGCTCCGTGACCAAAAAAATATTCAACTAACTCGCCTGCTAAGTATCCACCGGCAGCCCCAATTGCTCCTCCACGAACAGTGGCCTTAACTAAACGCTTCCAATCACGCTTGCCAACATACTCTTTTTCTAATGTCTTTAAAATTTTAACAAGGCTTTTATCCTTTAATAACTCTTGCTTGTCTGCATCCTCTCGCGCTAATAGAAAATTCCGAAGCTGTTCTACTGGTGTTCCGGCTTCTTTTTGTTCGACATTTGCTAAAGCTGATTGCACATCAACTGCTCGAAGCATCATAAAAAGCCGATCGCGCTCTTCACCGCTTCCCTTAAAAGTTTTTTTACTATTTAGCGCATGCTGTATTGCTGCATACTCTTCTACTAATTTTTGAGGGTCACTGTCATCTCTGTCTTCTGCAGCTTGAAGTTTTAATAATCTTTGTTCATATCTGTCAGCGCTATATAATTGCTGGCCTTGAGCACGAAAGTCTCTAACTCCTGCGCTAGTTCCGCTAACTAAAAATCCAGCTGCGGCCCCAGCTCCAGGTAAACTTAAATCTGCTGCGCTCTGAAACCCAGCACGTACCAAACTTGAAGCGGCAACAGTAGTTACAAACCCAGCAGTTGCACCAACTGTAATATCTTTACCAAAAAATTTCCAAGATTTACCAAGAACTTTTTTTCCAAATATCCCTAACTTTTGCATTAAACTTTTAGCAACCTCAGGATTTGTGTCTAAAAAATCCTGGAGTTCTGCTGTCATGCCCAAAACCCCGGATTGCTCTGGTGCTACTTGATTTTCATTTTCAGCATTTTCAAAATCAGCAAACTGCTCAAGCGGAAAATTAACAGAAGAATCGTTTTGA
This sequence comes from uncultured Candidatus Saccharibacteria bacterium, assembly GCA_964617815.1. GTDB lineage: Bacteria > Patescibacteriota > Doudnabacteria > UBA920 > UBA920 > CAZTXY01. The sequence continues at coordinate 3,620 of CAZTXY010000022.1, read as the reverse complement.
CCATCAGCTAATTTCTCATTTTCTGTACCAAGCCCAACTAAAATTGCCGTCGCATCATCAATATAAGCTTTTCGCCTCAAATAATTTGGGTCACTGCCTAACCGCTGAGCCTCACTCACTAAATATTTTACTGCACTTCCGCGGTCTGGACTATGTGCAATTATATACTCCATTTGAGCAGTCGACAGCAAATCAGAAACACCATCTGACATCAGCAACAACTGTTCTCCTGGTTTTAAGTCAACAACAGCTAAGTGTGGGTAGATTTGGCTTTGGCTTCCCACTGCTTGAGTAATAACATTACGCCTATCATAAACCTCTTGTATTTCAGGGTCAGCAATTGTTGCCGGATCGTCGATTTTATTTAGAACATCTTGATATATTACGGCACGGTCACGACCATGCTTAATTTCAGCCGTAAGAAGTCCTGAACCGTCGTCAAGAGTTAATTGTTCTAGCTTCCCTTCCGCTGAAAGATAATAAATCCGACTGTCACCGATATTTCCCAAAACTGCTTTGCGCTCGCCGTTAGGTCCATTCCAAAGTTGAACCACAGATGCGGTTGTAGCCATCCGACCAAGCTCAGGCCTTGTTTGCATTAAATCTTTAAGCATTTGATGAGAATTTTTATATTCGTCATCAATCTTTTCCACCAACTCAGAAAGACTAAGAGCACTTGGGTTTTCCGGTAAATGCTCCGCTAAATATTTTACCACCTCTCTGGAAGCTGTACCTCCAGCACTAAGCCCACCCACTCCATCACAAACAATAAAGCGTCCTTTTTGCTTGTCTATTAAATAACTATCTTCATTTTCATTGTGAGGTTTTGAAGAGCCCTCTGGAAAACTTCCAATTTTACTTTCTCCATATGCAAAAAGCTGGACCTTTGGTTCAGTTTCAGTCTGCTCATGAGTCTCTCCTTTTGAAAATGGAGATGGTTCTGTTCCTAAATTTTTTGTTTCCATGAGTTAAACTACTCCTTAACTATAGCAAAATAAGCGTAGAATGCAAAAGAACCGAAAAAGAAAAAATCTTTTTCGGTCCGCTTTGATTCATGATCTGCGTCTCTGAATACAAGTGCGCTTACTCCCACTCAAGTTTCCTTGAATGCTTTCACTCTCGAAGCCAAAAGGCTCCAAGAACGACATTACTGTCGCTCAGCCACTTGTATCTCGATACGTTACCTACACCAACTGTTTGCCGCTTACCTGCGGCGGCGAGCCAAAGACTCTGTTGTTGTGACTTCCAAGCCAGCAGCTTGGGAGGGGTTGCTGTAGTTGTACACGCGCAAAGTTTGCGTCCCAGCACTTCGCTGAACCGAAACTCGCATGCTCTTGTAATCAACCCCATACTCATAGCTGATTGCGCCCGAGTATGGCACACAAGAAACACCCTCCACCGCATCCGTTGGCGCCAAAACCAAGTAACGCCGGCCAGGCTCGAAGACAGCAGAAACCGTCTTGCCCCACTGAAGCTGAATCGTGCCGTAGGAGCTAGGCTCCACTTTCAAGGTCCGACTCAGATCCTCCGAAACTGCAGGCACAGAGACCTTCACAGTTACGGTGACTTCAGCATGAGGGGCATCGCCGACCACGTTTGTCGGGTAAAACCGGAGAGCCTGCGCAACATCCATCGCAGTGTTGTCAGCAACTGCGGTCAAAATGACTCCACCAATGACATCCGAGTCGTTGTTGTACTCGATGTAGCGACCGTCACGCGGCCAGTACTGAGCAGAAAACTCGTCGGTCGCACCGCGCAGGACGATCCTGCAACTCTCGCGTTCGAAGAGCTCGATGAACAACGATCCGCCGATGTCGACGAAGTGTGTCGGAATACCGTCGCTGGGAAGCGTAGGCTCCATCACCTGAGGAGCAACCTTCGGGATGTCCTTGTTGGTGATCGTATCCTGCGGTGCGGGCTTCAAAGCCAACGCCTCGGCGAGATTCTCGTTGGTCAACGTCGGCGTTTCAGCCTGTGCATCAGACTTGGTCACTACCACGTTCTTCGGCATCGAAGGTGCAGTGGCCACGACATCGTCGTGCTTGATCTGCACGCCGATGCTGGCAAGCACGTCTGCCGTTTGGCGCGGACTCCTCTTGCCTGCCTCACGCAGCAATGCTCTGCTGGCACGCGAGTTCGGCAGCGTTTCGGGCCGGAAGTACACAACATTGTACAATTCCGCCATATGAGGGTAGTCCTCGACCGGAATCAGTCGGCCCTCTGCGTCCTCCAACGCGTAGAAGAAGTCAACCGGACGCCGCGCGACATTGGCCGGAAGGCCTTTGGCACGTGCGAAGCAGTCAAAGTAGCCGGCCCCAGACTTCATCGGAATGATGATCCGACCGTCGGGCGTCTGCTTGGCAGATGCTGACGAAGGCTCAGGCTCAATGGCCAAAGTTTCCGCAACCGCGAAGTTTGTGGTCAGCATCGCGCACAAAAACGCGACGCAGAAAAACACGCGTCTGATTCTGATCATGTTTGTTTTTCCTCCTACAGTATCAGCCTTGTGGGCTTTTTCCAGCTTATTTAAAGCAAACTAAGCTAATAAAAACCAGCAAAAACGATATATGAATATACCATTTTTAACTGGGAATGTCAATACAGGCGCCTAGCGCTTAAAGTCCTTTTTCTACAGCTGGTTGTCCAGCTGACATCATATCTGCAACCTGACTAGCTTCTAAAATTTCACTTTCAACCTCCGCCTTTGGACGGCCATATTTAAGCCTAGATAATTGCCTTATTGCCTCGGCTGTCTCTGGACTTCCTTGGCTGCGAAGAAGTGGGTAGGTCGCAACATTGAATGGTTTGCTTGCTGTGCCACTAATCATTAATTTCATGAAAGCGTTATACCTGTCAACATTTACCAAATCAAACTCATTAAATGTTGGGGCAAACTCTTTAGCCATGACTTCACTGTCTTCCACACCAATCCTAAATGATACAATTGTACCGGTGTTACCAAAAACCGCGTCGCGAAGATCACTACTCCCCGCCCCTTGTGCTCCCGCCGCTTGTTGAAGCTGTGCTAAATATTGATGGGCAATAACTAAGTTTAAACGGTACTTACGCGCTTCGCTTAAAATTGAAGCAAAAGCATCGGTGATAAAATTTTGAAACTCGTCAACATATAAATAAAAATCTTGTCTGGTGTCCTCTGGAATGTCGGCGCGCGACAACGCCGCCATTTGCATTTTACTTACTAAAATTAAACCTAAAAGTTTTGCATTAATCTCACCTACTTTTCCTTTGGCTAAATTGACCAATAAAATCTTTTTAGTGTCCATAACTTCGCGAAAGTTAAAAGCACTTTTGCTTTGCCCAACAATATTACGCATTGTTGTGTTTTCGACAAAACGTCCCACTTTAGAAATTAAGTAGCCAAGCATTTCACTCTTGTGGAAGTCACTAGTTTTGGCCATTTCTTTTTCCCAAAATGCGAGGACTACAGGATCTTTAACTTTACTAACTTTATATTTTTGAAACTCCATGTCTGTAAAAATTCGAGGAATGTCAACAATGGTTCCAGGGTTTTCTTCATCTGCCATAAGTGTCAACATTGCATTACGCATATTATGTTCGAACATCGGCCCAAGCATGGCAGGGTCAGTGACTAACTTATA
>CAZTXY010000021.1:0-10681 GCA_964617815.1 uncultured Candidatus Saccharibacteria bacterium | reverse complement strand
GCTAGGTCTAGTTAAGATAAGCGCTGAAAGCATATAAGCGCGAAGCTGTCCACAAAACTAGGTTTCGTTGTTCCGATTTATCGGAACGAAAGGTTCGCGGAAGACTACCGCGTATTTCCTCAAGAGTTTTGTTTAATGGAGTAGCAATACAAAGTTAAACTTAATTTGCGAGTTATAGGTTGCAGGTGTAAGCACAGTAATGTGTTGAGCCGAGCAATACTAATCAACCGAAAGTTTTATTTAGACCTTCAATTGACTAGCAATTTGTGACTATTACTATTGTAAATTTTCACAAAGTATGTTATACTTATGATTAGTTAATAGCTAATCATTTCCATCCTTACTTATGCAACATTTAAAAATTGTCGCAATGGCATGCCTGTTGGCAGTAGTCATGATCAGTTTTTATGCTCTTTCAAATAACTTGGTTTATACCTTAAAGCCATAGTTAGTAAGTGCCCCCTTGTTGCCTAATTTCTCTGAAATTAGGCAACAAGGGTGACATTTACGGTGAGGCCCCACCTGATCCCATCCCGAACTCAGAAGTGAAACTCGCTCGTGCCGATGATAGTCGGGCTTATGCTCGCGCAAAAGTAGGTAGTTGCCCCATTTAACAAAAAATCCCGATCATATCGGGATTTTTTGTATTCTTTTTAAAATCTAGAAAGCAAAATAACGTTCGGTAATATTTGTCACCACACCATTTTCTATCGTCAGTTCAAACGGTGTATTGATTTGTTGTTCTGGTAGGAGCTTTCTAAAGCGTCCTTCAAAGTCTGTAAAAGTAATCGTACCAGTATCTTCTGGTCTGGCCATTAAGCTTTCCACTGGAGCAAGTGTGGCTGTGGCATTGCTTGCAATTGCATATGAATCAGTCGCATTAGTTCTAGGGGATAGAAACAAGGTGGGGCATTCTTCTACCTGTGGGCAAAGCCCTAGCGCAAAAGCAGCTTCCCCAGCTTCTGCATCTTTGAGGAGTTCGACTGAGTTGCCATTAATAATAGTTTGGCCATTGTTTGTGTCTATGTTGGCAATATAGACCAGCTGTGTGCGTCGCACAGTTTTATTTTCTAGATTCTGGTGTCGTGCTACAAGCGGTTCTTCCTGACTGCTTTGATAGTTGTATGCGAAAATACTCGCAATGATAATTACGGAGGCAATAAGGAACAGCTTAATATGGTGCATGTAAATAATATAAATGATCTTTTCTAAGCATACCTTACTATCCACAGGAATTAAAGAGTTGGGGATAAGTTCTAATTTTGCAGAAATTTATAGGATAAAAATTTAATAATAGTTCCTTTATTTAAAGCATTAATACTATAATTACAAAAACTGTAGAAAAAAAATTGACAGATTTAAATTAACAGGATATGCTGACTTTAGTTTCAAAAAGGAGGCGTTTATGCCCAAGTATGAGATTGAACTCACCGCGTGTTTCGATGATGATGAATGTGGCCGCTTGGTTGATACCGGGACGCATTCGGTGATCGTGGAAGCGCCTTCGATGAACCATGCGAGGTTGGCATCACAGCGCATGCTGGGTACGGAGCTGTATGCCTCGGAGTATGTTACCGGGATTGTCTCCGTCACATTGGTGGAGGATCAATGAGTCGTTCGCGCGACGCTAGTCGCTATCCATTGAGATTGCTGTTGGCTCGTGCTGACGTAAGACTGTCGGCGACTTCTGACTTCGTTTTTCGAATGAAGGAAGCTAAGGAAGCAGGGGTCTGGAAAGCAACTTATGACTTTGCTCGCACTTCGCTCGGCCTGGACTTCTTTGACGCGATGCTCTTGGCAGATTGGGCAGTATTCATTTCTGCCACAAAAGATCCGTGAGGGCGGGCACGACAATTCCCGCCACCATTTTACTAATCACTAGTTCCTAGTAACTAGCCACTAAATGTCTATGCAAATCCAAACACTTTTAAAAAACTTTGGTTTAAACGACAAAGAAGTCGCGGTTTATTTAACTCTTATAGAACTTGGCTCTGCGCCGGTTCGTGAGATTTCGGCTAAGTCAAAAGTTAATCGCGGAACAACGTATGATATTTTAAAGTCGTTAATGGAGCAGGGATTAGCAACATATTTCAATAAACAGTCTCATCAATATTTTACCGCTGAACCACCGGAAAAACTTGTCACTGCACTTGAGCATCGAAAAAAGGAAATTGATTCAGTAAAAAATCAAATTGAAGAAAACTTGCCAACTCTACAATCTGCATTTAATCGAGGTGGTGGTCAACCAGTAATGAAGCTTTATGAAGGAGTAAAAGGCATCAGGCAGATTTTTGAAGATGTGTTGATAAGTGTGAGTACTTCCAAAGACAAGCAGTACTGGATTTATTCTTCCGCTACAGCTAAAGAGCGAAAGTTAGTTTATGCGGCAATGCCAGACTTTAACAAAAAAAGGTTAACTAAAAAAATTAAAGTTCAAACAATTTCTCTTGGTCTTGGCGGGGAATTAGTTGGGTTAGATCAGCGCAAATGGCTAAATTCTAAAAATGCTAATTTAAAAGCCACCCACCAAATTATTTATGCTGGCAAAGTTGCCCATATCAGTTTAGATGACGCAGAAAATCCTGTAGGGGTAGTTATTGAAAATGAGGCAATTTTTGAAACTCAAAAAATTATTTTTTCTAATTTATGGCAAAATCTATAAAAAAAATTGTTTTAATTGGCGGTGGGGTTGGCGCTTCGACTTTTACGAAAGCGTTGCAAAAATTACCAATTAAGTTAACAACTGTAGTTAGTAGTTTCGATAATGGGGGGTCAACTGGTAAAATTCGTCAGGATTATCACGGTATCGCCATTGGCGACTTTCGGCAGTGCTTGCTTGCTAATTTGTCGTTAAAAAAAGATGTATTATCCGCATTGAACCACCGGTACGGGCCAGGCCATCTACACCATGTGCAAACAGCAAACGTGCTATTAAAAGCATTTTTTGATAGTTTTCCAGATCCAGCTAGTGGAGTGGATAAACTCCATGAATTGCTAGGACTTTCTAACAATGTGGCCCCGATATCTTTTACTGACAGTGAGATCTGCGCGCGACTTAGCAATAATAAAATATTGCATGGGGAGCACGCTATTGCTTTGTATCAACAAAAAAATAATGCAGAATTTATTGAATTATTCTTGAAGCCAAAAGCTGTGTTAAATCCTGTGGTTAAGCAAGCCATAGCTAATGCCGATTATATTATTATTGCCCCGGGAAACTTTTTTGCTAGCATTTTGCCAAGTTTATGCGTGGAAGAAATGAAAAAAGTGTGGCAAAAAAGCCATGCAAAAAAATTATGGTTTGTGAATCTTTTAGCGCACAATGGCCATGATAATAAATATAAAGTAGTCGATTATTTAAAGTGGTTTACTAAATATTTAGGCAATAAACCGTTTGACGCTTTAGTTTTTAACAAAAGCATTCCGCAAGTTTTTATAAAACAATTAAAAAAAGATTTTAGTGTCATTGCGCCACGTAGCGATGAGTTGAAAGTTTTAATATCGACAATGGAAATCTCATTTGCGAATTTAATTTCCCCAACTATGCGAGTTCAAAATAGTCATGATTTAATAAAACGCGCACCGTTGCGTCATGATGAAAAGAAAATTGAAAAATACTTTAAAAAAATGCTCTATGAATAAGCCCTTCGCTCTAATTGTTGATTTTGATAATACTTTAATTGACAGTAGTAAATATAAACAGAACCTGTTTTTATTAGCCAAAGATTTTGGGGTGAGTTTAAAGAATGCAAATCAGGCGTATATTGCAGTGACTAAGACTAAACCCTTCAGTGTTAAAAGGTTTTCAAAAATGTTGTTTAAAAGGGAGATAAAAACACATAAGCAATTTCAGTTAAAAGCAGAATTAATTTTTACTAAACCAAAGCAATATAATTTTTTAGGTGTTGAAAAGTTTCTGCGGAGTTTGCAAAACAAATACGAATTACACTTGTTAACTTATGGGGACAAAGCACATCAGCTCAAGAAACTTAGACAAAGTCAACTCGAAAAACTTTTTAACTCCATTACTGTAACAACTAAAGTTGGTAAAAGACATGAATTGGCTAAATTTAAAATAAAATTGGGGAAATTAATTGCTGTTTTCGACGACTCATCAGAGGTTTGCAAGATTGCTCAAAGTCTTGGTTTAAAAAGTTTTCAAATTATAGAAGGCTTTAAAAATGAAGCTTATTACAGTCGGTTAAAAGTTAGAGTTAATAATTATTTTAAATAACATGTGTGGAATTATTGGCTATATTGGCAAAGAAGAAGCTTTGCCAAAAATTATAAATGGGCTCAAGGCTATGGAGTATCGTGGCTATGATTCCAGTGGGGTAGCCTTATTACCAAGGGGTCAAAAGGTCTGGAGTTGTAAGGCAGTGGGCGTTTTGACTAATTTGGAGAATAAGATTGGGACATTAGCTCCAATGGCCCAAGTGGGGATTGGGCATAGCCGTTGGGCCACGCATGGCAAAGTTACTGAAGCTAACGCACATCCGCACACTGATTGTAGTGGGAAAATTTGGCTAGTTCACAACGGGATTATTGAAAATTATGAACAGCTAAAAATAGAGTTAGTAAATACTGGACATATTTTTTCCTCTGAGACTGACACTGAGGTTATTGCACACTTGATTGAAAGTTTTATGAAAAATGGTTTGAGTTTTGAGGAAGCTGTTCGGCACGCGTTATTGCGTTTAGTGGGGACATATGGCTTAGTGATTGCTCATAGCGATAACCCAGGCATGTTAGTGGCCGCGCGGCAATTTAGCCCTTTGCTCATAGCGCAAGGCTCTAGTGGATATTTTGCAGCCTCAGACCAGTTAGCAGTTGCAGGTTCTGCTACTCACATTACTTATTTAGAGAACGGTGAATTTGCTGTAATCTTAGCTGATTCGTATCAGATATATAATTTAGCAAATGAAAAAAAGCTTCGAACTGCAGTTGCAATTGAAGATGGAATTACAACTTCAAGCAAAGGTGGTTTTGAACATTATTTACTTAAGGAAATTAGTTTACAGCCTCAAAGTTTGGCGGACTCTCTTCGTGGTCGCATTGATAGTGTCCACGGTAGAGTTGTTCTTGGAGGTTTGACTGAAGTGGAGTCTGTATTGCGACATGCAAAGCGATTGATTTTTGTTGGCTGTGGCACGGCTTATCATGCAGGATTACTGGCTAGTATTGTTTGTGAAGATTTGCTTAAAATTCCAAGTAGGGCCGAAGTGGCTTCTGAATTTCGTTATCGAAACCCTGTATTTAAGCAAGGAGATGTTGTAATTGCAGTATCTCAGTCAGGAGAAACTGCAGACACTTTAGGTGCGGTACTTTTGGCAAAGCAAGCACAGGTGCCAGTGCTGGGTTTGGTAAATGTAGTGGGCTCGTCTATTGCCCGTGAAGTTGACGCAGGAGTCTATGTGCACGCGGGAAGCGAAGTGAGTGTGGCTTCTACTAAAGCTTTTACTTCACAGGTCGCGTTATTAATTTTAATTCTTATTCATATTGGTCAGTTACAGCGTTGTTTACAGTCAAATACAGTTCGTAAAATTTTAGCAGGCATGACACGTCTTCCAGCTGTGATTGCAGATGTTATTGCGCAACAAGCAATAATCAAAGAGGTGGCAACAAGGTTTTCATCCTACCAAAGATTTTTATTTATTGGTAGAAAATATAGTATGCCAGTTGCTCTAGAAGGAGCGTTAAAACTTACGGAGTTAGCCTATGTGCCTGCTTTAGGTTATGGCGCCGGCGAAATGAAACATGGACCGCTTGCATTGGTTGACCGTTTTACACCTACTGTTGTAATTGCACCAAAGGATAGTATTTACGAAAAAACAGTATCAAATGCTGTTGAGCTAAAAGCTCGAGAAAGTCCGCTCTTGGCTGTTGTTAATCCTGGTAGTTCTTTGCTTGATATTGCAGAATACGGAATTGTTGTGCCACCAGTGCATGAAATTTTAACACCAATTGTAAGTAGTATCCCGCTTCAATTATTGGCTTATTACGTTGCGTTAGAGCGAGGTTATAGCATTGATCAACCTCGGAATTTAGCAAAATCTGTTACTGTGGAATAATATTTTAAAATCTAGGTGATTTTAAGCACTCTAATACACTAGTGTATTAGAGTGCTTATTTGAAACTAAAAAATGTTTTAAGTAAGGCAGAAAATATTTTAGTTTTTCTTGACATGAATATAGGGTGGGTATATGATTTAAGTACAGAAGAAATTGGAGGATTTCAACTGTTTGGCCCCAAAGGCCAAACTGTCTGGTAACCCAGACAAACCCCAAAGACCGAGATTCTCAAAATCTCAAAGCTCACCCACAACCCCAACCATTCCTTTCCACTTCTCGCTTTGACCTTTTCCTCTCGGTCTTTTCTCGTTTAAAAGTATAATTTTTGCTACAATGGTAAGTATGGTACTTACGATTTTTTTATTTGGGTTTCTAATATTTTCACTGGTATTATTATTTATAATCGCAAGTGCCTTTTTAGGGTTTGCGATAACGCGGGTTCCTTTTGTGCCAACAACTAAGGCTGATATCAAGCCATTGGTTGAGTATTTAAATCTAAATAATAATGATGTTATCTATGAGTTGGGCAGTGGAAATGGTAAGGTAGTTTTTTTGTTTGAAAAATATTCAAAAGCTAATATTGTGGGTTTTGAGTCAACTTTATGGACTCATCTTTGGGCAGTTTTAAAGAAAAGATATTTGAAGTCCAAAGCAAAGTTAATTTATGGAAATTTTTGGAAAAGACCATGGACTGAAGCTACCGTTATTTATTGCTATTTGTATCCGCCACTAATGGCACACGTGGCTCGAAAAGCCAAAGAAGACTGTAAGCCTGGCACTCGCATTATTACTCGAGACTTTTACATTGCAGAGTGGGAGCCAATAAAAACAATCATTGCACCCAGCAAGCATGAATTCTATATTTACCAAGTATGAAAAACAATAAAAAACCTGAAATAAAAGGATTTATTTTTGATGTTGGAGGTGTACTGACTGGAAATATTGGCCAGCCTTTTTTGGAACACGCAAGTGAAGTTCTAAAAGTAGGAATGCCAAAATTAAAAAAAGTGGTTGATACTGAGGAGCCCAACTTAGAATTAGGAAAGATTACTGCATTGCAATTTTGGCACAACGTTTGTAAAAAACTTAAAATTGTTTATCCAAGCAATCAAATTTTATTAGAACTGTGGCTATATAAATATTCTCGTAACGCTGCTATTAAAGTTGATACTATGGCCGTGATAAAAAAGTTAAAAAGACTTGGTTATTCTTTAGCTGTAGTATCGAACACTCAAAATGCCCACGCTAAAATAAACAGAAAAAGAAAATTATATAAATATTTTAATGTTACTTTATTATCATGTGAAGTCGGATTGCGTAAGCCAGATAAAGCTATATTTAATTTAACTTCTAAAAAGTTAGGAATTCCTTTAAAGAATCTCATTTTTATTGATGATGAATTGAGGTGGATAAAAGCAGCTAAGCTTTGCAAACTTTCCACAATCCATTTTCGATCAGCAAATCAGTTAAAAAGTGAGTTGAAGAAACTGAGAGTATTATGAAAATTATTGCAGATCTCCATATCCATTCAAAATACGCGCGAGCTTGCAGTAAAGATCTAAATCCACAAAATTTAGGACTTTGGGCGCAAAAAAAAGGAATCCAAGTTTTGGGAACAGGTGACTTTACTCACTCCCGCTGGTTGGCTGAAATTCAAGATGCTTTAGTTGAGACAAAACCTGGATTGTATCGATTGAAAGATGCCGATAATCCAACACTATTCATGCTCACGGCAGAAGTGGCATCTATTTATAAAAAAGGTGACAAAGTCCGACGAGTGCATAATTTACTTTTTGCTCCGAACTTTGAAGCAGTAACTAAACTAAATTTCGCTTTAGAAAAGCGTGGAGTAAATTTAAAGTCCGATGGTCGTCCAATTATGGGGGTGCCATGCGACGAGTTAGTTAAAATTTGTAAAAGTGTAGATGAAAAAATAGAAATAATTCCTGCTCATGCATGGACACCGCATTTTGGTGTGTTTGGTTCGCTTTCTGGCTTTGATTCACTAGAAGAAGCTTTTGGTGACCAAGCAAAATATATTTTTGCAATTGAAACTGGCCTTTCTAGTGACCCTAAAATGAACTGGCAAATTTCTGGGTTAGACAAAATTAGTTTAATTTCAAATTCTGACGCCCATAGTCTCCGAAAACTTGGTCGTGAGGCTAATGTTTTTGAAATTAGTGAAGCTAAATTATCTTTTTCTGAAATTATGCGAGTTATCAAAAACAAAGATCCAAAAGAATTTTTATCGACAATAGAATTTTTTCCCGAAGAAGGAAAATATCATTTAGATGGGCATGCAGATTGTAAGTTTAGTTGCGAGCCAAAAATTACAAAGAAGCTTTCTGGGTTGTGTCCGACCTGTGGTAAAAAACTGCTCCGTGGAGTTATGAATCGAGTAGAAGTTTTGGCTGACAGAAAAGTTGGTATAGTTCCGCCAAAGACTCCTGCGTTTAAAAACACTATTCCTTTAGAAGAAATTATTGCTGAAACTTTAGGAGTGGGTGTGCAAACTAAGAAAGTCGCATCTGTATATGAAAGTGCTGTTAGCAAGATACCAGAACTGACTCTATTATTTGAGTCATCTGAGTTACAGTTGAGTGAAGTACTCAGCAAGCCTATTGTTAAAAGCGTTATGAAAGTTAGAAATGGGCAAGTTCAGATAGCTGCTGGTTATGATGGCGTCTTTGGAAAAATTTCAATTCGTTAGATTTAGTAAAATTCTAAAGAAGTTAGAATTTATGGTATAATATTGATAGATAATCTGTAATTTATTGAGTAATAATAGTAGTATTTAAAGATATGAAACGAACAAAAATAATTTGTACAATCGGGCCAGCTTCGGAGGATTTAAAAACAATAACAGCAATGGTGGAAAATGGGATGAACATTGCAAGGTTAAATTTTTCTCATGGTAGTTACGACAATCATGCAATGTTAATGAAAAATATTCGCAAAGCGTCTAGCAAACTCAAAACAGCAGTTGGAATAATGCAAGATTTGCAGGGGCCAAAAATCAGAGTAAGCGAATTAAGTAGTCCAATTACGATTAAGGCAAAGCAAACAGTTGTTATTGGTAAGGATTTTACAATGGATTTTGATGTCTCAAGAGACATTAAGTCTGGTCACCGTGTTTTAATTGAAGACGGTACAATAGAATTGATTGTGAAAAAAGTTAGTGGTAAAAATATTACATGCGTGGTTAAAACACCAGGGGTTATTCGTTCGCACAAGGGAATGAATTTACCAGATACTAAAGTTAAAGCGAGAATTTTAACTGACAAGGATATCAGCGACCTAAAATTCGGATTACAAAATAACGTGGATTTTGTAGCAATGTCTTTTGTGCGAAACGCTGCTGATGTTAAATTTATTAAAGAGCTAATAAAAAAATATTTGCCAAAGGGTGCTGTTACGCCAAAAGTTGTGGTTAAGATTGAGTTGCCAGAGGCAATAGAAAATTTTGATGAAATTTTAAATGTAACAGACTGTGTTATGGTGGCTCGAGGAGATTTGGGAGTTGAAGTGCCAGACAGCCAAGTTCCTGCCTTGCAAAAAATGATGATTAGGAAATGCCAAGCGGCTGCCAAACCAGTTATAGTCGCAACGCAAATGCTTGACTCAATGATTCGAAACCCAAAGCCAACTAGGGCGGAGGTCAGCGATGTCGCAGGTGCTGTTATCGATAAAGCAGATTGTGTGATGCTTTCTGGTGAAAGCGCTTATGGGAAGTATCCTTTAGAGGCTGTAAGTGAAATGAATAGAATCATTATTGACACAGAAAACTCGCCTTACACAGTTTCTCTACATCGTTTTCAGGGTGATTTACATGAAAGTAGAATTGCAGTCTTTGCTGACAGTGTAGCTTACTTAGCAGAAAATATTGGAGCAACTGCAGTTATTTCTGCAACAGAAACTGGTCATACGGCACGTTTTCTTTCTCATCCAAGACCAGAGGTGCCAATAATTATGTTTAGTGCAAATCCAACAGTTGTACGACAGATGCAAATGCTGTGGGGCGTTATTCCAATATTATTACCACAAGCCAATAAAGTTTTAGAAGTTTTGGAAAAAACTATTGTCGCGGCAAAAACTCGAGGTATGGTAGAAAAAGGAGATGTTGTTGTAATTGTTACAGGTAACCCCTTAGGAAAAAGAGTTAATTTACTTGAAGTAAAAACTGTTCAATAAAAATTATCATTTTTTTTGTAAATATAATTAATACCGACTCGATGTTTATCGAGTCGGTATTAATTATATTTACTATTGGCGGAGGAACATCTAGCGCAACAGTTTTTTAAAAGCGTTGCCACCTTTGTATGATTTAATTTGTTTTTCTCGTTGTAGAGCCTGTCCTCGAGTTTCAAATTTTTCAGTATAAACAATTATCCACGGCCCTCTATTTTTTGTAGCACTTTCTCTGTTGCCATTGTGACGTGACATCCTATCAGTAAGATCAGCTGTTGACCCAATGTAATATTTTGTACTTACAGTAGATTGTATGATATATGTATAAAACATAATCTTGTGGCGGAGGCGGGGGGATTCGAACTCCCGAGAGCTTTGACACCCTGCACGCTTTCCAAGCGTGTGCACTAGACCACTATGCG
>CAZTXY010000020.1:2740-11622 GCA_964617815.1 uncultured Candidatus Saccharibacteria bacterium | reverse complement strand
CTATCGGCTGTTAACCGATCGGTCCTGGGTTCGAATCCCAGCTCCCGAGCCAAAAGAAAATGCATCTCTTCTTCAGAGGTGCTTTTTCTTTTGTGTCGGTTAGGTTGTGTATAGCGTAGCGGTCATGCCAGCTCCCGAGCCAACAAAAAACACCAGTCAATACTGGTGTTTTTTGTTATAATCTATCCATGAATATAAACTACTCTGAAATCATCAGCCAAGTTGTCAAAAAGAACAGCATTAATAGTTCAAAAATTCAGCAGTTTGACAGCGGGGAGGTTAATAAAGTTTTTAATATCAACGACAGCTATGTCGTAAAAATTGAAGGTGATCCTAAATATGCCAAAGGCGTGCTTCTAGGGCAACCAGAAAAAGTTGAAGCCCTGATTAAAAAAGGAGCAAAAGTTCCCAAAATTCTTGACTATGGTGAGATTGACGGAAAAAATTACTTATTGATGGAAAAAGTCGAAGGCCAACATTTAATTTCTAATTGGTTGCAACTCAGTGCACGTCAAAAAGAAAACTACATTGAGCAGATAGCTGAACAATTAAAGATTTTTCACTCCATAAAAAGCGATAAGTATTTTGGTTCTTTTGAAAATTTCAAAGATGCAATTATTACAGAAACAGATTTTTCTAGCGTCAATAAAACTACTCTAGCTTTGGAATATGTAAATTCAGTCGAACTTTTGGAAAATTTTTATCATAAGAATATTGAGCGATTAAACGAAAAAAATACGGCAGTACAAACTCATAACGACTTGCACTTCGAGAATATTTTGTGCAAGGATGATAAAATCACAACCGTTATTGATTTTGATTGGGCTTATTTTGCCGCTAAGGATTTTGAGCTTAGAAAACTAATTGATTTTGCATATGACCCGGCAGACTATCTATCTGGGGGTTTGGAGTTAAAATATAAAGGAGTTCAGTTAGTAGGCGAAATAAAAATGCTAAAAAAGTATTACCCAGCATTATTTGCTCAAAAAGATTTATTAGATAGAGTAAGGCTCTACTTGATAAGTGAGTTGCTTTGGACTATCAGCGGTGTTCAGGCAGGAAGATGGAGCGAAAACGCCTTGATTAAAACCCAAAAGAAAATAGTAGACTGGTACCAAAATGATTGGCTTGAGCGCTTGTTAACCTAACTTCGGCTCAGTTTTTGTTATAATAGAATTATGATTAAACAAATTTCTAGTGGTACGGTACATAAGATCCCCGAGGATTTAAAAAAGGCCATTACATCTGTGCCAAAGGCCAAAAAATTATGGGAAGACATTACTCCTTTAGCAAAGAATGAGTGGATTTGCTGGGTGACTTCAGGCAAAAAGGCTGAAACCCGAGGCATTCGCATTGACAAAGCCCTCTCTAAGCTTAAAAGTGGTATGAGAAGGCCATGTTGCTGGGTTGGATGCCCACACCGTTAATACAAAGATTATGAACATGTTTAAAACTATAAAAGCCAATAGTGTAGCAACCTACTTAGCTCAGGTTCCCAAAGAGCGTAAAGAGCTTGTACTTTTTTTGCATGAGTTTATTCAAAAAACCGTACCTAAATTAAAAGCTCACTTTGCCTATAACATGTTGGGTTATGGCTCTTTTTCTTATAAGAATAATAAAAAAGAACTTCTCCAGTGGCCGGTGATTGCTCTTGCTAACCAAAAGAATTATATAAGTCTCTACGTTTGTGCGTTGGATAAGGGGCAATACATCGCCGAGAAGCATAAAAAAGAATTGGGCAAGGTTAGCGTTGGCAAAAGTTGTATTCGCTTTAAAAAAATTGAGGATATTAATTTAGCTGTTTTAAAAAAAGTTTTACAACTTGCTGCAAAATCCCCGGGGCTTACGAGTACAAAAAAGTGACAAGCATAGATTTTTATTTTAAAAAAATACTTCAACAATAGGTTGAAGTATTTTTAAAAAATATAAAAAATTGTAGATTTGTAAGATTATTAGTTGGCTAGACTTTTTTGGCAGTTTTTGATAGACTATAAAGTCTTTGGTCGAGTACAAAGACAAAAACTTCGGGGAGGAAAGCAATGTCCAAACAATCTGTAACTGACGGTGTGGAATCTCGCAGTATTCACTTTTGTGTCGTCACTCCGATACAGTGGGGATGCTTAAATTGCAATACGATCATCAATGATGATGCTGTCGCAATCAGGGTTTCCCTAGATGGCACAGACTACATGCTTGGCGCCGACGAAGATGTCGTCTGCCCCAACTGCAGTGAGGTGAAGGAAGACAGAACACCAGCACTCTTTGCTATAGTAGAAGAGGCTTTGGTGCATGTCGCAGTGCTGGTTCAGAAATTTGAAAGTGCTGACGACTCGGAGTTCAGCATCAAGCTTCTGGGCTATGGCATGCTGAGTGCAGGATCGGACACGCTTCAGTAGCAGTGTTCATTGTGAGCGCACGTCTTGGCCAATCGGCCAAGGCGTGCGCCCTACTCTTTTATTAGACTTTAAATATTTATATAAAATGGAAAACGGACGACCTGTGAGGTCGTCCGTTTTGCGGGAAGAGCGTAATCTACCAGCAGGAGCAGCTGATCGACCCGCGCCCGCAGTAAAGGCAGCGATAATCGCTTTCGAGGTCTGTGTAATCGTCCAGATCTTCTGGCTCCGAGTCGCGGGGTACCAATTGCCAGAAGGCGGCGTAGGGCTTCTTGCCGTTGCTGACCTTCGTGTTGACTTTGGCGAAGATCTCATCTCCTCTTTCTGGAGTGACGATTTCACCGGAAATTTCCCAGTATCCGTTAGCGTCGTAGACGCTGTGACACCGCGAACTGACGTAGACCGACGACAGTTCGCCGTCGATCATGGCTTTCCCAAACGCGAATCCAAGCTCTGGCTTGGAGTGCGTGATGGTGATTTCGGTCTCCACCCAGACAGACATTCCGCTGCGTACGTTCATGTGATCCTCCGATCGCTGTGGTACGTGATACGTTGTTGTCACCAAAGAGACTTGCTCAGTTACCCGCAGTAGGTATTGATGACTAAATATAGTATGATATTTTTGACTAAAAGTCAATAGCCTGGTCTAATACCTTTTGAATGTAAGTAAAAAAATTAGCGTTTAATTTAAAATGTGATATGCTTATTTATATGGACTTAATTGGTATTTTAACTTTGAAACCTGTTTTAATTGGCCTTCACTTAGGCTTTGCTATCCTTGGGATTGATGCCTTTTTATGGCTTTTAGGTGAAGTCGTGGCCAATTCAGGATCTACTAAGCGCAGAGTAACTGTAGCTATAATTGGAATTATTAGTTTTGCACTGACTTGGGTTATAGGCGGGTATTACTATGTAAAATTCTACGGCACTTTGGTAAAACCAATTATCAAAGCTGGCAGTAGCCCTTGGGCGCACGCTATTGCTATGGAAGCCAAAGAACATATTTTTCTTTTCGCAATTCCGTTAGCTGTAACTCTCTATTTTTTAGCGAAATTAGATAGTGGTGAATTAGAATCGCTTGGGTTGCGAAAAATATTTATTATAATAGTAACAAGCCTTGCTGGCATTGGTTTGTCTTTGGGTCTTATGGGTTTTATAATTTCTGCTGCGGCAAGGTGGGCATAAAAATTTATGAATAAATTAACATCAATTTTCGCTTCCGCATATTCCGCTACCATTACCATAATTGTAGTGACTTTATTAACTATTGGCGCAGAACTGGCCCCGAAGTTCAAAACTTGGTTAGCAGACTTTACTGGGCATCATTGGGTAACAAAAAGTTGGGCATCGTTAATCGTTTTTATTCTATTTTTCTTAGTATTTCGTTTAGCTAAAAATGTTACTCCCGAGCAAACCAAAAAAGCTTTATGGACTTTAGAGATAGCAATAATTCTAGGCTCTTTGGCTATTCTCGGATTCTATATGTATGAATTTTTTTGACATTAAAGAGCTACTTCAAAACGCTAGTGCTTGCTAGTGTTTTTTGTTAGTATATAATTAATGCAGGTTACACTGTAGCATTTTTTTGTTGATTCTGGTTTGTTATACCATAGATATGATTAACAATATTAGTTTGATTAAATAAAGAATAATACTATAAATGGGCGAAGTAATAAGATTTCCGCAAAACCGTGGAGATAAAAATAATGAAAAAGAATTTAAAACTCCTCATATTGAGGATGGTAGGTTTTATGATTTACAACCGCCTGCAAATATTGGGGGAGAGCTTTATGACAGAATTCAATGTGAATATCAAGTACCCAATAACCCTCAAGAATATGTGGTTCAAGGAATTCCGCGTGGCGAGACAAAAATCAAATCATTTGTGTTACGCTTCAGTCCTAACTCTGGGGTTATCACCACAGAAGCTTCTGAGCAAAATTTTGATGCCCTCAAGACTAATATAAATGATCACACTGATAAAATAAATTAGACATTAAACTTCATTGACTAAAACTGTAAAAGGCACAATTAAATTTCCTATTGGTAAACTAATTTTACTTAGTTTGATTAAAAAAATGGTTCAATATAGATTTAAGCAAATTAAAATATTAAAATAAGGAGAAAATTTATGGAAGTAAATTATTGGGCAGTGTTGGTGTCAGCCGTTGCTTCTATGGTTATTGGTGGCACATGGTTTGGTCCTTTATTTGGTAAGCAATATATGAAAGCTGTAGGAATGGACCAGTGGAGCCCAGAAAGACAAGCAGCCGAAAAAAAGAAAATGGGAATGAGTTACTTTGGCCAGTTTATAGCAAGCTTAGTCATGTTTTATATTTTAGCCTGGTTCATTGGAGGCTTAGACAAACTCACTCTTCAAGGAGGAATATTAGTCGGTTTCCTAGTTTGGCTTGGCTTTGTGGTACCGACAAAATTCGGGGACGCCCTTTGGGGTGGAAAAATGAGTCTATTCTGGTTAACCACTGGTAACAGCTTAGTAACTTTACTTGCCACTGGCGCGATTATAGGTAGCTGGAAATAATTGATGCAGACTTGGAGAATGCCTAAAATAAGAATAAAATTTAATTTTCTGTGGTATGATTGTTGGGTCGGGTTCTATTATGATAGGGCAAATAAAATTCTCTATATTTGTCCTGTTCCCATGTGTGTCATAAAAATCTGGCGTGGGTAATAAAATTTGACTTTAAATATTAATGGTACGTATAACATATGAACGAACATTTACCAGAACACTTGCGAGAAGAGGCGGAAAAATTTGAAAAACAGCAAAAGTTTGGAGCTCTTGTTGAGTGCGGTAAAGAATTAAGTGAACGCAACGAAGTTCTTAAATTTCCCGGTCTTAAGCCTTCTTCGTATGAAAAAATAAAAATTGCTGATGAAGAAAGTCAGGGGTGGGCAACTCCTATAGATGAAATAATTGCTAAGATGGAAGAGCAGGGGATGAAATTAGCATTAAGTACCTGGGATGAAGGGAGCGGAAATATGTATATAATCCCTGCTGATATGGAGCCCAATAAGGACAACATTAGAGATTATGGTTTGCCACCAGAAAGCTTTGAAGTTACAGATGATATGGACGAGGGTCTAAAGAAGCTTATAGAAGCAGCAACAGAGTATAAAAATATTCCAAGAAACCTTGTTTAATAAAAAAATTCCCCGATATTTATCGGGGAATTTTTAACAAGTTACTTAACGCTTCAGTGCTTTGACTGCCCAGATTAAGACTACTGCGCCGAGGATTGCGACAAGAAAACTGTAGAGATTAAAACCACTTACTCCACCTTGTCCGAAAAAACTCATTAGCCAGCCACCGAGCACAGCTCCGATAATCCCTACGACAACATTAAGCACAATACCTTGTTGTGCATCTGTCTTCATTATCATAGAGGCGATCCAACCAGCTAAGCCACCAAAGATTATCCAAATAATTATTCCCATAAATTTTTGTTTTTAGTTATAAATAAAATTATTGATCTTGATTGTCCAATTTAGCTGCTGCTTCTGGCGTAGAAACAGACTTGCTCATAAAGAACAATTTTACAATTCCCCAAGCAATGAGTGCGTAGACAAGCATGGCTAAGAGAGTTGTCCATTCAAAAATGCTTCCTTCAACTTTGGTGATTCCAAAGACGTTTAAGAAAGGGGCAGCAAACGGGTAACTAACATTGTAAACAAAACTGCTAAAACCAGCTGCGGGATTGGCACCAAGTAGTTTTAGGATAAATCGAAATGCTAGTAGCGCTTCGAGTAGTCCTAAGATATACCAAACAATTTGTGTACCGCGGTTTAGTAGTTGGGGACGTATATGAGTCCATTTAATTAAGGCTTTCTATTTATTAATGAATATAACTTAAGTCTACTCCTAATATGGTTATATAGCGAACTCAGAGTCTGTTCGGGTGGTCGATTTAACAGAGAAGGAGTAAGATATAAGTACCTTTAATTTAGGAGAATAGCTATATGAATAGAATTGTGCATTTTGAAATCCATGCTAAAGATCAGGACAAACTTCAAAAATTTTATCAAGACGTTTTTGGCTGGGAGTTCCAAGACATGGGAGAACAGATGGGAAATTATCGGCTAATTATAACTGGCAAAGATGAACCAGGAAGTAAGTACACCGGTATTAACGGGGGGATGAATCCACGTGAAGGCGAGCTACCCGTGTCTGGCGCGCCAGTCAATGCTTTTGTTTGCACTATTAGTGTAGAAAACATTGATGACATCTTAGCTAAGATAGAAACTGCTGGTGGTACTGTGGCCACCCATAAAATGGATGTGCCGGGGGTTGGCTTCTTGGCTTACAGAAAAGATCCAGAAGGTAACATTTTTGGCGTTTTACAACCCGCTCCGCGACAAAATTGAGTTTTATAGTATATAACTAAGACTTATTTCCGTGCTATCCTGATTGGTCTTGTTCTTGTATACTATTTTTATGACTATAAAAACTATAGAGTTTGTAACTGGTGTAACTCTTGGTGATGATATCCCACAAGATCTTTTTAATCATGTGGTTTTTATTGGTCGTTCAAATGTTGGTAAGTCTAGCCTAATAAATTTGGTGGCCAATAAAAAAGAGTTGGCGCGTTCAAGTGCTACAGCTGGCCACACAAAACAAATTAATTTTTATTTAGCAAATAAAAGTTTTTATCTTGTTGACTTACCGGGATATGGTTATGCTCAAGGCTCATTTGATGCCCGTGACTCTATTCAGCAACTTATTGAGTGGTATTTAACTTATCCTGACCTTGATACAAGACAAAAGATCGTGCTTATTGTCGACGCAAAAGTTGGGCTCACAGATTTAGACAGGCAAATGGTTTTACGCCTGGAAGATTTAGAAAAAGATTTTGTGGTAGTGGCAAATAAGATTGATAAGCTTAAAAAAAATGAGCTTACAAAAAGCATAGAGGCCATTGAAGTGGCAGTTCACCCACATGCAGTTATTCCATTTTCGGTGGTTGAAAAACAAGGACTTCAAATTCTAAATCAAGAAATTAGTAAGTTGGTTGATAAAAAAAGTTAAAATCTAATTTTTTACAAAACAAAATGCAGCACTAAATAGTGCTGCATTTATTAGTTGTTTAAAAAGTATTGGCTATGGACAGTTGATAACGGAGTTGGTGCCACTTCCAGCGCTGCAAGTGTCAGTTCCAGGCCCACCATTAATAGTGTCATTACCACTACCTGCAGTTATGGAATCATCGCCATCGCCTGTGCTAACAGTGTTATTACCATTTCCGGCAATTATGGTGTCATTTCCAGTTCCTGTTGTAATTAGATCTTTTCCATTTTTGGTAGTGATAAACTGGTCCCCATTTCCAGTTATGATGGTGTTGTTTCCATCACCAGCAAAAATTGTGTGGGTTCCATTGCCGACAGTAATTTTGTCATTACCAGTAGTGGTAATAACTGTGCCTGTTCCATTTCCTAGAGTAATTGTATTGTTGCCACTGCCTGCATGGATGACCGAGTTTCCATCTCCCAGTGTAATGGTGTCGGCGCCACTTCCTGTACAGATAATGTAGTTACCAGCACCGCCGCTAACTTTATCATTACCACCTTTTCCAACAAACATTGTATTTGGTGCTAAAACAACAGTATTATTGGCTGAGGTTCCAAATTGTAGAGTGTATCCTACTGGAGCCACAATATTTTCTGCAAAGCAGAGATCAGTTGTAATAGGAATAATAATTGGGCAAGTTTCATTCCAGACAATAACGTATCTGTCTGAATTTAAGCCCGAGAAGTTAGGGGCAGTTGGGGTGATTGGTTGGGTTGCTGCATCTGTAAAATCAACTGAGCTGGTAGAATAACCAAGTAGTCTAAATTTTCCATTTTGGCATTCTGCACCAATAGGTAAGACTTGACTTGTTTCATCGGTAATTTCTGAAGTTGTGTAGTCTGCTGGCGCTTGCATACTAGCTGTGTCGGCGCCGTATTGATCTGGCGCTCCACCATGGTTGTTGCCAAGTACGTAGTTACCGCTAGAGGACACGCCGCCATTTAAATTGGCTGTCTGCCAAGTAGCTGTCATTGGGAATTGGTAATTGCCAGCACTGTTAGCAGTTGCAGTTTGTCCGTCTAAATATTTTTGAATATGAACTTTGAGCATTGCTGGTGGGCAAGTTTCATTCCATACAACGACAAATTTATCACTACTTAGTTCTGTAAAACTTGGTGTTTGAGTTAAGGGTTCATTTTCACCACTGCCATTGGCTATTGCCTCAGACAAGTTTTCTCCAGTGCTGTAACCTGCAAGTTTATAGGTATCTTCGTTTCCACATGTTGTTGGTAGGTTTTCAAATGTGCTGTAGTTTGAACCAATTGGCATGTCTGAAGTTGTTGCGTAATATGGATTTGGGTTATTAAATCCTGTTGGGCTTAATGTATAGTCACCTTCGCCACCAGGGAAGATGGCATGCATTGGAAATGCGTAACTATTTGTAGACTGCGCTGTGGCTT
>CAZTXY010000020.1:0-2640 GCA_964617815.1 uncultured Candidatus Saccharibacteria bacterium | reverse complement strand
GATGCCAAATCGAAACTTGATTCATAATGTGGTTGTCTGGTTCCACCGGACATGCCGTTATTTACAGCAGACGTTTCACCTGCTTCGTTGACAAGCGATTTGGAAAAAGTTTGGTCTCCAAAACAGCCACTGGTCACGGCGTTGGAAATTCTTAAAGTTTGACTTCCAAATGACCCTATGCCGTAAGTGTTTGAGACAACCCCATGGTCATATAATCCACAACCACCACCAGCCGAGCCTGTACTGCTCCAGCCGTCTTGTAAGTTAATTGTGCCAGTGGTATAGGGCGGGTTTTCAAAATCTACACTTAAACTATCTGCATACACAGATTTGGGTGATAAAACTCCAAGAGGGAGAATTAGCACGCTAAAAATAGCTATTTTTGCTAATGTTTTTTTCATATTTTTCTTTCTTGGTTAATGTTGCCTAAGGCTATAAGAACTAAGCCTACTGTCTATAAGTTACTATATCACGTATCCGTAAATAGTTCTTTAAAAATGATTTTAGGGTTATGAATTCAGGATTGTAACAAAAAATCGCCTAATAATCATTTTTTTGATAGGCTTATAGTATGAATTTTGGAATGTTGACTATAGTTATAATTGTTTTATGTGCTTTAAATCTCGGAGCGTTTATTTTAGTTGGCGTAGATAAATCAAAAAGTCTAGGAGAGTCAGAACGTGTTCCAGAAATTTATTTTTTTGTTTGGGCAGCGTGTGGAGCTTCTTTAGGAGTTTTACTTGGCATGTTTGTATTTCATCACAAAACCCGAAAATTAAGTTTTGTTTTGGGTATTGGACTACTGCTTATAGAGCAAGTGCTATTAATTTACTGCACTTTAAGGTAGTAGCAAATAGGTGATAAAAAGACTTTGATACTGCGAAGTATCAAAGTCTTTTTCAGTTTCGAATAGTCTAGACATTTGCAATGGAATTTTATATAATAAAAAGCTGAGAAAATTTCTAGTGGAGGAAAGAGTCTTGATTACAAGCCATAGGCAGACAACCATCATGCAAAATTCTGCGTTGAATGCAGCGCTTGGTGTAGAGATCACGCTGGTCAGTGAGCACAACCAAAGAACTGGTAGCTTTAAGTATCGGGCAGCTGAGTCACTGGTGCTCAATACGCCGGCGCGTCATTTCATTGCCGCATCTTCTGGTAACTTCGCGGCTGGCTTAGCTTGCGCTTGCAAGCAGCACGGTAAGTCTTGTACCGTGGTTATGCCTGATGATTCAGTGCAGGTTAAAGTCGACAGTGTCCGTAGCTTTGGCGCAGATGTCATCCTGATCGACACGAGAGTGATCAGCCGTCAGGTAAAGTTGGAAGAATTGAGGGCGCAGTATCCAGAGGCTTGCATTACCAATGCTTATGATAACGAGTGGATTATCAAAGGTAATGCCTCTTTGGGTATTGAGATAGCAAAGCTGGTGCGACCATTACCAGACGTGGTCATCGTGCCAATTGGTGGCGGCGGTTTGTCCAGCGGAATTGTGTTGGGGCTTAAGCGTGAGGGTTCACAAGCGAGGGTTGTGGGCGCAGAGCCTTTGTTGGCAAACGATGCTACCCTTTCTTTGAAAGCTGGCCATATAGTTTCCAATCACACTGAACCAAAAGGAACAATTGCCGACGGTGCGCGCACGATCTCTCTGGGAAAACTAAATTGGGAGATACTAAGTCGCGGACTGTCTGGCATAGTCGAAGTGCCAGAAAATTTTATTGAGCAAGGCATGCGATTGCTCTATAAAGTTGCCGGTCTACGGGTTGAACCTACAGCGGCGCTGTCGATAGGAGCCTTGTTGACTGACCATACTCGTTTTGCTGGAAAACATGTAGTCTGCGTTGTCAGTGGTGGCAATGTTGACCCCGAGCTTTTTGAGCGAGTTATGGTAGAATAGACTGATCTTTGGAGGGCTAGCTAAGGCATGGGTGTCGAAATTTCGGGACCCATGCTTTTTGTTTACTATGGACATTTTATATGGAAGTGTTAACCTAAAAATATGAAAATCAAAGTTGAACAACATACCTTTACCGGAGGGATGTGGATGGCAAGTTGGATGTTTACCATTGGCTGGCTACATCTGACTTTCTGGCAAGGAGTATTGGCGCTTTTAATTTGGCCATATTATATAGGGGCCCATGTCGCAAGTTTAATGCAACGCTAAGACTTCGGATATTTTAGAGAGCTTGCCTGATTTCGACAAGCTCGTTAGTTTAACTTATGCAATTATGAATTTACCAAAGTCAAAATTAGGTTTAGCTTTCTCCGGTTTTTATATTGTTTTATCAATAATATTAATTGCTGTACAAGGATTATTTGGTGAAAGTTTTATCGCTTTAATCTTAGGCCTTCCTTGGAGTTTGCTCTTAGCTCTTATTGAGTACGGGCATGCAGGAGGAATATTTATTTATATTTTACTTTTGGGACCGCTCGCTCTAAATGCTGGTCTATTGTATTGGATAGGGTCCGTATTGTCGAAAAAATAGCTACTGTTTATTATTTGAGTTTTAAAAAACCTAGAAATTCCTAGGTTTTTTAAAAAGGTATTCAAGTTATAGGGAAGCGAGGTCTATAACTTCGTCAATACGGATTTGTGCGACAAAGTCTGGGGTGTGAGAGACAAGGAGCATGGCGCCTTCGTA
>CAZTXY010000019.1:0-16101 GCA_964617815.1 uncultured Candidatus Saccharibacteria bacterium | reverse complement strand
CAAACAATCCTACCAGAACAGTAGCTACTCCATTCTTTGTCTCTGGCAATGGAACCAAGGTTCCGACCAGAAGGGAAGTGGCGCCGTAATAGAAATTAAAATATTGAGTAACTGCTGTGTTGCAATCTTCCGCTGGTCCTCACCGTAATATAAATTACGCCTCAGCCCATGCTCAGATTACGCCTTGCATTTAGCTCAATATTTTTAATTTCTGAGTTTAGTTAAACATTAAGTTTGCCTATCGGTAGGCAGGGGCTTGATTCTTCGCCTATAATTCTCTATACTATTTACAAGATAGGCGGCTACAGCAGAAAGGTCGAAGCCCACAAAATTCTATCGCAGAAGCACAAAGAACTATGGAACCAGATCAATCCTTTGTTGAGTACATTGTGAAAGCTTTAGTAGATAACCCAGATGACGTTCGTACAGAACGTACGGTTGATGAAATGGGAGTATTAATTACTCTGTTTATCAACGCTGCAGATATGGGTACAGTGATTGGCCGAATGGGCCAAACTGCCAAAGCTGTTCGTACTCTTCTTCGAGTTGTTGGCGCGAAAAATAAAGCTCGCGTTAACCTCAAGATTAATGAACCAGAAGGCTCTCACCGCAGTCACGATCGGCAACCGCAAGGAACTAATCAGCACGCCGAATCTCATTCTGACTCCGTTGATGACTTTACTCTTTAAGTTTATTTCAACACCTTAAATCCGCCCTTTTGCCCCTGCCTATTGGCGGGGGCTCAGGACGGATTTATTTATATAAGCTATGTTAAAAAAGATTTTTAAAATTACAGTTTTAACTTTATTCCCCGACTTTATTTCTGACTATGCAAAGTTTGGGATTCTTCAGCGCGCTATAAAACAAAAATTAATTTCAATTAACTCCGTACAACTACGAGATTTTGCTTTGGATGAGCGTGGCACAGTCGACGACAGGCCTTACGGTGGTGGTGTGGGTATGGTCTTAAAAGCCGATGTTTTAATTAAAGCTATTACGGATTTAAAAAAGCAAAAAGGGAAAAAGAAAAAGGTCAAAGTAATATTGCTAACACCACAGGGTAAACAGTTCAAACAAGCAGATGCGCAACGACTTAGTAAATATGATCATCTTGTCTTTATTTCCGGACGCTATGAAGGTTTTGACGAGCGCGTTAGAAGTTTTGTCGACGAAGAATTGTCTGTTGGTGATTATGTTTTAATGGGAGGCGAGCTACCAGCTTTGGTTATTAGTGAAGCTGTAATGCGTTTGATTCCTGGTGTACTTGGTAAGCTTGAGTCAACTGACAATGAATCATTTTCTGAAAATTTATTAGAGTACCCTCAGTATACAAAGCCAGAAGTTTTGGAAATTAAGAATAAAGGAAAAAGTGGCAAGATTAAAGTAAAGCTATTGCAGGTGCCGAAAGTGTTACTGACTGGACACCATAAGAATGTATTAGACTGGCGAAAAGCAGAAGCACTTAAGCGTACAAAAAAACGCAGGCCAGATTTGTTAAAATAGTAAGTATGAATAAAGTTTATAAATTTACAGTGGAAAGTTTAAAAGTGCGACTTGATAAATTCCTTGCTGAAAACATGGATGATATTAGTCGTGGAATAATTCAAAAACATATTGAAGATGGTTTGGTTTCTGTAAATGAAAAGGTTGTCACCAGCACCAGTAGTGTTGTGCGTAAAAGCGATGAGGTTGTGTATCATTACAAGGCACCAAAAGGTTTGGAAGCCAAAAATATTCCTATAAAAACTTTGTACAACAACCATGGTTTGTTGGTTATCGATAAGCCCCCTGGCTTAGCAGTGCATCCTGGAGCTGGACTTCGCGGTGATTCTTTAGCCGAAGCTTTGTTATTCCACTTTAAAGACATAGCTGTGGTAGGTGAAGAAGGGCGGCCGGGGATTGTTCATCGGCTTGATAAAGATACTAGCGGTGTAATGCTTGTTGCACTCACACAGGACATGTATGAGTATTTAAAAGAGGCTTTTGCTAGTCGGCGTGTAAAAAAACATTACATTGCTTTAGTCCATGGCCGGTTAGCAAAACCGCGCGGGATTATTGATGTGCCAATTGGTAAAAGCAAAACGGATTTTCGAAAATACTCCACGAAAAATATGATTGAAGCAAAGCCGTCTTTAACTAGCTATGAAGTCATTGAAGAGCTTGGTAGTGGCCTTGACCAATACAGCTTAATTATGGTAGAATTGCACACAGGTAGAACACATCAAATTCGTGTTCATTTTTCTTCCCTTAAAAACCCGCTTCTTGGCGATACTTTATATGGGCCAAGAAAAAAGACATTGGTAAAACTTGGTCGGCAATTTCTCCATGCATGTCGTATAGAAATACAATTGCCGTCTGGTGAATGGATTGAAACAGAGAGTCCATTGCCAAATGATTTACGCAGTGTGTTAAAGGACTTAGGAAGTAAAAAAGTAGATCAATTATAATTTAATATAGTACTAATCTCATGGCTATAATTAAACATTTAAATGACGCGCAGTTAAAAACTCTTCCTGAGTTTAAGACTGGCTATACAGTGAAAGTTCACCAACGCATTAAAGAAGGTGGCAAGGAACGTGTTCAGATTTTTGAAGGCGTGGTCATTGCTCGTAAAGGTGGCCTTGGCGCTAACGCAACATTTATGGTTCGTAAAATTGCTAGTGGTGTTGGCGTTGAACGTATCTATCCGCTTCATTCTCCAAATATTGTAAAGTTGGAAGTGACTAAGGCAAGTAATGTACGTAAAGCAAAACTTTATTATATTCGCGCTAAACGTGATAATACTCCACGAGCCAGAAAAGAAATAAAGAAAGTAGCTAAGAAGGCTTAAATAAAATTTTAAAAATACCGCTTTGATTGCAAAAGCAATCAAAGCGGTATTTTTTATTTTAAATTATTTTTCCATTTTATCCATGCCGAGCTTAGTTGCAGTATTTTCTGCTTCTTGCCAGTTGAGGTTTTTAAAGAAGCTTTCAATGTAGTCAGCGCGCGCTACGCCGTAGTCCATAAAGTAGGCGTGTTCGTAGACGTCGAGTGCAATTAGTGGAGTGGCGTGCCAAATTGGAAAAGCGTCGTGGGCGTCGCCAAGATAGTTAAATAACGTGCCGTTTTGCCAGTCAAATGCCGTCCAGACCCAGCCACGCGCGGCAATGCCAGTGGCTTTCATATCAGCTTGCCAAGCATCGAATGAGCCAAAATGTTTTTCAATTTGTTGGCCAAGAAAGCCACTTGGTGCCTTACCGTCGCCAGAGAGGTTTTGGAAAAATAGTTCGTGGCTCTTAATGGCATTTACAGCAAAGGAGTAGCCAAGTTTTAAAGCGCGTAGGTCGGAGTAAGTGGCGTTGGCGCTGGATCGGTCGACAGTAATTAATTTTTCACTAATTTCGTTGGCTTTTTTTATGTAGCCTTCATAGAGTTTATAGTGTTCGCTCATTTGTTTTTCGGAAAGCCCCTGTACTCCGTTAATGGAGTCGAATTTTTTTGCTTCAAACATAGTTTAGTAGAATTAAGAATAATGAATTAAGAAGTATGGACTAAGAATATAAAATTACATTATTCATAATTCCATATTCTTAATTCAAGTGAGCTTAGGCTTTGCCTAAAGTCTTGCTGCCATGTTCCCAATTGGCAGGGCATCGCTCGCCAGTTTGTGCTGCCTCAACAACACGCAATGTTTCTAAAATATTACGGCCTACGGAGTCAGCGGAGATGAGCATAAATTTCAATACTCCATCGGGATCGATGATGAACGTGCCTCGCTGGGCAGAGCCATCAGTATCCAGTACTCCATAGAGGCTGGCAACTTCTTGGGTTGTGTCAGCAAGAATTGGATAGCTGACGTTTTTTAAACGGTCGTCAGTTTCATACCAAGCTTTGTGGACATATTCACTGTCGGTACTGGCTCCTAAAACCTCGCAGTTAATAGCTTGAAATTTTTCATAATTCTTGCCAAACTCTTCAATCTCAGTTGGGCAAATGAAAGTAAAATCACGTGGATAAAAAAATAGCACTAACCACTTACCTTTGTAGTCAGACAAGGAGACTTTATGGTACTGGCCTTTGTGGTAACTTTGAATATTTTCGAAGACAGGAGCCATTTGACCAACTTTTGGGGAATAGGTTTCCCAGTCGCAGGAGCAAGTTTCATCATGCATATAATGTCCTTTCTATATTAGTGACATTTATATAATAGGCTTTTTCTTATGATAAGGCAAAGAAATTAAGGTTATTTTGACTTTGACTGCCGGCAATTTTTATGGTATGATAGGTTTAGTTAATTTAATATTTGATTAATTTCCGACAACGGTATTATTCTCAACTTTTGATTGTTTTATGTACGATTTTACTAAGCGATATCAGAACAATAACCACTTTTCTTTGAAAGTCGTTTACCTTTCCTTGTTAGGTTTAAGAAAAACAAGTAACTTCTGCTACTAATTCGTACGAGTAGTAATCTTTAAAGTTGAGCAATTACGCAAGAAGTTTCTTGCGCTCTACCTTACCGTTTTTGGTTTAAGGTATTTTTTATGTCCATTATTTATAGCATTGTAGCTCTTGTGATAGGTTTGCTAGCTGGATTTGGGATTAGACAGTTATTGTCTGCAAACAAAGTTGGTAGTGCCGAAAGCAAAGCTGAAAAAATTCTTGAAGATGCAAAGAATCATAGTAAGGAGCTTTTGATCGAGGCAAAAACTAAGGCATTAGAAACAACCGATCAAGCTAAAAAAGCTGAAAGTGAATTCCGTGCTCAGATTGTTAGGTTTGAAGAACGAATTGATCGCAAGGAAAAAGATTTAGACAGTAAAGCACTGCAAATCGATAAGCAGAAGCAAGACTTGGAAATAAAGTCTCAAGAAATTGCGACTAGCCGTGAAGAAGTCACTGAGCTTCGTGCTAAGCAGTTAGCAAATTTGGAAAAAATTGCAGGGATGACGAAAGATGAAGCGTCTAAAGTTTTACTCGACAACGCGGAAAAGGGTATTTCTGAGGACATGATTAAACTCCATCGTAAGCTTCTTCTTGGAGCTCGTGAAGACGCGGAAAAAGAAGCACGCAAAATTATTGCACAAGCTTTGGAGCGTGTTTCTACAGAAGTTACAAACGAAACTACGACAACGACAGTGGCTCTTCCAAACGAAGAAATGAAAGGGCGTATTATTGGAAAAGAAGGACGTAATATTCGTGCATTTGAACAGTTAATGGGCGTGGAAATTTTGATTGATGACAGCCCAGATACTGTGGTCATTTCTGGATTTAATTCAATTCGCCGTCATGTTGGTAAACTTACTTTAGAAAAGTTATTGGCAGATGGACGCATTCATCCAGCTCGCATTGAAGAAGCCTACGAAAAAAGTAAGGCTGAGATTAATGATCAAATTAAACGTTCCGGAGAAGAAGCGGTGTATGAGCTTGGAATTACTAATTTTCCACCAAAGTTGGTGCATTTAGTTGGCCGCTTGATGTTTCGTACGTCTTATGGTCAAAATGTTCTTCGTCACTCTGTCGAAATGGCAAAAATTGGCGCATTGATTGCAGAAGACTTACACGCCGACACTTCAATTGTTAAACAAGGTGCGCTATTGCACGACATTGGTAAAGCGCTTGACCAAGATATGGAAGGAACCCATGTTGAGATTGGTCGTCGCGTTGCAGAAAAATTTGGTCTTGATAATAAAGTTATTGAAGCGATTGAAAGTCATCATCATGACACAGACGTCTCTGAGCATGCTCATCACGAAGCCCCTCTCTCTATTGAAGCTATGATTGTTGACTGCGCTGATGGGATTTCCGGTGGCAGACCAGGCGCACGTAAAGACAGTTATGAAAATTATGTAAAGCGCTTAACAGATTTGGAAAATATTGCCAATAGCTATGAAGGCATTGAAAAAACATATGCCATTCAAGGCGGCCGCGAAATTCGCGTCTTTGTTAAACCTGAAAAACTGGACGATTTGGCTTGCCAAAAGTTGGCACGCGAAATTGCTAATCGCTTAGAGAATGAATTGAAGTTTCCTGGTGAAATTCGTGTGAACGTTATTCGCGAAAGTCGTGTTATTGAGTACGCCAGATAATTATATGTCTGAGCAAGAGCATAAAAATCCTGAATTAAAGATAACATCATCTGCTTCTGAGCTTGTGAGTCTTGGAGAGAAATGGTCTGATCAATTTGATGAGATTTTGGACAGTGACAAAGAAGTAAGCTCTGAAGTAAAAGTCGACCAAAGAGCTTTAATTTCAAAACTTGAAGAAGAAGTGATTAAGGATAGGCTGAAGTTTAAATGGGTATTTAAAACTTCCAAAGGATCTATGTATATAGTCGCTTCGGATAATTCGTCACTCAGGCTTAAAGCTGATGTTGATTTGCGTTATCAGTCTCCAGTACAGCCAGTTTTTAAGCGAATTATTTTTATTGACCGTGATTCAGTAAAACGAGTAAAAGAGCGTCTGAGCCGTCATGAAGAAATCCTTGGTATTAAATTAAAAACGGTTGAACCACAAGTTGGTGCAATTCCTTTAGAATTAAATCTCCTAAGCTATCCAGTTGAAACTGATGTTACAATTGAGCAAGCCGATGATGGAGTAATTTTGCATGGCAGTTTGGGGTTTAATGAAGATAAAGAAAGTGTTGTTAATGGATTTCATTTTGGGCATCCAATAGAGCAGTTGATCTAATTATATGACTAAAATACTATTCATCGGTGATGTGGTGGGAAGGCCTGGACGGCACGCGCTATCCCGGGTTTTACCAATGCTACGGCAAAAGTATCAGCCAGATGTTGTCGTCGTGAATGTTGAAAACATGGCGCATGGTAAGGGTGTAACTTTAAGTACCATGAAAGAACTCGCACCTCTAGAGATTGATGTTTATACTTCTGGTAATCATGTGCTTAACAAAGGCGCGGCATCTGCAGTAGCTTTTGAGGAATATAAAAATTTAATTCGTCCTGCAAATTATGGATCTGATTTTCCAGGGAGTGGGGTTTATAAATTTGATAAAAGCGGACAGCATATTATAGTAATAAATCTTAACGGGACTGTGTTTTTTGAAAAGCAGTTTGCAGGAGCTATTTCCAATCCTTTTTCTGAGCTTGATAGTCTACTTCTGGAGCACAGCCAAAAAGATGCTATAATATTGTTAGATTTCCATGCAGAAGCGACAAGTGAAAAAATGGCCATGGGGTATTATGCAGACGGCAGGGTTTCCGCTGTGGTGGGGACACATACACATATTCCAACAGCGGACTGTGATATTTTACCAGAAGGCACTGCGTACGTTACTGACCTTGGTATGACAGGTCCGAAGCATTCAGTTTTAGGTGCTTCGGTTGAGAAAGTCTTAAATAGCTTTGTCCACGGCGACAAATTTAGTTACGAAGTTGCTGAGTCGGAAATCACTGTGGTTAATGGTTTGTTTGTAGAAACTGAAGGGACCAAAGCAATCGCAGTCGAAAAAATTCATGAAGAAGTGACAGTCTAATTTGAAAACTATAGTACGTTTGTCATCCTGAGCCCTTCGATGTCCTCAGGGTAAACTCAGCGAGGGATCCCTAAAGCGATAACAGAGATTCCTCCACTTCGGTTGGAATGACAGTGTGTGATATAAAATAAAAACGACAGTTTTACTGTCGTCCTGAGTGTAACGAAGGATCTCAACAACCGACTTAGAGATTCCTCTGCACGCTCGGAATGACAGTGGATGGTAAAATACATATGGCAAAATTTGTAAACCCAACTAATTTAATTGCAGCAGCCGGTGTGAAGCCTGGTGATGTTGTGGCGGACTTAGGGTGTGGCAGTGGTTTTTATACTTTAGCTGCAGCACGCATGATTGGTAATATGGGAAATGTTCATGCTGTGGATATTCAAGAGAGCAAACTGACTTATACGCAATCCATTGCGCGGCAGATGGGGTTTGATAATGTTATGGTGGTAAAAGCAGATTTAGATAAGCCACTTCAACAAATTCCGACAAATTCCTGTGACTATGCAATTGTTGCGAGTATCATTCATGAAATAGACTCTAAAGAAGCGCTGATTAAAAATGCTTATCGAATTTTAAAGACCGGCGGCAAAGCCCTAGCAGTTGAGTGGAAAAAAGAGTACACTATCTTTGGGCCGAATCTTGAAAAAAGAGTTTCTGGTCCTGATCTTGAGGGCATGATGATACGAGCAGGGTTCCATAAAGAAGCGGATATTCCAGCTGATAAGTTCCATTACGCCATGTTATTTATTAAATAAGTCAGGTTGTTTTATTTGGCTAACTTCTGTGTTATTTTGTTTCGGTGCCATTCGTCGTAGAAAACTACGCCTCATGTCATCCTCGCAAAATGCCTTGAATTTATCCAAATACTAAAACCTTCTAACTACTATTATATGTTCGATTTTCAAAAACTTATTTCAACTCAATATTTGTTTGCCATTGACCGAGTGAGCCTCCAACGCAGTGACTGGATTTTTTTAATTTTAGGAGGCACACTAATTGCACTTGGAATACTCTTTGCAATTTGGGCAAAATTTAATAAAGTCTCTGTAACAAAAAGTTTACTCGCGCGGTATGCAAAATGTTTTTTTGTGATTGGATTACTGGAAGTAGTTTGGTTTGGTGCCAGATATGAATATATAAATTTTCTCGGAAGCCACTTTATGGCCTTATTAATTGGGTTAGTGGGTCTAGTATGGTTTAGCTTCATTGTTTGGAGTAACTTCACTGGTTACCGCAAAAATAAACAACAGTGGGACAAAGAACAGTTGAAATTAAAGTATCTCCAGTAATTGCACGCCCATGTTTAGTTGGTTTAAAAAAGAGTCGAGTTTAGTTGTTTCTTTAGGGCGTCGTGGGGAAGACGAAGCACAAAAGCATTACAAAACTTTAGGTTATAAAATTATTGCAGCCAATGAGTTTAATCGAAAAGGTAAGCAATTAGGTGAGATTGATTTTATTGCTCAGAGGCAAACAGAAGTAGCTTTTGTGGAAGTAAAAACTAGAACTCTTGGATCAAGCCAGTTTGGTAGTGGACTTGATGCGGTCAATAGAAATAAGCAGAGTAGACTGCTTGCTGCGACAAAATTGTATCTCATTAAGCATCCTGAGTTTCAGAAGCT
This sequence comes from uncultured Candidatus Saccharibacteria bacterium, assembly GCA_964617815.1. Lineage (GTDB taxonomy): Bacteria > Patescibacteriota > Doudnabacteria > UBA920 > UBA920 > CAZTXY01. The sequence goes on along the minus strand of CAZTXY010000019.1, from coordinate 6,999 downwards.
TCGTCCTCATATTGATGTATGTTTGGTCACCTACAATCTTGACAAAACCTTAAAAGATGTTATAATTATGGAGAACTTGGTAGAAGACCTGAACTAGATGAGCAGATGCTCGTCTTTTTTTATCAGATTATAGAACGCAGTACAATTAAATAAAGCAATTTCACACTTGGGCTGAATGTAAGAGGTTAAGCGTGAAATTGAGAGGAGTATTTGGTGAAAGGTTTGAAACGCAAGCAGAGCTTGGGTTGAAAGCCGGGAGACAAATAAGACGAATGAACGAAGAACTAGAACAAGCCTTAGATCAGATTGCTGATGAAAAAGGTATTAGTAGAGAAGAGATTGTTAACATGATAGAGGCTAGTTTGGCCGCCGCTTTCCGTAAAGATTACGGCGAGAAAGACCAAAATATTGAAGTTGAATTTTTACCGGAAACACTTTCGGCGAAAGTTTTTGACGTGAAAACCGTTGTTGATACAGAAATTGAAGATCCTCAAAAAGAAGTTAGCGTGGCAGATGCGCAAGATTTAGAAAAAGGAGCAAAGGCAGGCGATGTTATTAGAACAGAGATTACTCCAAAAGAAGGTGTAAACTATGGTCGCATTGCAGCACAAACTGCAAAGCAAGTTATTATTCAAAAACTTCGTGAAGCAGAGCGTAACGCGCAATTCTCAGACTTTAAAGCTAAAGAACGCACATTGCAAAATGGAATTATTCAGCGTGTTGAAGGTGACACGGTAGTTGTAGATTTAGGAAAAGGAACTGGAGTGTTGTTTCCTTCCGAACAAATTCGCGGCGAAAAATATAGTGTGGGACAGCGTGTTAAAGTTTTGGTTTTACATGTTGAACCAACAGCCAAGGGACCAAAAATTACTTTGTCTCGAAGTCACCCCGATATGGTTCGTAAACTTTTTGAATTGGAAGTTCCTGAAATATATAATGGTACTGTGGAAATGAAAGCTGTCGCTCGTGAGGCTGGAAGTCGAAGTAAAATTGCGGTGATGTCTACTCAGGAAGGAATTGATCCAATTGGTTCTTGTGTTGGACAAAAAGGAACTCGCGTTCAAACTGTGATGAGTGAACTTGGCGGAGAAAAAATTGATATTATTGAATGGGATGAAGACCAGGTTAAATTTATTGCTAATGCACTTTCTCCTGCAAAAATTTTAAACGTTCAGCTTGATGAAGAAAACAAGGAAGCTAAAGTTGGGGTGTTAGAAGATCAATTATCTTTGGCGATTGGTAAAGCTGGACAAAATGTTCGCTTAGCAGCCAGACTTACTGGATGGAAAATTGATATTAATGATGAAAATATAGGTGGTGAGACTACTTCAACCGAAGATGCTGGTGAAGTTATTGATGAAGTAGCAAGCGCAGAAACCGAAGCCGAGGACGCAGAAGAAGAAAAAGTAGAAGCGGCTGCCGAAACGGCAGAGGAAATTGCTATCCAAGAATCTGCTGGTGATACCGCAGTGGAAACAACAGAAGAAAAATAATAAACAATTCCTAATTACCAATATCTAATACCTAATCAAATATCTAAGGTCTAAATAGAAATTAGAAATTCGATATTAGAAATTTTAAACATATGCCATTAGTCCCAATTGTTATTGAAAAATCTCCCATGGGCGAACGCGCCTATGATATATATAGTAGGCTTCTTAAAGAGCGTATTATTTTTCTTGGTGAACCGATCGATGACATGGTTGCCAATATTCTTATTGCGCAGTTATTGTTTTTGGACGCTGAAAATTCTAAAGAAGATATTAAAATTTATATTAATTCTCCAGGTGGTTCTGTTACAGCGGCTTTAGCTATGTATGACACCATTCAGCATATTAAAGCAGACGTTGCTACAATTTGTGTAGGTCAAGCGGCCAGCGCTGCTGCAGTTCTTCTTGCGGCAGGGAAAAAAGGTAAGCGTTTTTCTTTGCCAAATTCTCGCGTGTTGCTACATCAAATTATGGGTGGCGCAGAAGGTCAGCAAAAAGACATTGTCATTGCTGCCAATGAAATTACTAGAATGAAGAATCAAATTAATCAAATTCTCTCTAAACATTCTGCCCAACCAATTAAAAAAATTGAGCAAGATACAGACCGAGATTTTTGGATGACAGCAGACGAAGCCAAAAAATACGGCATTATAGATAAGATAATTCAATAAATTTTTATTAGAAATCAAAGAGCCTCAAGAATTGGTCCGCGCGGTGGCGGCAAATCCTTGAGGCTCTTATGCATTTTGGCATTAGTGGAAAGTTTCCTCCTTAAGCTCGAACATTCTCACGAGGAAGTTGAATCCCTCGATGATGTCCTGTCCTTCCTCTGACCACCTCGGAACCAGCTCGACTCGAACTTTGATGGCAGGTCTGCCATCAATCTTGCAGAACTCGTCATTCTCAGAGCTGGCAACTTCGATGAAATCGCAGAGGATAACCTTCTTCGGTGGCATCTGTCTTTTATTGCGATCTAGGAACTCGCAGCTCAAGACTGCCTCCAATCCATTGTCAGTTGCGATGTAACGGAAGATCCTGCCTTCGATTATGGTTTGGATGTAGACCGTTTGTTGGTCATCAGTCCAGATTCTGGTCCATCTCTCCTCACGGTAAGTGCCGTACTTGATGAGAGTCTCATAGAGCACGGAGTTCTTGCGTGGTCCCCACATTCCACTTGGAGTCGGGACTTGGGCGCTAGCAGGTGCCATGCCCAAGAAGAGCACAATCAGCATTGCCAAACAGGTTTTCACGGCTTCCTCCTACCGCAGATGTTGCCCAGTGCTGGACATTTACATACAGTCTACTCGTTCTGTGCCATTTTTAAAAGATCCGTCAATAGCTCTTTTGGGCATGTTATAATGGTTCTATGTCTAAAATAAAAGGAATAATTTTCGACTTTGGTGGACCTATATTAAAGTATGAAAAATGGGATTCGGTTTTAAAAAATCATGTCGAAGAATTTGGGCATGACCCAGAAGCTGTCTTAGAGTTAGTTAATAGTTATTATGCAAGTGCGTTTGTGGGAAAGTACAATTCAATTTCAGAGTATTGTGAGGCTGAGAATATTAGTCCTCCATTTGATATTGCCAAGCTACAAACTATGATGTCGCTTGCTGACCGAGGAATGTCTATTGACTCCCAAATGGTTAATTTAATTAAATCTTATAAAGAAATATATAAGCTTGCACTCCTCAGTAATTTTGACAGTTCTTTGGATATTTATCTAAAACAGTTTAATTTGAGCGATGTCTTTGACGTTGTTGTAAATTCCTCAGTTATTAAGGTTTCCAAACCACATCAGCAAGCCTACGTGCATACTTTATCTAGCATGGAGTTGGAGCCTTATGAAACCGTATTTATTGATGATTTTGCAACAAATGTTGATGCTGCTAGAGAGTTGGGTATTAATGGTATTATCTACAAAGATTTCCAGCAGACAAAAAATGCTTTAGAAGAGCTATTGGCCTAATTATATTTTTATTTATGCAGCCCCACTTATTTTTGTCTAAACAGGACCCACGTTTAGCAGTTATAATAAAAAAAATTGGAATTTTTCCTCCTCGAAAAAAATCTAACAATCATTTTAAAGAGTTAGTTGAGTCGATTATTTCTCAGCAACTTTCGGTTAAAGCTTCCGACACAATTTTTAAAAGATTTTGCGCTCTTTTTCTTGTAGCTAGATTTCCAAAGCCGGAGGCGTTACTTCAAATGACCGATAGCAAAATTCGGGCTTGCGGTCTTTCAAATTCAAAAGTTTCGTTTGTGAAAGATTTGGCCGCAAGAATGAAAGATGGCCGTCTGCATTTTCGTGGCATCGACAAAATGAGCGAGGAAGAAGTGATTTCTATGTTGGTTAGCGTTAAAGGCATTGGTCGGTGGACTGCGGAAATGTTTTTGATGTTTGCGCTCCAGCGACCTGACATTTTTAGCCACGGCGATTTAGGTTTACGCAATGCAATTATCAAGCTCTATAAAATCAAAGGGCCTCTCACAGAAAAACGTGCTCTATTAATATCAAAAAAGTGGGCACCGCATCGCACCCTTGCCTGCCGCTACCTCTGGGCTAGCCTAAATTTAAAATTATAATTCTAAAAATATAATAAGCGCAAGAGATCTCCAGTCTCTTGCGCTTATTCGTTATTACACTTTCAGATCCACTGTTCCTCCAAGGAGATCTGAATATGGGGCGAGGGCTGGCCTGACTTCTTCGTTCAGAAATTCGTCGACTTGTTCAGCAACGCCCGCTACGAAGTTTTTGGGGTTCAGGATTTCCGCAAGTCGATCATGTATCGGAGCGAAGTAAGGTGTAGTACCAATGCGTGCCATGAGGTCGTTGTCGCCTCCTTCGAGCTTGACCTTGTCGCCGGCTTCCTGTGAGAGGATGCGCAGTTGTTCATGGCACTCTTGCCGACTAGCGCCCGCTGTGACCATTGCCATGATAATGTCTTCGCTGGCCATGAATGGCAGCTCATCCATCACGTGGCGTCTGATCACTTGAGGATAGACGATCAAGCCTTCGGTGATGAACTGCATCAGAATGAGCAGTGCATCTGCAGTGAGGAAGGCCTCGGGAATGTAGATGCGCCGGCCTGCGCTGTCATCGAGTGTTCGCTCAAAGCCTTGGGTCATGTGTGTCATGTTGGCTTCGAGGGCCAAGGCCAGTGGGTGGCGTCCCAGTGAGCATCCACGTTCTTCGGTCATGGGATTCCGTTTGTACGGCATTGCCGTGGAGCCTACCTGGTGTTTGCCGAATGGTTCCTCGATCTCTTTCTTGCTCTGAAGGTCTCGCAGGTCACGATCGATTTTGTGGATGCTGGCTCCAAGACCAGCAATCGCCCCGAGGATAATGCTGTCGACTTTTCGTGCATAGGTTTGGCCAGTGATCCTGAAGACCTGCCGAAAGTCGAACTCGTCGGCAATCATTCTGTTCATGTCATTGACCTTGCCCAGATCGCCGTTGAACAGTGCAAGAAAACTAGCTTGCGTTCCGGTCGCACCTTTGGAACCGAGGAACTTGAGGCTCGAATGAATCCGACTCAATTCTTCGAGATCCATGAGTAGATCCACCAGCCACATGCAAGCCCTTTTTCCAACCGTGACCAGCTGAGCAGGCATGAGATGGGTGAAGCCAAGACATGGTAAATCCTTGTGTGCGTCCGCGAACTTGGCCAGTCGGTCGATGACGCGAGCGAGTTTGGTGATGATAATGCCCAGCCCCTCGCGCATCAGGATGAGGTCAGTGTTGTCTGTCACATAGCAGCTCGTTGCTCCTAAGTGAATTATTGGCGCGGCGGTCGGGCAGACGATGCCGAAAGCACGAATGTGTGCCATGACGTCATGGCGTGTTTCCGCTTCAATCTTGGCGACTTTGTCATAGTCGATGTCAGTGAGATGGCAGTCCATCTCAGTGAGTTGCTGTTCGGTGATGTTCAAGCCCAGAGTCTTCTGGGCTCTGGCCAAGGCCAGCCACAGTGCTCGCCATGTACTGAATTTGCGGTCATCGGAAAACAGAGACTGCATTTCAGTAGACGTATAGCGGGACACCAGCGGCGAACAATATCGGGACGTATCGCGTGCACTCATGACGCTCACTCTCCTTGCTAAAAGTGTGGTATGTGCCCTTCTTTCTAGTTGTCTTACCCAAGTACTGTAAGTAAAATATCTCGAATAATCAAGGGCTGATTTAGAGTCTAAGTATTTTGCAAATGAAAAGAGACCGAGCGCGTATTGGATACGCGTCTCGGTCTCGATTGGTCGGTGGGGTTCATGCTGCAGTCAAATGGTCTCTTTCCGAAGCCGGCACGGTTTTGCCGTACGGTTGGAGTACCAGCGTGACTTCATGCCCGCATTCGAGCTCTCCTTCTACCCAGTTGCGAGTGTCGGAATTGCAGATGATGCTAAGCACAAAATCCTTTTTGTCCTGGTTTGTCGCAGAGCCTGTGGGCTGGCTTGGTTCCAAGCCAGCTTGCTTGGTTGCGACATCCAGGTTGGGATAGATCAAGATCATGTTTGGCAGGCAAACATAAAGTTCAACCGCCTTGCTCAGCTCTGCGTTCAAGCCGCAGATCATGAGCTTGTGGCCGGTCTGCGTGAAGTAGCTTTCACACAGATAGCGAAGCTTCTCAGCCAATACCGCTACCTTGCCTTCCACTAGGCCTCCAAAACAGATGATGTGGCGTGCCATGGGCTGACGCAGAAGCGTCGTGATGTCGCCGTAGAATGCGCGATCCGCTTCGTCCGTGAAGGCCCCGCTGACCTTGATCTGCATGATCTCGCGGCTCCGGTATGTGATGACTTCTTCTTTGAATTCGAGCATGGTGTCCTCCTGGGACGGGTTTTGCAAACGGCCTTAGTTTAGCCTATTTTACTGTTCTTTGCAAGAGGGGAACAAGAGGGAAAAAGACTTGACAAACCTTTGGAAAACGTTTATCATTGCAGAGGATTTAAAAAGGTAAATCTTGGAGATTAAAAAGGCAATACATCCGCTTAAATTTTAGCTCTTGCGTAACCACGGTGATTGCAAGAGATCCCGATTCTATCGGGAGAAAGCGACACTCTTCCAAATTTTGAGGAAAGTGTTTTTTAGCTCCCAAATCAGCTTTTTTGATTGTTAGTCTGAGTGGAGCGAAGAATCTAAAAGAGATCCTTCATTGCACTCAGGATGACAGTACAAACAGTCAATCTGAAAGTCCTTTAACAGCTGAATAGTGACAAGAAATTTATTCTTGTACAAAACTGGGTAGCAGTAGCAATACTGCTAAACAATTTGTAGACAACAATTACGTCAATTTATTTGAGTTCAATGAAATTTAGAGCTTTTTGATACTTGTAGCTTTCCCCAAACAAGTATCGCCACTCTGCAATATACAATGGTGTGTACTTGCAGAGAGTTTCTCCAACAGAGAACAAACCTTAACCCGAAAATCAAACGCAAGTTTGGCGTGTACGGTTCTTATAAGAGTTTGATCCTGGCTCAGGATGAACGCTGGCGGCGTGCCTAAGACATGCA
>CAZTXY010000018.1:0-16105 GCA_964617815.1 uncultured Candidatus Saccharibacteria bacterium | reverse complement strand
CTCAATTCAGTATTAGAGCACGGTGGTATTATGGCAGAGCATAGGCTCTTAGTTTTTTTGAATGTTAGTTCTTTAGAAGAAACCAATGCTGTTAAGTTTTTGATGAATCTGATGACAGAACTTGCAGTTATTGAACAAGAAGAAGTCTTAAAACCAGCTTGGGCAAACCTAACTTTTAATAAAGATTTTTTAAACACGTTTATCAGTGAAATTTTAAAATTATTTACTGCACACACCAAACCATTCACTGAAGCTGAGTTCCTTAAACATTTCAAAGATACTCAGTTTTATATCGAAAACCAAGATGCCTTACCAGATAAAGTTATAATTAATTACCTTCATACAGCAGGGGAAATTGAACGAAATATTTTTGGAGAATACGGACTTGGACACTGGAGCGATATCAAACCTAGAGACGTAGGCGACAAAGCCTATTTAGTAATGCGTCACCACAAAAAACCAGAGCACTACTCAACAATTACTGAGCTTATTAATCAACACAAACTCGACAAACGTACAGCTTATAAAGAAACAGTCCATAATAAGCTTATTAAAGACAAGCGCTTTGTGCTTGTCGGCAGAGGCATTTATGCGCTAGCTGAGTGGGGTTACCAACCAGGAGTTGTGTCTGATATGATTAAAGAGATCTTGGCAGAAAATAAAGCCCCAATGTCCCGAGACCAAATTATTGAAGAAGTTTTAAAACGACGCTTAGTAAAAAAGAACACTATTCTCGTTGGCCTATCAAATAAGAAAATGTTTGAAAAAGTTGGAAAAAACTTATACACCTTAGTTAGCTAATTCTAAAATTAGCCAAAATAAACAATCGTCCTGAAATAAAATATGAATCTATTCCCTATTATAGTTGAAGCCTTTTCAACTCTCTGGTACCTCTTTAGCCATGGGGGTTGGATTTTAATGGTCATTCTAATAATTTATTTACTTTATCAACAATACTTAAATGAAATTGTTGATCAGTTTAAATCATCACAAGAATGGGTTTTTTTGCATATCCGCGCACCGAAAGAAAACCTAGTAAGCACGATGGCAGTTGAACAAATTTTTTCTCAGCTTCATGCAGTCCACGCTGGTTTAACTTTCCCCGAGCAATACATTGAAGGAAAAGTGCAACTCTGGTTTTCTTTAGAAATCATTAGTTTGGGCGGCAAAATTTCTTTTATTATTCGCGCACCAAAAGCGACGAGGGATCTAGTAGAAGCAGCGTTCTATGCGCAATATCCTGGAGCAGAAATTAGCGAGGTTTCGGATTATCTGGAAAATATTGAGTATGATCCAGAAACAAGCGACTTTGATCTGTGGGGTATTGAGTACAAAATGCTTGAGGATCAGGCCTTACCAATTAAAACCTACCGTGACTTTGAGCATACTGCAGCAGAAGAAGCCGTTACGGATCCATTAGGGGCCTTATTTGAAGCTCTAAGCAAGGCTTTGCCTTGGGAATTTTTTGGCATCCAGATTATTATTCAGCCTGTAGATGACCCTTCTTGGAAAAAACCAGGGGATAAGTTAGTAAAAAAACTTACTGGGGAGCCAGTAGTAAAAGAGTTTTCGTGGATTGAATTTATCCTTAAGCCACTTACAGCATTTGCAGAATTTAGTTTTAAACCAAAGCCTTCAAGCCCAACTCCAGAAAAAAAGGATCGTAATAATGTTATGACCATGACCGAGCTAGAAAAAGAGCGCGTTACTGGAATTCAACGAAAAATTAGCAAACCTGGATATAACTCTAAAATCAGACATTTATATATGGCCCCAAAAGACAAAGTTGACTCAGTAAAAAAAGCTTTGCTCGTTGGATTTATGCGAAGCTTGGGAAGCGCTTGGACTAATGGATATAAACCTGACACAAGATTTACTTGGACAAGCGGGCCAAAATATAAAATTTCCGAAACTCTTGAAAAATCTTATATCAACTATATTTCGATGAAAAGAAAGAAAAGTTTTTTTGATGCATATAAAAACAGAAGTACCTATGTAGGGGCAGCTCAGCAAGTCTTAAACACAGAAGAATTGGCCACTCTGTATCATTTACCACTCTCAATTAACACAGCTGCTTCAGCTATGGTTGATAAAACAGACAGTAAGAAGTCACAACCACCTGTTAACCTTCCGGTGGCTGACCCTGAGTTTCTGGAATTAACATAAACTTCAAGATGGACCAAAAACCACAAAGTGAAATAACCCTATTTGCTAAAACTAACTTTCGGAACCGACAAGTGCCTTTTGGTATTAAAACTGACGACCGCCGTAGGCATATGTATGTAATTGGTAAAACTGGTATGGGGAAAACGACCTTAATGGAAAATATGGTCATCCAGGATATTAGAGCTGGGCGCGGGGTTTGTTTTATAGATCCACACGGGGACTCTGTTGTGAAAATTTTAGATTTTATACCAAACGATCGCGTTAATGATGTTATTTATGTTAACCCCGCGGATTTAGACTTCCCAATTGCCTTTAATATTCTTGAAGCAGTTGAAACAAAATATAAACATTTAGTTGCTTCCGGATTGATGGGAGTGTTTACTAAAATTTGGGCAAACCTTTGGTCTGCTCGTATGGAATACATCTTAAATAATACAATTCTAGCGCTGTTAGAAAGCCCTGGAAACACTATGCTTGGTATTGTTCGTATGTATGTAGATAAAAAATACAGAAAAAAAATTATTGACAACGTCAAAGATCCAATGGTAAAAAGTTTTTGGATTGATGAGTTTGCCAACTACAACGAAAAATACAGAACAGAAGCAATTGCACCGATTCAAAACAAGGTTGGACAGTTCCTATCGTCTTCCATTATTCGAAATATTGTGGGGCAGCCAAAGTCTACACTAGATTTACGAAGTGTAATGGATAATAAAAAGATTTTACTCCTTGACCTTTCAAAAGGAAAGGTAGGTGAAGATAATTCTGCTCTATTGGGAGCAATGATTATCACTAAATTACAACTCGCAGCACTTTCTCGAGTAGACATCCCTGAACATGAGCGCCAAGACTTTTACTTGTACGTTGATGAGTTTCAAAACTTTGTGACTGACAGTTTTGCGACCATTTTAAGCGAAGCTCGCAAATACCATTTAAACTTGATCATTGGGCACCAGTATATTGGCCAATTAATGCCAGATAAAAATAATGTTAAAGTGAGGGATGCAGTTTTTGGAAACGTCGGAACTATGGTTGTGTTTCGAGTAGGTGCTGCTGACGCAGAATTTCTCGAAACTGAATTTGAACCCATGTATACTCCAAATGACATTGTGAATTTACCGAAAGCTCAAATTGTTTTAAAATTAATGATAAATGGTGTAACCAGTGAACCTTTTTCAGCAACAACCCTTCCTCCAATCCAAGGAGGATTTACCGGCAATAAAGATAAGGTAATTAAGGTCTCTAGGGAGCGTTATGCCAATCCAGCTGAAGAAGTGGAAGAAAAAATTGGTCGTTGGATGGGTGCAGAATTTCATGAGCAGACAGCACTCTTAGTTGGAAATAATGAAGCTACTTTGACGCCAGAGGCACCAGATGAGACCCATATAAATACCCCAAAAGACATTAGCCAGAACAACGCAAATTTAACTCCTGCCCGAGAATTATTAAATACTGTGGAGGAGGCAAAGGAAACTAAACTGGAAACTAGTCAAACAATTGACTCAAAGCCAAAGGAACAAGAAACTAAAATTTCTAACCCACAAGAGTTTAGCCTAGTCAATAACAATCCTAAGCCTGATCGAAATTTTGAGCAAAAAGGAACCAATAGCCCGCAAACAAATAACACAAGTAATCAGCGAACAGGAAGAAATCCTAGAAAACGTCACAAGCCCAAAAAAATTGAGCTAAAAAATGAGAATCCAATTTGGGACTTAGCCAGAACGATCGAGAAAGATAAAAGTATAAAAAAAGCAGAAGATATTTCTCAAATTGTTGAGAAGGCTTTTGGGGCTGATAAACCTAAGCCTCAAGACCCAGTTCAAAATTCAGATTCTATAAACACACAAATTTTGAAACCGGGCGAAACTCATAAATTCTAAATAAAAAAACCTCCCAAAAATATTTGGGAGGTTTTTTTAAAATCTAAATATGCTTCCTAATTTCAGCTTCAATAGTTGCTTTTGGAGCTGCCCCAATTAACTCACCAACAACTTTGCCGTTTTTAAATATTTTTAGAGTGGGGATGCTCATAATATTATATTGTTGGGCAAGCTGATTTTCTTCATCTACATTGACTTTACCAACCTTTAATTTACCTTCGAACTCAGTTGCTAATTCTTCCACAATTGGGCTAAGAACTTTACAAGGACCGCACCATACGGCCCAAAAATCAATAAGTACTGGCAGACTAGACTTTAAGACTTCTTGTTCAAAATTGCTACTGGTAATAATGACTTCGCTCATATATATAAGGTTATTTGTTAAGGATTGATTTACTCGCTCTATTAGCTTATCCACAATGAAATCCTTTGTCAATAAAGTATTGCGCTATACTTAGTAGGTAATGCTAAAAAAACAAATATACAATCTAGTACCAGTTACTTTTGCAGTTCTTGCCTTATTTGGCTCTGGGAGTATTGATATTCAAAAAGAGTCCGTAAAGCCCGAACCTAAAGTTTTGGGTCAAGTAGTAATGGGCCCACTCAGAGGCACAGAAACAACTTTTCCACCAACAGTTTTGTACCCAAGGCAAGTAAACCAATGGTCACCAAAAAACATCAGCGCTAATAATTTTTTAGTCTATGACAAAGATACTGGGCAGATTTTAATGGAAAAAAATAGCAATCTCTCTGTTCCTATTGCAAGTCTAACAAAGCTGATGACAGCATTGGTTACTTACAAAGCAGGGCTACTAGACCAAAGCATTACAGTATCAGCAAAAGATTCTGTAAACGAAACGCCAGTACTACAGCTGAAATTTGGTGATACAGTTAGAGTTTCAGATCTTTTTAATGCAATGTTAATTGGTTCTGCAAACGACGCCGCTCTTGCTCTATCGCATGCGGTAGAAAAAAAGTCAGGAGAGTTATTCGAAATAACCATGAACAGAACAGCATCGGAATTAGGAATGACGCAAAGTAGTTTTAGTAACCCTCTAGGATTTGACAGTAGAACAAACTATTCTAGTGCTCAAGACTTAGTAAAACTAATTAATGAGCTCGACAAATATTCAGCCTTTTCCTTAGTGGGTAAAGCAACGCAGTACAGTTTTAAAAGCCAAACAGGGAATACTTATAGAATCAGGGCTACAAACAAACTTGTATCTACAGATTCAGAGATCTATGCCGTAAAAACAGGATTCACCGGTGGGGCCCAAGGAACCATGATTACCCAAGCCCAAAGAGATAACCATAAAATTATAATTATCATTCTCGGCAGTAATAATCGTGAAGGGGATACAGTAAAACTCAAGGAAGCTGCTTTTGAAAATTTTATCTGGGAATAGTAATATTGTTAGTTGTACATAATAAAAAAACTCCGAAAGGAGTTTTTACTTTTTAGTGCTTTTTGTGGTATAATTAATTCCTATGGCTTCAGAAATTTTAGTTAAAATCTTTTCTTTGACTTCCATTTCCTTTGTTATCGCTATTTTAGCGACTCCACTGTGGACAAGTTTTTTGTACAGAAACAAACTAGGTAAAAATATTCGCAACGACGGAACTACCCCACTTTTTTCCAAGCTTCACGAAAATAAAAAGGGGACTCCAACAATGGGTGGAGTTCTAATTTGGGGAACACTTGCAGCAATCACTATCATTTTATGGGCAGGCGATAGAATTTTTAATTTTGAATTATTCCATTATTTTAACTTTCTTACCAGAAAAGAAACCCTTTTGCCTTTTGGTGCGTTAATAGGGGCAGCTTTAGTAGGTTTTGTGGATGATATCTTAGATATCAAAAAACTTGGTCATAAGGGCCAAGGCATTCGTTTTAGACTTAAAGTCTGGCTATATATTCTAGTAGCCGCCATAGGGGCCTGGTGGTTTTATTTCAAACTGGGTTTTGATGCAATTCATCTTCCTTTTGCCGGCACCTTAACTCTAGGATGGCTATTTATCCCATTTTTTATTCTCACGGTTGTGGCGACAAGTTTCGCCGTCAACCAAACAGATGGTTTAGATGGCCTTGCTGGAGGCACGTTACTTTTGGCTTTTTTCGCATTTGCTATCATAGCCTTTGTACAAGGCAAAGAAAATCTCGCAAGTTTTATTGGTGTTATTTGCGGAGCCTTACTAGCATTTTTATGGTTTAACGTTTACCCGGCCAGGTTTTTTATGGGTGATACAGGCTCAATGGCGCTAGGTGTTGGTTTGGCCATTGTTGCTTTTTTAACAAACTCAGTTTTGCTTTTACCAATTATTGGTTTTATTTTTGTAGCAGAAGCGGCAAGCACAGTGATTCAAATTGTTTCAAAAAAGTTTTTTCGAAAAAAAGTTTTTCTCTCTTCACCTATCCATCACCATTTTGAAGCTTTGGGATGGCCAGAAACAAAAGTAACTATGCGTTTTTGGATTATTGGAAGCGTCGCTGGTATTATTGGAGTTATTCTCTTCTTTTTAGACAGATAGTATATGTATTCTTTACTAATAAAAAATGCCCATATTGCTGATGGCAGTGGATCTGCTATTTTTAATGGCGATATCGCTATAGAAGGGGATAAAATTGTCCAAATAGCGCCAGAAATAAAAACAAAAGCAATTACTACAATTGACGCTGAGGGTCTTTTAGTTTGTCCTGGCTTTATAGACGTACAAAATCATAGCGATAGTTACTGGCAACTTTTTGATAATCCAAATTTAGATAGTTTGATTAGTCAAGGATACACAACGATTTTTGTTGGGCAGTGCGGAGCAAGTCTCGCTCCACTCTTGTCACAAGATTCTTTATTGTCTTTGCAGAAATGGCATAATCTTGATGGCGTAAACAGAGACTGGGGTTCTTTTGCTGAACTTATAACTACTCTGTCTGCTAATACCTACGGTTGTAATATTGGAACATTAGTTGGCTATGACACAATCAAAAGAGGATTAGTGGGTGACAGTAAAGAAGCATTGACCCAAACAGAAGTAGAGGCCGTAAAGTCAATTATCGCTGAAGCACTTGACCTTGGTGCCTTTGGGTTATCCCTGGGACTATCTTATTCCCATGAAATAGGAACAACAGCGTTACAATTAGTTCCACTTGCTAAAACCGTCGCGGAAAAAAATGCTTTACTTTCAGTACATTTAAGAAATGAGGAAGCTGGTATTATTGACAGTGTGGAAGAAGTAATAGAGCTAATTAGACAAACTGGAGTTAATACTAAAATTTCTCATTTAAAAATCAGAGGTTCTCAAAACTGGCAATATCAATCAGATGTTTTGGATAAACTTGAAACTGCTTATCACCAAGGCTTACCAATACATTTTGACTCGTACCCATACGACACTACGTGGCAAGTTCTGTACAGCTATCTTCCCAAATGGGCCATTGAAGGTGGGAGAAAAACAATGCTTAAGCATTTTCGAGATTCTGTACAACGAAATAAAATTTTAACTTATTTAGGAAATTTAGAAACAGAAATCAAAAATCTGGTGATCGCTTCCACTGCAAACAGATTAAATGTTAACGGTAAAACATTGGCCACGGTGGCAAAAGATATGGAAGTTAGCAGTGAAGCTGCTTTACTAGAATTAATTGAAAAAGGTGGGAGTGAAGCTTTGGTTTTTGACCAAAATCTATCCTCAGAACTAGTAGAAAAATTTATTTCTCATCCATTATGCATACCTGCCAGCGATGGTGGGGGGTTTTCACTACAAGGACGAAGCCGAACAAACCGGGATAAACTAGTTCACCCAAGATGTTTTGGCACCACACCAAAAGCTTTCAAAGTTTTGCAAAATCAAGGTTACACACTTGAAGACACAATCAAAAAATTGAGTTCTGATCCAGCGCGACTAATGGGCATACCTAAACGGGGCGAACTTCGCATTGGTAATTTTGCGGATATAGTAATCTTAAACGAAGCTCTATTTTCAGATAGAGCCTCTCTAACAAATCCATATAAACCAGCCATAGGTATTGAGCATGTGTTGGTCAACGGAAAAACTGTCATCCAAAATAGTACAGTTACAGGCAAAACCAGTGGGGTTTTTCTGAGGAAAGGATTGGTTTGAATATAGAAGATTTACAAAATAAAAAAATTTGCGTTCTGGGTTTTGGCCAAGAAGGACAAGCAACTGCCAAGTGGCTAAAAAAACATGGCTTTGCCCCAAGCATATTAGAGCAAAAAGTTTTTTTGGACTGGGACCAACAAGCCAAAGACATTATCGAACAAGGAAACTTCGAGTACGAAGCAGGTGAGTCATATTTAGACTCCCTGCAAAGTTTTGATGTAGTTTTTAGAAGCCCTGGAATTTGGCGATTAAATCCACAGCTACTCCAAGCAGAAAACCACGGCACGATAATTATAAGCCAAACCATTTGGTTTTTTGACCATTGTCCTGCAAAGATTATTGGAGTAACCGGTACCAAAGGCAAAGGAACAACAGCTTCTCTAATTAGTAAAATATACTCAGAAAGTTATACAGATGGTGCTACGCATTTAGCTGGTAATATCGGCCTAACTAATCCCTTTGATATTTTAGATGACCTAAAAACAGTAGATATAGTTGTTCTTGAGCTTTCTAGTTTTCAATTGCAAGATTTGCAAAAAAGTCCTCAGATTGCGGTAAATTTAATGATTACTAAAGACCACTTAGATACTCATAAATCTGAAGTTGAATATCGAGGGGCCAAACAATCCTTAGTAAAGTTTCAAACAACAAGTGACTTTGCGATTATCAATGCGGATTACCCACACACCGCAGAACTCTCAGAATTAACAGTTGCAAAAAAACTTTGGGTTACCATAAAAAATGAAACTTTAGTTGGCGCGTATATAGAAGACACCTCACTGGTCTGTGTTGGGTTGGAAACAGTTGGACTAAAAACTCCCTCAAATCCATTTTTGAATACCACTAAAGTTCAGCTCAGAGGCAAGCATAATTTAGAAAACATCGCTGCTGCAGCCCTAGCTGGATTGGCAGGAAGACTTGATCCCATAAAAATTAGCGAAAGCATTTACGACTTTAGAGGGCTTAAGCACCGCTTAGAATTTATCAAAGAAACTCGTGGAATTAAATTTTATAACGACTCTTTTGCAACAGCGCCAGAACCAACCCTAGCGGCGATTGCCTCGTTTACCGAACCCATAGTACTCATCCTAGGAGGATCAGAAAAGCACTCAGATTTCACCGAACTAGCACAAAAACTGCCAGAAACGACAGTGAGAGACATTATTTTGATTGGAGAAACTGCAAATACACTAAAAAAACTTATACAAAACTCTGGGTATACGGGAACTTTCCAAGAAAATGCAACATCGATGCCTGAAGTTTTCCAGCAAATCAAACAAGTTGCTAATGCAGGCGATGTAGTTTTACTTAGTCCCGCCTGTGCCTCTTTTGGAATGTTTAAAAACTACAAGGACAGGGGATTTCAATTCGAACAATCTGTTGAAACTTTTTAGACCATGAAAAAAATAAAACGAAAACTTGACTACACAATTCTCTTCCTAACCTTAGGCCTTTTAGTCTGTGGTCTAATTATGCTTTATTCTGCTTCAACTGTAGAGTCTTATAAAAATTTTGGTAATACCCACTATTATTTTGTTCATCAACTTCAAGGCGCAGCCTTAGGTTTGGCCGCGCTGTATATTTGTTCAAAAATTGATTATCATATTTGGCAAAAACTTTTACCAATAATTGTAGTCGCCTCATTAATTTTGCTAATGCTAGTAAAGGTTCCCGGGCTTAGTTTTTCTTCTGGCGGAGCAACTCGCTGGATTCATTTAGGGCCAATATTTTTCCAGCCTGCTGAGCTTGCAAAAATAGCCATAATTTTTTACACAGCTGGCTGGATAAGTAAAAAGGCTTCTTCAGGCCGAGATTTTTACTTCAATTGGTTACCAGCACTATTAATTGTCGCCTTGTTTGCGCTATTAATTCTTTGGCAACCAGACTTAGGTACAATGCTTATCTTAGTTACTACTTCCATGGTTATGTTTTTTGCAGGAGGAATGGTCTTAAAATATTTTGCCGGGCTTGGCCTAATTGGAGGTATTGCTATTTTAATTTTAATTAAACTTGAACCATATCGCGCGCGGCGGTTAACCACATTCCTTAATCCTTCTACAGACCCCCTTGGGATTGGCTATCATATTAATCAAGCTTTGATTGCTATTGGCTCAGGTGGCCTGTTTGGTTACGGCTACGGACTATCTAGACAGAAATATAACTACTTGCCAGAAGCTATTAGTGACTCAGTTTTTGCTGTAATTGCAGAAGAATTAGGATTATTTCGCGCTAGTTTTTTACTACTTCTATTTTTAGCTTTTGCTTTACGTGGAATTAAAATAAGCTTACATGCTCCGGATTTATTTGGTAAAATGGTAGCATTAGGTATTACTTCAATGATTAGCATTCAGGCAATCATTAATATTGCCGCTATCAGCGGACTGTTACCTTTAACTGGAGTTCCTTTGCCATTTTTTAGCTATGGTAGCAGCTCTCTTATAGTCACTCTTGGAAGCATTGGAATTCTCCTAAATATTTCACGACAAACTCAGATAACCTAACTAAATGAAAAAATCACGCCCAATTAGGCTATACGCACATCATCAACACTTTCAAGAAATAAATCAAGAAGGTGTCTTTAACGCAACTCAAACAACAAAAAAAACTTCAGACAATCTTTTCTTTTCTATACTTTATAGCGTAGGTTATGTTGTATTTAATGTTAGTTTTGGTATTGGTTTTGCTATCTATGCTACAACTAAATTTACAACTGTAGTTTTACCGCAACAAATTTTGGCGAAAACAAAAAATCTAACATTTTATGATCCACGGCTCAAACAAGCAATCTCAGTATTCGTAGTTTTAATTGTCATCTCAACTTTAGGCCTACGCGCTACAGCTCTAATTACCAATGGCCTTGAGCTGAAAGGAAAAGTCTTAGGGTCTGCAGACAGTGGTATTAACTTACTTGGACAAGCAGGACAGGCATTGAACAACCAGAATACACAACTTGCTGAAAAAAGGTTTATTGAAGCTTTGGGTCAGTTTAAGACAGGCAAAGAGCAACTAAACCAAACTGGGATAGTGCTTAATACCTTACTTTCAGCAATCCCTCAAAAACGCGATGGTGAACATTTAATTTCAGCAGCTGAGTCTGCTAGTAAAGCTGGTGTTTTACTGTCTAATACCTACGATACTTTCTCTAAACTCCGTTTTGGCCCAGAAGGAATTGTGGCGGTCAATGGAACTCCAAACCTCAAAACTCTTTTTGCAAACATAAAAGAAGCCACAGCGGAAATTTCTAAGACAGCTGTGGAAATTTCCCAAGTAAACCCGAACTCGATTCCAGACCACCAAAGATTAGCTTTTTTACAAATTCAAAATAACCTAGATAGCCTAAATAATTCCTTAGGAATCATTGCCGATCTTAATAACCTTGCTAGTCAAATATTACTAGGTCAGCAAAAGATTTTGGTCCTATTGCAGAATAATAATGAACTTCGCGCAAGTGGTGGATTTATTGGCACTTACGGTCAGCTCAATCTTTCAAACGGGAAAATTGTGTCGATGCAAATTAAAAGTATTTACGATTTAGATGGTCAACTTAGCGAACAAATTGTTCCACCACATCCAATTTTAGCGGTAAATAATCGTTGGTTTCTTAGAGATAGCAATTGGTTTATTGATTTTCCAACGACTGCACAAAAAATTTCTAGCTTTTATGAAAAAGAAGGGCAAGAAACTCCTGATATGGTTATAGCTCTAACCCCAGATATTGTTACAAAGCTCTTAAAACTCACAGGACC
This sequence comes from uncultured Candidatus Saccharibacteria bacterium, assembly GCA_964617815.1. Lineage (GTDB taxonomy): Bacteria > Patescibacteriota > Doudnabacteria > UBA920 > UBA920 > CAZTXY01. The sequence continues at coordinate 4,197 of CAZTXY010000018.1, read as the reverse complement.
AATTAGTGTTGGAAGCACGGGCCTAACATTAAATTCAGAAAATTTTGTAGAACAAACCCAAGTGAGCACTTCCGTAGAATACGATAAAACTGCAAACAATCCAAAACAATTATTAGCAGATTTTGTGCCTTTGCTTTTACAAAACATTATGGGACTGCAAGAACAGCAACCCCAAGTTTTATTCGAAGCAATCCAACAATCCTTATTAAGCAAGCAAATTCTTCTTTATAGCCGAAATCCCGAAACTCAAAAAATCCTTGAGTCATTTAACTGGACGGGTAGTGTAAAAAGTACAGATCGAGATTTCTTAAACGTCGTTAGTACAAACTTAAATGGGACAAAAACAGATTTATTTATTAACCAATCGTTGGATTTAAAAGCGGTAATTAAAGACGACGGTTCGATTGTTAACACACTAACAATAACCAAAAGTAGTTCTTTGCCAAACAATCCCAAACTGACCAATAAAAGTTTCTTAAGAATTTTAGTTCCTCAAGGCTCAACCCTACTTTCAAACACAGGTTTTACTCAAACAGAAATTGGCTTACCGGATCGCACAGACAGCAAAGAAGATCCAGACGTCTTGTTATGGGAAAAACAATCGGTCAAGGACCTATTAACCGGTACAATTATTGGGCAAGAGGCTGGAAAAACTTTTTTTGGTAACTGGTTAGAAGTAGCTGGTGGGGAAACGAAAACTGTCACTATAACTTACAAGCTGCCATTTACACTCGAAAAACTTGACCACTATAGCCTCTTAATCCAAAAACAACCAGGAAGCTTAAGCCAAGAATTTTCTTATACCTTAGATTTTCCAAATTATTTTATGGCGTGGAAAAATTTTGACCCCCAAGTTTCAAACCATTCCCTAACTCAAAGGTTGATTTTAAACAAAGACTTGTTTTTTGCCTTAGTCTTAGATAAACGTTAATCATGGTAAAAAAAATCCTCGAATGGGAAAAACAATTTAGTATTGGTAAAGCCACCTTGATCATAGGAAGCTTAGGGCTTCTGTCGCGTTTTCTTGGCCTGTTTCGAGATCGTCTATTTGCCAGCACTTTCGGAGCAGGGGACATCCTGGATATTTACTACACCGCTTTCCGTATTCCAGATTTTGTTTACAACCTTTTAATTCTTGGGACTCTGTCGGCAGCTTTTGTCCCAATTTTTGCAGGTTTACGAAGTAAAGACAAAAACCATGCGGCAATTGTAGTAAGCACTGTCACTAACTTAACTGTAATTGGTATTGGAGTTGTTTGTGTTATTATTTACATTTTTGCAAGACCACTAACTGCCTTAGTTGTTCCTGGATTTGATGCAGAGAAACTTGCTTCCACCGTAGCCTTAACCAGGGTCTTACTTCTTTCACCAATTCTTTTTACTTTTTCTAATGTACTGTCTAGCGTGTTAATCAGTGCGAAGCAATTTTTAATTGTTAACACAGCCCCGTTATTTTACAATCTAGGAATTATTGGTGGTATTGTTTTTCTATACCCCAGGTATGGACTAAAAGGACTTGGCTATGGAGTTCTTACTGGAGCAGTAATGCATTTACTCATTCAGCTCCCAGTGGCACTAAAGCATGGTTTTGCCTGGAAGCCAATATTCGCGCTCTCAGACCCAGCAATTAAAAAAATTACAAAACTATTTATTCCCAGACTTTTTAGTCTTGATAGCTCCTATATTAGTTTAATTATTGCCTCGATGATTGGATCTATTCTAACCTCAGGTTCAATTGCAATATTTAACTTAGCCAATAACTTACAAGCGGTACCACTTGGTGTTTTTGCACTATCCACTGCAGTTGCAGCTTTCCCAGCATTGTCAGAAAGCTTTGCCCACAAAGATACTTCTGAGTTTAACCGCTTGCTCAGTCAGTCAATTAGGCAAATACTATTTTTTATTATCCCGATTTCAATTTTAATGTTAATTTTTCGAGCCTACATCGTCAGAATTATTCTTGGTTCGGGGAATTTTGATTGGGAAGACACTATATTAACTTTCCAAACCTTAGGAGTTTTTACTTTTGCACTTATTAGTCAAAGTCTTTTACCTCTTTTAGCGCGAGCATTTTACGCGCGCCATAATACAGTTATCCCAACAATCACAAGCTTAGTGTCTTTGGGACTAAACGCGGCGATTTCTTATTTATTAGCAGGCCAGTACGGCATTATTGGAGTAGCAATAGGTTTTACGGTCGCTAACTCTTTAAATTGTTTATTACTATTCATCTTATTGCGTTTTGATATTAGTAAAAACTGGGAAACACCCAATACTTTTGACCGAGAGATATTGACCAGCGTGACAAAAATAATAACAGCTAGCGTGCTCATGGGCTTAGTTGGTTACGTCATGCTTCAGATTATCGCTCCATTCGTAAACACCCAGACATTCGTTGGCATAGCCATCCAGGCCGGCACAGCAGGGCTTGGGGCTCTGGCGACCTATACCTCATTAGCATATTTCTTAGGCTTACCAGAAGCAAAGCAGTCATTTGGCTACATTTTCAAACTATTTCAAAAAAGATAGCCTTTTTCTTTCTACTATTAGACCAAACCCCTCTTAATTAGGCGGTTTTTTATTTTACATTATTTGCTATAATAACCGTATGTCTTTGCAAAAAAATATTCGAAATTTTTGTATAATTGCTCATATTGACCACGGAAAATCCACCTTAGCGGACCGGCTTTTAGAAATAACTGCCACTGTTACAAAAAGAGAGATGAAAGACCAAGTTTTGGACCAAATGGACCTCGAACGTGAAAGAGGTATAACTATTAAGCTCCAACCAGTCCGAATGCAGTATCGTTACAATGACGAGGACTTTACTCTTAATCTTATCGACACACCGGGTCATGTGGATTTTAGCTACGAAGTTTCAAGGAGCCTCGCTGCTTGCGAAGGCGCTATTTTAGTTGTAGACAGTACTCAAGGAATTGAAGCTCAGACACTGGCTAACGCTTATTTGGCTACGCAACATAACCTCACCATAATCCCTGTCATTAACAAGATCGACCTACCAAACTCCGACCGAGAAAAAACTGCAACCGAATTAATCAGTGCTTTTGGATTTAAAAAAGAAGAAATACTTTACGCTTCAGGAAAAACAGGGGAAGGTGTTGAAGATATTATCAAAGAAGTTATCCAGCGAATCCCAGCACCAGTTAGCTCTGTTGATAAAAATTTACGCGCTTTGATTTTTGACTCAACCTACGACATTCACCGCGGGGTTATCGCTTTTGTGCGAATTTCCGACGGTAAGCTGATACAAAACCAAAAACTCTTTATGCTTGGAAGTAAAACAGAGGCAGACAGCATTGAAGTTGGTTTTTTCAGACCAAAAATGACAAAAGCTCCTGAGCTAAATGCCGGGGAAGTCGGCTATATTGTCACTGGCCTCAGAGACGTAAGCAAAGCTCGAGTTGGCGACACCATCACCACCGCTTCTGCACGCGCAAATACTTCAGCCTTGCCTGGTTACAAACAAGTCACTCCCATGGTCTATGCCGGCATTTTTCCAGTTAGTGGCGACGACTATCCACTCCTGCGCGATGCTATGGAAAAACTAAAACTAAACGACGCGGCCCTAGAATTTGAAACAGAAAATATTCCAAGCATTGGCTTTGGTTTCCGTTGTGGATTTTTAGGTCTTCTTCATATGGATATTGTTCAAGAACGTCTCTCCCGAGAATACGACCTTGACTTAGTTCTCACAGCACCAAGTGTTGCTTATAAAATAATTAGCTCAAATTCAACAGAAAAAATTATTCATAATCCCGCTCAATTTCCTGACCCCTCTACTATTAAAGAAATTCAAGAGCCATGGATGATTGTAACTTTACTAACTCCAAGTACTTATATTGGGCCAATAATGGAAATTGTGACTCAGAGGCGTGGCATAAGCAAGGACATAAAATACCTTGGTGCTGATCGTGTGGAAATGATATTTGAAATGCCACTGGCCAACATTATAATTGATTTCTATGATAAACTTAAAAGTGTATCGAGCGGTTACGCTTCTTTAAACTATGAATTCAAGGAGTTACGCCCTGGTAGTTTAGTTAAAGTCGACGTAATGATTGGAGGAGAAAAAGTTGAAGCTTTGGCCTCAATAATACATCGCTCAACAGCAGAAGAGGATGGCCGAGAACTAGTAAGCAAACTTAAAAAACTTATTCCAAGACAGCAATTCGAAAT
>CAZTXY010000017.1:0-16310 GCA_964617815.1 uncultured Candidatus Saccharibacteria bacterium | reverse complement strand
ATAAAAAATTGAAATCATTTCCTGAACGGCAAAATCTTTTTCCTCTTCGCGAGTTACTTCAAGCATATTAAGCCCCATGGGTCGCTCTGTGTCAAACGGCTCAAACAAAATCACATCCTCTGCACGCTCTTTTGGAATATGCGGCAAAATGTCTTCAATAAAATCACCATGCGGATCAATAACACACAAGCCTTCACCGGCTTTAATGTCTTGAGTCGACATATACTTCATAATTTCAGTTTTACCTGTACCAGTGCGTCCAATAATGTACATATGACGCCTGCGATCGTCTCTGGCTATCTTGATTGGAGTTTCTACCCCACGATAAATGTTCCGACCAAGAAGCACGCCTTCGGTGGAAATATTAAGTGGTGGTGGAGCCTTCTTGCTAACTAGCCATTTAATATTCGGAGTTTCAATATACGGCGTTGGTAAATGCCAAAGGCTAGCTAATTCTTCTGTGTTTAAAATTGTGTTTTTACCGCCGTCGCGAAAAACCCGAAAAATATAGTCTTTGACAATATCAGCAGTGGCTCGTTTTTTAACATTGAGCCCATTAAATGGTGGCATATTATACTGCAAAAAAGAAGATTGGATATTTTGCAAGTGAAGCTTAGCTTGACCAGGAAGTTTTGACGACGCAATAATTCGAATATTAGTTTTGAAACCTGCGCGACTAGCTTTTTCTTCAAGCCTCTTTACAATTTCTTGTTGCATTGGCGTAAGCTGAATCGCACTTTTAAAACCAGACAGATCCATATGACTTCTGTCTTCTGGTTTATTTTCGTTTTTACCCATTAAACCTTTACCAACCCCAGAAGCAAAACTTTGAAAAGCTTGGTAGGCCCTACCTTTTTCCACTAGTTCAGGATTTTTTCCTTGCTGAATTTCCAGTGCCATGTGTCTGGCTTCCTGATGCCATGTTGTACCAACAGGGCTGAGAATAAACTGCACTGCGGCCCCTTCACCTTCTTGGAGTTTACTCATTGCGTTGGTGATAGCATTGAGCGGGTCTGACTCCATCATTTTGTAAGTTCGAATGGGATAGACATATTTTTTTGTTTGACGAAGTTCCACTGCCTCAATCTGCCCACCTTTTTGAAAAGGATTATAACCTGGTACAGTTTCAATAAAAGCGTGTGGGTATTGGGCTTGAATTTGCTTTTCAATTAACTCTTGTAGATGTTTTGGACAATTAATATAAAAGCTAATTTTTTTGTTTGTACAAGCAATCTCAAAACTAATATAATCTTTTGGACTAAAAAATTTTACTGCCCCACCAGCTTCAGAAAGCGTTGTAAAAAGTTGTTCAGCCACTGCAATTAAATTTTTCTTTTCTTCATCAGTTTTATTTTTGCTTGCATCATCGCTACTATCTTTGGGCATTTGAATCTCTAAAAATACCCAATTTAAAGTACGAGGCGCTACATGATTTTTATGATACCAGTGTCGTTTTGCGTAATAAAAAAAGACTGCTAAAAATACAGCCACTAAAGCGGCTAGCACTAGCAGTACTATTGTTACAAAATCAGGCGAATTGAACATTTTTGTTTTAGTATCCTATCAATCAAAAACAACTGCATCTAGGTTATTCTTTAGGTGCACTGGAAATTAAGGCATCCACTATCTCGTCAGGTGGTATCTCCTTCCCGTCTACTTGTAACCCAGACTCGCTTAAAATTTTAGCAGTCTTTTCCGGTGACCCAAGTGCATCAAGCAATCTGTTAGCATTAACTGTTCCACTCTCCTCGTCTTCTAAATTTAATTTCTTAATAGTATCAGGTGTATAATCAGAGCCATCAACAATAATCTCAGCTTGCGAAGATTCTTTGGCTACAGATGGATCGTTTAGTGTTTGAGTTTCTTGATCAACACCAATTTCAGCCGACTGTTCTCCCAGATGCACCGTTTCAGGCTGAGGCACAGCCACACCAGTGTCAGGATTAAATTTTTCTATTTTAATTTCTGTCATAAAATATCTACAAATTATGCTTTATTGTACCATAAAACAATGGATTAATCAAAAAACTGCCCGAGGGCAGTTTTTATAATAACTAATCACTAACCCTAATAGCTTTCGTAATCATGCATAGTCAACTGCGCTTCAATCTGTTTGATTGTTTCAATAACCACAGATACCACAATCAAGAGTCCTGTACCACCAAAAGTGAGAGCTTGAGTGCCAGTCCATTTTTGGAGCAAGAATGGCAAGACAGCAATTAATCCAAGGAAGATTGAACCTGGCAAAGTAATCCGGTTTAAAACTGAATACAAATAATCAGCAGTCTGTTTTCCTGGGCGAAGCCCTGGAATGAAACCACCATTTTTTTGAATATTTTCAGCAACTTCATCTGGGTTAAACACGACTGCTGTGTAAAAATAAGTAAAAGCCACAACCAAAACAAAATAAGTAATTCCATAAAACAAGCCTTGTGAATTGAAAAGGTCAATAATTTTTTGGGCGTAGTTGGCTATCACTGCGCTTTTGGCATTCACAAAGAATTGCGCTATCATTGCCGGAAATAGCATTACTGAAATTGCAAAAATAATTGGGATTACGCCTGCTTGGTTAAGACGAAGTGGCAAATGGGTATTAACCCCACCAAAAAGTTTGTCTCCACGAATACGTTTAGCATAAGATACCGCGACATTACGCTGTGCTTCTGTAACAAGAACCACTGCGGCAATGACAATTAAACCAACGGCAATGAAACCTAAAATAGTTGGTAATTTAGATGGGTCGTATAACTGAATTAGGGACTGAATAGACTGCGGTAATTGCGCCACAATTCCGGCAAAGATAATTAAAGATATACCATTGCCAATTCCATATTCGCTGATAATCTCACCAATCCACATAACAAGCATAGACCCTGCAGTAATGGCTAGGAGGGTTAAAAACCACTGGAAAGGAGTAAAAGCTCCAAGAACCGCGGCTCCACCTTGGCTTTGCAATAATCGAATTGTTCCAAAACCCTGCAACGCAGCCAAAGGAATAGACAACCAGCGAGTATATCGATTGATTGTTGCTCTACCAGCCTCACCACTTTCTTTTTGCAATTCTCCCAGAGAAGGAACAATAATGGTCAAGAGTTGCATGATAATTGAAGCTGTAATGTAAGGCCCAACACCAATCATAGCGATAGAAAAGTTTGTGAGTCCCCCACCAGAGAAAATATCAAGTAAGTTTAAAAATTGATTTTGCTCAAAAAAACTCTTTAACGCCCCAGCATTTACGCCTGGAATTGGGACATGGGCTAAAATTCGAGTTGATAAAAGCAAAGCAAGCACAATAAGAATTTTATTGCGCAGGTCTTTTGTTTTCCAAATTAGGGATAGTTTATTCATAGGATAGTGACTAGGAACTAGTTACTAGAAACTAGTTACTAAACTTATTTTACACTGCCGCCGGCTTGTTGTATAGCTTCTTTTGCAGTTTTAGTCACAGGCAAAGTAACTATCAATTTTTTTGAGAGTTTTCCACCACCAACAATCTTAACTTTTGGCATTTTCGCGCCTTTGGCTACTTTTAAAATACCTTTGTCTTTAAGCAGAATTGCGTTAACCACAGCGCCATCCGCAAGATCATTTAGTTTCGAAACTGCTACGACTACCATCTTTGCATTTAAACTTTTAAAACCACGGTTCTTTGGTAACTGACGAACAAGTGGTTGACGTCCACCTTCAAAAGCTGCTGGCATCTTACTGTGTCCAGAACGCGCTGTTTGACCTTTACCACCACGAGTAGAATAGGTGCCATGGCCACTTCCAAGACCACGACCGACAACTTTACGGCGCTTAGTGGATTTTGGATGCTTACGTAATTGATGGAGTTTGATCATATTATTATTATTTACGAAGTGAGGCTAACTTCTCTTTAGACTTCATTTTTTTGAAAGCTTCAAATACCGCTTTAACATTATTAACTTTGTTAGAGCTACCGATCATTTTACTGACCACATTTTTTACCCCAGCAAGTTCCATAACGCTACGGACAGCTCCACCGGCAATAACACCACTACCCAAACGTGCCGGTTTCATTAACAGTTTACTGGATTTATATTTAATTAAAACTTGATGTGGGATTGTTTCATTAACCAAAGGTAAAACTATCATGTTTTTCTTAGCTTGGTTGACCGCCTTATTTACGCTTTCGGCCACATCAACACCCTTCTTAAGTCCCATACCAACTTTACCCTTGTGATCACCAATAACAACCAAAGCGCGAAAACGCATACGCTTACCACCAGCAACTACGCGAGTGACACGTTTTACTTCCACGACTTTCTGATCGAATTCTCTCTGGGATTGTTCGTCTCTATTTGATTTTCTTGGTCTTCGTTCCATAATTATATATTGTTTAGTACTGGGTACTAAATACTAATTTATTAAAATTCCAGTCCTGCAGCTCGGCAAGCATCGGCGAGTTCTTTTACTCGTCCATGATAACGATAGCCACCTCGATCAAATACGACTTTTGTAATGCCTGCTGTCTTTGCTTTTTCTGCCAAAGCAGTCCCGAGGGCTACAGCTTGTTTAAGCTTTGCACCAGTTGCTTTCGAATCTTTACTTGAAGTTGCTACTAAAGTCTTCCCAGCATCATCGTCTATCAATTGGGCATAGAGATGTTGGTTACTGCGAAACACCGACAATCGTGGACGAATGCTTGTACCATTAACAACACTCCGTACACGATTTCTGCGTAAGGCTCTTTTTAGGACTTTAGCTTTGTTAGTTGTATCTTTCATAATAGTAGTACTTAGTGCTTCTTCTTATTTTCCGCCTCCAACAGCTTTAACAACTTTACCAGCTTTGCGCAAAATTACTTCATCAATATATTTAATCCCCTTACCTTTATATGGTTCCGGTTTCTTTAACTCTCTAATTTCTGCGGCAAACTGTCCAACCCGCTGTTTATCATTCCCTGAAATAGTAATCACATTCTTGTCTACCGTTGCTTGTAAATCTTTGGGAATTTCCATTTCAATTGGATGAGAGAAACCTAAATTTAAAGTTATACTAGTAGGACTAGCGGCAACTTTAAAACCTACGCCGTTAATTTCAAGTTTCTTTTCAAAACCTTTGGTCACGCCATCTGCCAAATTCTGGATTAGAGACCTAGACAAACCCCATAAGGATTTTTCTTTTTTATCTTCAGTTTTTTTAACACTAACAACAATCTCTTGATTGTCAATATTAACAGCCACCAAAGGATGGACTTCCATAGTCAATGTACCTTTTGGACCAGTCACTGAAAACTGCGTACCGGTCATTGTTGCCGTTACACCACTAGGTAAGATAATAGGTTTTTTTCCAATTCTTGACATATATATATTAGTACTGAGTACTTCTTAATTTACCAAATCTGACAAATTACTTCTCCACCTAAATGTTCTTTGCGTGCTTGTCTGTCTGAAAGTAATCCTCTTGGAGTAGAAACAACCGTAAGCCCTAAGCCACCGTTAGTTCTTGGAAGCTTAGTGGTAGGAACATAGATTCGCTGTCCTGGAGTACTGACTCTTTTAATTCCGGCAATAACTGGTTCTCCGTCAACATCATATTTTAAATTTATCTGCAAACTTTTAATCCGACCGGGTAACTCGTTAACGCCACTAATAAATCCTTCTGAAAGCAATAAGGAAGCCAAGTTGTGCTTAAATTTTGAGTATGGCAAAACCAACTCAGTTTTCTGGGCAGCTACCGCATTGCGGATTCTTGTTAACATGTCTGCGATTGGATCTGTGTACATAATTTGAGAGTTACTAGTGACTAGTCACTTGGGACTAGTTGTTACTTAATTTACCAGGAAGCTTTGCTAATACCAGGAATCTCTCCGCGACTAGCCAGTTCTCGAAAACAAATTCTGCATAACTGGAATCTGCGCATAAATCCGGCCTTACGACCACACTTCCAACAGCGCCGAATAATCCGAGATGGATATTTCGCATTTTTTAAACTCTTTGCTGCTTTCGCGATGTGTGCTTGTGTAGCCATAAATAATAGTACTTAGTTCTTAGTCCTCGGTCCTTAGTGTTTCGTTCCCAGCATCAAAGCTGAGGACTAAACACTAAGGACTTAGGACTACCAATTTATTCTTTCTTAAATGGAAACTTCATTAGAGTTAAGAGTGCGCGTGCTGACTTGTCTTCCCCTGCATTTGTGACAATCGAGACTTCCATGCCAAATATGTGATCGAGGGCTTCGTTTGAAATTTCTGGAAAAACAATATGCTCTTTTAATCCCAGATGGTAGTTTCCTCGGCCGTCAAAACCTTTTGGAGAAACACCATGAAAATCTTTTACACGAGGCAAAGCCACATTGATAAGCTTGTCTAAAAAGGCATACATTCGTTCTCCTCGCAGAGTGGTAGTGACTCCAACAACCTGATTCTCACGAACTTTAAAACCAGCAATAGACTTACGAGCAATTGTTCGAATTGGAAGCTGTCCTGCAATTTTAGTAATATCTAAAACAATATCATCAATCTTTTTCTTATCTTCCTTAACCTTGCCAACGCCAACATTAAGAACGACTTTGGTAATCCTAGGAACACGCATTGTGTTCTTATAACCAAATTCGCTAGCAATCTTAGGGGCAAACTCTTTATTATATTGTTCTTGTAATCTTTCCATAGTTTTATAGTACTAAGTACCAATTTTTAAACAGCTTTACCGCTTTCTTTACCAATGCGTTGCTTATTTCCATTTTCTAAAAATTTAAATCCCACTCGGGTAGGCTTTCCAGAATTGCTGTCTACTAACATTACATTCGAAGCATGAAAAGGTGAAGCAGTTACAATCTTTTGACCAGGCTGGCCAGCTTTACGACTTTTTTCAAACTTTGTATGTAAATTAACATTTTCAACAACCACGCGATTACGAAGAGGTAAGACTTCCAAGACTTTTCCAGTCTTGCCTTTGTCTTTACCAGCAATCACGCGAACAGTGTCGCCTTTCTTGATCTTCAGTTTTAAGTTTATTCTGTTCATAATTATAGTGCCGTAAGCGGCGGATTTATTCCGCGCTTCAGGCAACCTCTCGGAAATGGGAGGCTGCCCGAAGGGCAGAAGTTGGAAGGGAAAAACAGGCTGTTGTTCCCTCCAAAGGTTTTATATAACTTCAGGAGCTAATGAGACAATCTTTTTAAAACCACCCTCAAACTGTCCAAGAGCCTTTTCCCGAATCTCTCGTGGAATTGGACCAAAAATACGAGTTCCTCTAGGTTCACCATTTTCCTTGTTTACAAGAACACCAGCATTCTCATCAAACCTTATATAGGAACCGTCTTTGCGACGAATTTCTTTGCGGAGTCTGACAATTACGGCATAAACCTTATCACCTTTTTTAACTTGTCCATTAGGAGCGGCTTGCTTCACACTACAAGCGACAATGTCACCCACTGTTGCAAAACGACGTGAGTTTTTTCCGTTAACACTAAATACGCCAACAATTTTGGCACCAGTGTTATCTGCAATTTTTAACCAGGAACGTACTTGAATCATGAGTTTGGTGGCTAGTGGCTAGATGCTAGTGCCCAGTACCGCGTTGCGGGATAACTAGGGACTAGCTGCTAGCAACTAGAGACTTAATTAAACTTTACTTATAATCTTAAATTTCTTATCGCGACTTATTGGCCGAGTTGACTCAATGACCACTTTATCGCCTGTATGATATTCATTGGTCTCATCATGAGCTTTAATGCGCTTAAAAACTGTATAGCTCTTGTGATACTTTGGATGACGTTTTGAAATGGTAATCTTAACCACGCGCGTCTTGTCCATTTTATCAGAGACTATAAGGCCTTTTAATTGCTGTTTTTTAGCTAATTCGTTCATAATGATTTCTTAAGTATGCTATTTATAGAGCACGATTAGAAAGTAAGGTTAATATCCGAGCAGTGTCTTTGCGGTGTTGCTTAAGCGCGTGAGTGTTTTTTACTTCCCCAAGTTTAACCTTCAGGGCAAGTTTTCGAATTTCTTCACGCAACACCGATAGTTCTTTTCCTAATTCAGCGTCGGATTTAGTTGTAAGTTCTTTGTACTTCATTGTCTTGAAAATTGGTAATTGATAATTCCTATTACTATCCCTGACGTTCCTTTACTAAAAATTTACTCTTTACTGGAAGTTTATGACTGGCTAAGCGCATCGCTTCTTTTGCCTGGGCTTCAGTTACACCATCCATCTCAAACATTATTCGGCCTTTTTTTACAACGGCCACAAAATGATCAACTGCACCTTTACCACCACCCATTACCGATTCATTACCATGGTTTGTAACTGGTTTGTCAGGAAAAATGCGAATCCAAATTTTACCACCACGCTGAATAGAGCGGGTCATGGCTCGACGGGCAGACTCAATTTGCCTGGCTGTCACAAAACGGCCTTCGAGCGATTTGAGGGCAAACTGTCCAAAAGCAATTTCATTGCCAGAAGTTGACTTGCCTTTATTATGACCGCGATGGTGTTTGCGGTGTTTAAGTTTCTTTGGAATTAACATAATGTCTTAGTACTTGGTACTTAGTACTTAGTAGCTGGCTCCTAGATGTTTTTTCTAGGTACCAAGTACTAGGTACTAAGTACTAATTTTTAAACTACTGCTTTAGATTTTTCAAAAATATCACCTTTATAGATCCAGACTTTTATACCAATTGTGCCATAGGTAGTAAATGCAGTACTGCGAGCAAAGTCAATGTTGGCACGAAGTGTGTGTAACGGAATTTTACCACTAGAGAGATGTTCGGTTCGTGCAATTTCAGCTCCGTTCAAGCGACCACCAATAGCAACCTTTACACCTTTTGCTCCAGCCTGCATGACCTGTTCAATAGTCTGCTTCATAAGCCTTCGGAAGGCTACGCGCTTTTCTAAACTTTCGGCAATGGTGTTAGCAATAACTTGAGCTTGCAAATTGACATCACGAATTTCTTCAATTGTAACCTTCAACTCTTTTTTAATCTTCAGCTTTGTCTTAATTCGTTTCTTAAGCTCTTCAATTCCCGCGCCACCCTTACCAATAATCAATCCTGGCTTAGTGGTTTTGATAATCACAGTAATTGTACCGTCATTAAGTCGTTCAATATCAATCCTCGCAAGTCCTGCTTTTTTAAGATGAGTTTCTAGATATTCTCTAATCTTAATATCTTCACGGAGTAAATCAACAAAATTAAACTTCGAAAACCATCGGGATTTCCATGTTTCCGTAATTTTAAGTCTAAATGAAGTTGGATTGATCTTATGACCCATAATTTATTAAGTTCCTAGTAGCTAGTGCCTAGTTCCTAGTCTCCGGTACCTAGTAATTTTACTAGAAACAAGAAACTAGTAACTAGAAACTAACTCTAAACAGTTTTACGATTAATCTCTGGCCGACGCTTTTGTGCGATTGTACTACTCTTAATCTTTTCACTGCTCTTACCTGGTTCCTGTTTATGCTGTGGCTTGTCAGAAATATTTCCGTCTTCCTGTTCTACTGGCTTTACAGTCTTTTCTTTAACTGGTCTTCCTTTAATACTTGAAAGTTTAGCATTTTTCTTCTTGCTTGGCTTAACTTCCAAAGTTACATGGACATGACAAAGCTTTCTGCGAATAACAAAGGCACTGCCCCTGGCTCTTGGAAAATAGCGTTTCATTACTGGACCCATGTCACAGGTTATTGAGCTAATTACAAGGTCATCTGGATTTAAAGAAAAATTATGTTCAGCATTTGCAATAGCAGAACGAAGTAGTTTAATAACCATCTCGCTCCCTTTTTTATTGGTGTGCTGAAGCTGGACAATAGCATCCCCTACTTGCATACGCTTTACCAAATTGGTAACCAAGCGCATTTTGCGTGGGGCTAAGTGAAGACCCTTGCTATGTGCTAGCACTTGCTTTGGGGTATTTAATTTTTCTATAGTCTTTGCCATATATATTAGTACTGAGTACTTGGTACTTAGTACTTAGTAGCTGGCTCCTAGATGTTTTTTCTAGGTACCAAGTACTAGGTACTAAATACTAATTTATTATTTCTTCTTAGGAGCAGGAGCGCTAGCTGCAGCCAGCTTAGACTTTTCTGCGGTAGCAGAAGCAGCCGCTTGCTCTTTAGCCATTTTTCCACCATGACGAATGAATTTACGTGTTGGAGAAAACTCTCCGAGTTTATGCCCAACCATATTTTCTGTAACGGAAACTGCAATATGCTGGCGCCCATTATGGACAAGGAAAGTTAAGCCAACCATTTCTGGAGAAATACTTGAAGAACGAGACCAGGTTTTAATCTGATCACCACTTTTAGCTTTAGAAACTTTCTTCTGCAGCTTTTCGTCTATGAATGGTCCTTTTTTTAAACTTCGTGACATAGTAGAGTGGCTAGTATCTAGTAGCTAGTATCTAGTAAGTCTAGGCACTAGCCACTAGAAACTAGTGACAAAAATTAATTATTTCTTCTTAGCTCTTCGTTTAACAATTAAATGCTGGCTGTATTTCTTTGGCTTTCTAGTCTTTACACCAAGAGCATGTTTACCCCAAGGAGTTTTTGGATATTTAAGTCCAATTGGGTTTCTACCTTCACCACCACCATGAGGGTGATCCACCGGGTTCATTACTTTACCGCGAACCTGTGGACGCCAGCCCATATGACGCTTGCGACCAGCTTTACCAATTCGGACGTTCATCCAGTCGCTGTTTGCAAGTTGGCCAATGGAGGCCATAACTGTGTCTCTAACTTTTCGAATTTCTCCGCTTGGCATTTTCAGTAATGCATATCCAGCTTCAACAGTTTGTAGTATACAGTAACTTCCAGCACTGCGGGCAATACGGCCGCCGCGTCCTGCAATTAATTCTATATCATGAATTAAAGTACCAACCGGAATATTAACTAAAGCCAAACGATTTCCAGCAGCAATTTCAGCATTCTCACCGGCCATTACTGTAGTTCCAACTTTCATTCCCTGAGCTGCTAGAACATAGCGCTTCACGCCATCTTTATAAGCAACCAAACAAATAAATGCGGTGCGAGTTGGATCGTATTCTAAGCTTTTAACTACACCTGGGATACCGAGTCTGTCGCTTCGATCAAAATCTACCATGCGCACTTTTTTGCGAGCGCCGCCACCACGATGACGAACCGTAATTTTACCGGAATTATTACGACCGGCTTGCTTACGCTTGGACATGATTAAAGACTTTAGTGTCTTTTCTCGTTTATCGAGAACTGAGTAATCAGTAACACTACTCTTTCTTCGTCCTGGTGATGTTGGTTTATATACTTTGACCATATATGAGGAGTACTTAGTACATGGTACTGAGTACTGAGGATCTGATACCTAGTTTCTTCCTAGGTACCAAGTACTCAGTACTAAGTACTATTTGCTTTATGCGGCTTCCACCGTTTCAATCTTTTTACTATCTTTAGTTAAAGTGACAATTGCTTTCTTATAATTAGACATTTTGCCAGAAGTTTTACCATAACGGCGAAGTTTTCCTTCTGAACAAATCATATTCACTGTTGCAACCTTAACACCAAACTGAGATTCTACAGCCTTACGAACAGAAATCTTATTTGTAGAAGGAGAGACTTTAAATATATATTTATTCAAAGCCACCATCTTGTTGGCCTTCTCAGAAAGCCGAGGCAACAGTACCAACTGGGCTTGACCCCGGATGATGCTGACTGTTTCTGTATTTGGTTGTGTCTGTTCTTCGGACATAAATTATTTCTTTGCGCTAGTAACAGAAGCCGGTTTTACGGACTTTGCAACTCTTAAATAAGTCTTTTCAATAACTGGCAAGCTGTCTTTTAAAACAACCATTGTATCTGCATTTAAAACATCATAAACATTTAAACTGGAAGCTAAAGTTGGGTTCATGCCTGGGATATTTCGAGAAACGCGGGACAGAATATCATCTTTCTTTGGCATTAAAAAGATTTGTTTTTTACCAAAGCCTTCAACTTTAGAACGGAAACCGGAAAGCATTTTTACAAACTCTTTAGTCTTTGGGGTAGCCAACGTCATGGAATCAACAACAATAAATTTACCGTCTCGGGCTTTTTCAGAAAGGGACATAAACAAAGCTTTAGTCTTAGCTTTTTTATTCATTTTAAGTTCCCAGTTACGGTCGCTGGTTGGACCGAAGGAAACACCACCGTGACGCCAAATTGGACCACGTGTAGAACCTGCTCGAGCACGTCCTGTACCCTTTTGCTTCCAAGGCTTTTTTCCACCACCGCTAACTTGACCGCGATTTTTAGTATTAGCTAAACCTTTACGGGCGTTAGATTGCTGGATACGTACTGCTTCAGCAAGTAAATGCACACTCAGCTTAACTTCAAATATAGCAGGCGAAATTGTAATATCGCCAACTACTTCAGCATTCTGATTGTAAACAGGAATTTTCATAAGTTTAGTTACTAGTGCCTAGTAGTTAGTGCCTAGTAGTTTTCTAGGAACTAGCCACTAGGGACTAGGGACTTGCTGATTATTTCTTCTTCTTATCTTCCTTTTCAACAACAGTCTTTACTAATGGTTTAATTTTGCCGCTTGAAATAATTCTAACAACTCCGTTTCGAGTCCCTGGAACTGCACCGCGGACGGTCATTAAACCTCTAGCAACATCTACTTCTACCACTTGTAAATTCTTAACTGTAACTTGCTGAGTTCCCATATGTCCTGACATCTTCCTGCCTTTAATAACGTGCTGAGGAAAACGTTGACCAATGGAACCAACGCTACGTGGACGATTATGTCCATGACTTGCTGGAAAACCTTTAAACCCATGGCGCTTCATTGCTCCAGCAAAACCACGGCCTTTCATGTTCCCAATAGCGTCTACTAACTCACCTACTTGAAAACCAGAAACATCCATCGTTTTACCCAATTCGTATTCACTTGGGTTTTCAACACGGAATTCAGAAAGTAAAGAAAATTTAGCCCCTTTTAAATGTCCACTAACAGCTTTACTAAGGGTTTTGCTACCACCAATACTCTTACCAACTCCAACTTGCACTGCAGAGTACTTATCTTTGCCAGTAGTTTCCTTAACTTGAGTAACCACCATTGGAGAAACTTTTAATACAGTAACAGGAATAACTTCGCCGCTTTCGGTGAAGTGTGTACTCATGTTCAGTTTTTTGGCAAGAATAAAGTTCATAGCTTGTAAATTAGCACTCTATAAAAAATAAAAATGGGCAGCGCGCCCATTATCAATCAAACAAAATCGAAAACGATCTTTATGACTTGATAAATGGTTATCTGGAACGAAAAGCGAATTATACTTTTTAGAACCAGAACGCACTTATACTTTTATTTAACTCATTTTAATCTCTACATCAACGCCTGCAGGTAAGTTCAGATTTGTCAGGGAATCCATGGTTTTTGGAGTAGCGCCGGTAATTTCGATCATGCGCTTATGAATGCGCATTTCGAACTGTTCCCGACTATCTTTATGCACAAAGGTGGAACGTAGGACTGTAAACTTGCTCTTTTCAGTTGGCAAGGGTACAGGACCTGAGATTTGTGCGCCACTTCTCTTAGCTGTATCGACAATTTGCTTTGCGCTTTGGTCGATAAGCTTGTGGTCGTATGCACGAATCTTGATACGAATCTTTGGCTGTGTTGCTACCTTTTCCATGGAAATAGGCTGTCTTTGGTAAAGAGATTAATGAATTTATGGCTTATTTAAGCCTCAAAAATAAAGGCTAAACAAACTTCTTAGCCATATCGATTATTTTAAACGATTTTTGCACTTATGTCAAATGATTTGACTAGTACTTGGTACTTAGTACTGAGTACTTAGTGAGAAAACCTAAACCTTGACACATTCTATTCAAAATTGCATAATACAAAGTCATCTTTAGACTATAGATGGCTCCACGCAAGTGGGTATTCGTGTTGATTGGAGAGTCTGCCATGGATGATAATCCCAAGGAGCTTCGGCCGTTTTCCGAGCTTTTGCTGCTCGGTCTGCTCACTGATCAGGTGAGAAACATGGTAACTGACCTTAAACGCAAGACCGGACGTACGGTCAAGGCGGCCATGGGCAAAAACGAGTCTCTGTTCGATGGTCAGCAGATGATTCATGAGCTGTTCTTTTTGCTCAGAGAAGCCATCGACCATGTCGAAGAGCAGATGGTCAACGAGTTGCATAGCAAGAACAAGTCCTCGGAGGACTAATATATCAGGGCAACCCGGAGTAAAGCTGGCTACCCCCCGCTCCGCGGGGCTGCAGCGGATAAGAATCCGGACACCCCCTGACACACGAAAACCCGACGCGCGTCTCTGACGTCGCGCCGGGTTTTTCTTTTTTATACAAAAAATTTCTTCTCTAAAAAACAACAAGCCGTGCAAAGTTTTGTCTTTCGACAGACTTTGCACGGCTTTACTTCAGTCTTCTTAGCCTTGTGATTCCAGCGTATTGCGCGCAGTAAGCGCTACTACGATGCTTGTGGCCACTGCTTCCACAAGCTCATCCAACGCTTTGTCCTTTGGGTAAACTGCAACAATGGGCTGCGCATCCCTACACAGGTTTCGCAAGTGAAGTTTGAGATGCTGCATGCTGGATGAATGCCAGAGGAATGAGTTTGACCGGCAGTAATATACCAGCGTGGCCGAATTGCGAGAACACAGATTTGATGCCAGCCTCTCTGAATGAGTGGCGATATCCAGGAGATCATCCATCTCAAAGTCACCAACTGGACCCTCGATGAACTCACAGACTAAATAGTCAATTCGTCCACCACTAATGCCAAGAATGGTATCCCAGACAGAACTGGCACTAAGCAAGTCAACATCTGGAAAGAACTCTACCGAGACTTCAGGCATGCGCTTGCCAACTGCTCTTGCCAGTTCGTCATCATTCCCCATGAACAAAACATGTGGTTTACACATGGCCCGTGCCTCCTTTGAAGATTTTCTAGCCAAAGTGGTACTAGTATAATTTCAAAATCATCCTAGGTCAATAACCAAAGCTTGCCATACTAAAATGACCATTACTCTATGCGAATGGTCATTTTAGTATGCTATTTATTCAATCTAGTAGAATAATCTAACGGAACAAGCTTAAACAGAGGCTTTGATTGCTTAACTACAATAAAAACCTGCCCTTGGCTTACAGCCTTGGCATAAAATGCCACATTCTCCCTCAGCTCCTTTAGCCCAATTATTGTTTCCATAATAGCTCTTTCTTTACTGTCATTCCGAGCGCAGTCGAGGAATCTATGCAGAGATCCTTCATTGCATTCAGGATGACAGCACTACTGTCGCACAAATAAAGATTACCTTTAGTTTATCTTTAGATAACCTTATAAATCAAGCAAAGTTATCCCCAATGCTGTGCATAACTCACAAACAAAACAAAAGACTCCCCTTTCGGGGAGTCTTTTTAAATCTTTAGATTTACTTGGTGATTTTGACTACAACACCGGCACCGACTGTTCGGCCACCTTCGCGAATAGCGAATTTGCCTTTTTCTTCCAAAGCAACTGGAGTAATAAGTTTGACAGTAACCTTTACTGTGTCACCAGGCATAACCATTTCTTGACCTTCTGGTAAAATCATTTCACCAGTCACGTCGGTTGTGCGGATGTAGAACTGAGGCTTATAACCTTTGAAGAATGGAGTATGACGTCCACCTTCTTCTTTGGTCAAAATATAGCACTCAGCTTCAAAGTCTGTGTGTGGAGTAATAGAACCTGGCTTGGCCAAGACTTGGCCACGTTCGACTTCGTCTTTTTTGGTACCGCGCAAGAGAAGTCCTGCGTTGTCACCAGCTATACCACTGTCGAGCTGTTTGTTAAACATTTCAATACCAGTGACAACAGTCTTTGCAGTTGGACGAATACCAACGATTTCAACTTCTTCGTTGATCTTAATTTCACCACGTTCGATACGACCAGTAACCACGGTGCCACGACCTTCAATAGAGAAGATATCTTCGATAGGCATCAAGAATGGTTTGTCAGTTTCGCGAACTGGATCTGGAATAAAATTATCCAAAGCTTCAACTAATTTAGTAATGGATGGTTCGCCCAATTCAGATTGGTCGCCTTCCAAAGCTTTCAAAGCAGAACCACGGATAATTGGAGTGTCTTTACCTGGGAATTCGTACTTGGTTAACAAGTCGCGAATTTCTTCTTCAACAAGGTCAAGCAATTCAGCGTCTTGAACCATGTCACACTTGTTCATATAAACAACAATGTGAGGCACACCAACTTGGCGAGCTAACAAAATGTGTTCACGGGTCTGAGGCATAGGACCATCAGATGCTGAAACCACCAAGATTGCGCCGTCCATTTGGGCAGCACCAGTGATCATGTTTTTAATGTAGTCAGCGTGTCCT
>CAZTXY010000016.1:0-20755 GCA_964617815.1 uncultured Candidatus Saccharibacteria bacterium | reverse complement strand
TCCGTTGTTGCTCTTCTATTAATAGTTTTAGCTCTTCAGGAGGTTTTGGGATAAAAGAGTTTGGTTTGGTTGAGATGTCTTCTGTAATTAAACCTTTTTCAATGAGTTCCTGAGTAACGCTATATACAGTAGTTCTGTTAATTTTGGTAATCCTCGCTATTAAGGGAGGGGTGGCTTTGCCATGTTGAAGAAGGGTTAAATACACTGCAATTTCCTTGCCAGTTAGACCTAATTGAGTTAAAAGTTCATTAATCATACGTATATTATAGCATGATGTTGATAGTTAGTCAACAAAATAAATAAGCTTAAATAAAGGAGATTTAGCCTAATAGATTAGTAATAAGTTGGTCTATGATTGACAAAATAGCAAAAATGAGGTATACTGATTAATCAAAAATAAAAAGGAGTAAAAAAGAAGGGGTCAGATCTTTGACCCATGGTAATAATGTTCGAATAAGGAGGAGAACATGGAGATCGAAGTTTGGGCGACGAAGGGTCTTGAGCCAGGACGGTTCAAGTTCGTGGTTGCGTATGCCCCGGCTTACGCAACTGACAAACTCATCGTATGCGTGGGGCCAGAAAATGAGTACCACGCAGACATCGCGGCAAAATTTCGGATTCCCGAGAAGTGCTGTCTTGGGGGAGGACACGCCGGCTTCGTGTCTATGGTCTCGGAGACCAAGCCCTATCACGGGCTTGAGTTGTGTTCTTTCTCCACCGCTTTTGGTGGAGTACCTGAAGAGGTTCAGGATTTAATCAGGGAGAAGCTCTTCGCTCTTTCTGATGGGAAGTTTGCGAGCCTTTCGGGGTATTGCGACGCTCCCCGGGACATGGAGAAGTGGGGCCCGGTTCTCGACTTGCTCAACAACAGCGAGTAGTTTACGGGGCAGTTCATCGCACGGACTGCCCTACTTTTTCCAGAAAGTCATCAAATGGTTTTCTGAAAATTGTAGAAGATAGGGAGGATTGATGTTAAGGTTTGCTAGTATTGTGCTTTTCGTCGTGTTCTTCGCTGTCTCCTTTGAGGACATAGCGCAGGGACAATCTAATTCTCCAGCCGTCAGCGGCTGGGCTGAACTCGAAGGTCAGAGCAAGGGCTCTGATCAGAATGCTCAGGCTGGGACACTGGTCAACCTTTCCGGAAACAAGAAGGTTGGGGCGTACATCTGGGCGCAGTCAGGCCCAGGGTACTCGCAGGTCTACGGCGGACCGACGGTCTCGCCCAAGCCTTGGTTGCAGGTCGGCGGCGCGCTCGGGGTCGAGCGATCCGGCGATAACACCTCACTGAGGGTCGGCGGATTTGTCTGGCTCGGCAAAAACCGGGTCAGCAACATCACCTTGCTTGAAGGCGCGGGCTCGGGGTTCTGGTACAAAAACCAGACCTCGCTGTCGCTGGCCAAGGGGGTAACGGCTTCTCTAGTAAATCAGAGGTTTGCTGGCACGGGCGCGGAACTTGAAGTTAAGGTTCCGAAGACCCCCTTCTCGGTTCGGGCGTCTGTCCTAGGTCAGGACGGGGGTCCGACCGTAAAGGTCGCAATCAGATTAAACTTCTGACTGTGACCGAACAACTTTTGGCAGGCTGCACTTTACACACGCAGCCTGCCTCTTTTTATATCCCCTCCCAGATTCCTTTAAATAATTCGCGCATGTTATGTGCGAGAACTTTATCATGAATTTCCACTAGGTAGAATGGTTTCTGTGCGGTCATGATCATGATAATGTAATCACCATTTACCCAAGTTGTAGCTGTAAAGTCTTTGCTTCCTTTCCAAAACTTAATCTGTCTTTGTTCAAACTTTTTCTTTTTGATGGTTTCTGCGCCTTGATTACTTAACAGTTTCAGTTGAATGCCAGAAGGGCTACCTTTTTCCCAATACCAGTCGATCCAGTCTTCAAAAGATCTCACTATATTATTGTCTTGAAAACCCCACCAGGTTTTGGTTTCATCTGATTGCATCAAACTCGCATTCCATACGGGCGACTGTTGATACAAATACTCCTCTATGTTCCGTTCTTGAATATATTTGATTTTAGGAATTGGACTTGTAACTGCCTTGGCCAGCGGGGCCAATTCTTCTACAGCTTTTTCAACAAGTTCTCTTTTCTTTTTTAGCGCAATTTCCTCTCGACCAATTAGAGCTTGGAGATCCTCTGGTCTTGTGGCTATCAGTGTAGTCGTTGATGCACCTAAATCTTCGGTCATAAAACCCTTGCCGATAAGCTCCTTAGCGATAGCGTATACCGTGGTTCGGTTGATATTAGTAATTCGCCCTACAGCTGAAGGGCTCATAGTACCATGTTCTAAAACCGTTAAATAAACGGCAATTTGCTTATTATTTAGACCTAATTGTTCAAGGATATCGTTTACCATATAACTATTATAGCATGTTGTTATAAATCTGTCAACATTAAATTAGGCTTAATTTAAAGGTAATTTACTATAATTCTGCAAGTATGTGCAAAATCTATTGACAAAAAGATAAAAATTAGGTATACTGATTAATCAAAAATAAAAACAAGGCCAGTTCTACGGCCTACCCCAAAAACTTGGAAAGCCTTAAGGAGGCACAACAAATGTCTAAGTTTATCTTCTCAGTCGCGATCGCAGTTCTTTTCATTAGTCTCGCCTCCTTTGAGGTGCAGGCACAAACCGAGACCCCCACTGTCAGTGGTTGGGCCGAGCTGGAGGTTCAGAGCAAGGGCTCCGAGCAGAAAACTCAGGTCGCAACCCTCATCAACTTCGCCGGCAACGGCAAGGTTGGTGGGTATATCTGGGCGCAGACCCGTCCAGGATATTCGGAGGCTTACGCCGGCGCGACGTGCTCACCGAAGAGCTGGCTTCAGGTTGGAGCCGCTGTCGGAGTCGAGCAGTCGGGTGACGCGACTTCGCCTAGAGTTGGGGGCTTTGTTTGGATCGGTAATGACCGGTTCAGCAACCTCACTCTACTCGAGGGCGCGGGAAGCGGGTTCTGGTACAAGAATCAGACTTCGCTGACACTCCCGAAGGGCGTTACGGCGTCTCTTATTTCCCAGCGCTTCACTGGCACGGGACCGGAAATTGAAATCCGTGTCCCGAAAACGAAGCTTTCGGTTCGTGCCTCTGTCCTAGGACAGGACGGGGGTCCGACCGTAAAGGTCTCGGTCAGATACTACTTCTGATCGTGATCACAACTTTGGCAGGCTGCACTTTACACACGCAGCCTGCCTCCATTTTTTAACAAAGCATAAATGGTTTGCTGAAAAATGGAGTATATTAAAAAGACTGCCTATAATAGGCAGTCTTTTTAAATGAGGTTACTTAAATGAAACTAATAACACAATTTCGCCTTTGATAGTTTTTTTGGCCATTAGTTGTGTTAGAGCTTCTGTTGCTGTGCCGCGAATAAATTCTTCGTGAAGTTTTGTGAGTTCTCGCGCCACGACTACTTGAGAGCTGGGAAATTTTTTTGCAATTGTGCTAACGCTTTTTATAATTCGCTGAGGAGATTCATAAATAATTGCGGTAGCTTCTGACTTTTGCGCTAGGCTTAAAGCTTCCAGGAGTTTTGGTTCAGTTTTTTGCAAGAACCCAAAGAAAATATAACGGTCAGTTGGCAGTCCTGAAGCACAGAGAGCGGTAGTTGCTGCATTGGCTCCAGGGATTGGCACAACACTGATATTTTGCTTCACGCATTCTCTGACTAGGCGAAAACCAGGGTCGGAAATACCAGGGGTTCCAGCATCGCTGACTAAACAGCCGTCGATATTTTTTAATTCTGCGACTAATTTTTCAATAACAATTGCTTCATTGTGTTCAGCGAACTGAACCATTTTTTTGCCCGTTATAGAAAAATGATCGAGTAAGTGTTTAGTATGGCTAGGATTTTCTGCAATGATTAAAGAGCAGGCTTTTAGGGTTTCTATCCCGCGCAAAGTCATGTCTGATAAATTTCCGATTGGAGTGGCAACGATGTATAACATAGGTATATTAATTTTCAGTTCTCAATTTACAATTTTCAATCAATATTCAATGTATTAATTTAGAAATTTTTTAATTGGAAATTAAATGAAAATTGAAAACTGCAAATTGATTATTTATTTTATATCCATTCTATCCAGCCGGGGAAGTAAACAAAAACATTATTATAACCGATTTCTTCCAGAGCCTTAGCGGCTTTGTTGGCGCGTATACCAGTATTGCAGTATAAAACTAATTCTTGGTTTGGTTTAATTCCTTTTACCCTCTCAGTAAGTGTTTCCCATGGTCCCAGCAGGGCTTTGGCAATATGCCCTTGCTCATATTCTTCTTCACTTCTCACGTCAATTAAAAAAAAGTCTGCATCCGTGTTCAATTTATTTTTAAGCTCGGCTGATGTAATTGTTTTCATGGTTGGTACTTAGCGCCTGTCTTATTTTCTAAGTACTCAGTACCAAGTACTAAGTACTGCTTAATTACCAATTCCGGTCGTTTGCTTCAAGGTGAAAAATTTCTTCAATAAGGTCATACTCGGCTTTGAGTTTGTCACGGTGATCTCCAAGTGTTTCTTTTTCGTTTCCTGTCGCGTTAAACCAATCGTCGTAGGTCGCATTGAGCTCGCGATCTATTTCAATGCATCGCCCATAAGCCTGCTCTTCGGTTTGAGGCCCTTTTGTTAGCCAGTCGTCGTAAGAGAGTCCTAATAGTTTTTGGTACTTATCACCAAATAAATTTTGAATATCTTCTTGATCCATAATATTTAAATTAATGCTTCGCACAAGTCCACTCTATTCTATTGTGTTTTTTCAACTTTGACAAACAGAATCCCCCCTCGCTTCGTAGCAAGGGGGGCGTTGGCTTTCAGATGAGTGGGTCCGGTCCGCCGAAACAGTATGTGCAGGCAGGGCCACAAACTCTTCTGTAGCCTTCAAGGCTTAAGAACTCCAGACTCGTAGCACCTAAGTACTCGCGAATCTCTTCAGGGTCTGTGCCTATTTTGAGACTTAAGAATTCTTCAGGCTTGGGCATGTTAATTCCATACGGGCAAGGCCGCAGAAGGAGAGGGCTGGTGATGCGAAGGTGGACTTCTACCGCTCCACAGCCAAAGAGTTCTTTGACCAGGAATTTCGTGGTGATTCCTCTGATGATTGACTCATCAATAACCACAATGCGCCTGCCCTCAACTAGGTCGCTTATTGGGTTGATACTGATGTGGAGATCTTTTCCCGTGCGATCTCCATCCCTATTTAAGCGGTGGGCGTAGTGGTTAGATACAAGGCCAATTCGAAAAGGAGTGTTTGACTTTTCAGCATAACCAACTGCTGCTGAGTTTGCGGCATCGGAAATGCTTGTCACATAGTTTGCTCCTTGTACCTTGTGTTCAATCGCGAGACACTCACCAAGCTTGTGCCTGAGAGTGGAGGCTGAGGTGTTTCGTCGGTACAGAGCATTCGGGTATTTGGCGTAGAGCCCCTCGTATGAACACCTGTAGTCCCCAAGGGGTTTTACTCCTTGGATTCTGTTGATCCCCTTGCTGTCGATGACAACGATCTCGCCTGCTCCCACTTCGCCGATGTTTTCTGCATCGATGAGTGTAAACACAGAAGTCTCCGAAGCAGTAACGATTGCCTTCCCAATTCGGCCAAGATGCAGTGGTCGTATTCCCCCAGGGTCTCTGACAGCGTAAAGAGCGTCTTTGCACAGAAGGATGAAGGCATAGCCGCCCTCCAATTCTTGCATGACTGCTTTGATCGCGCCTAGCAGAGTCGACTCTTGCTTCAAAGCTAGCAAGTTAAGCAACAGTTCAGTGTTGCTCGTTGAGGAGAATCCAACTCCACGACTCAAGAGCCTTTCTCTTAGCTCCTCGCTTTTTGGGATGCCACTATTGGCACAGAGTCCAAGGTCTCCAAACTTGGTTTTCAAAGTGAATGGTTGAGTCGGTCCCCGATTGTCGGTATCGTAGAAGCGGTTTCCAACTTCTCCAATTCCCGTGTCGCCAGGGAGTTGTTGCTGCGCTCCTTCTGAGAAGACTTCATCGGCTAAGCCTGCGCCACGGAAGGCGTAGAGCCGATTATTCTGGCAAGTAACAATTCCTGCCAGCCCTTGCCCTCGATGTTGCTGGCCATACAAACCCAAAACGATTACGGAAACCGCTTCAGGTATGCCGTAGATGCCGATGATCCCAGACATTGTGTGTCCTCCTTGTGGGACTTTATTATTATGTGATATCGTTCTTTCGTCAATCTAACCTATTGTGGCGATCATAAACTACAGTTATAATAAGGCAGTATTTTGAGCGCGCGTAGCTCCCCCCTTCGCATAAAGCTACGGAGGACAGGCAGTTGGTTACCTGCCCGAATGACTGAAGTCCTTCAGTCGGGCGGGGAGCATTAAGCTTCATATGCATCCGCGACGAACGAAGCGAGTAAGGATAGAAATAGATCGGCGGAGGCCGAAACTTTAAATATTGTGAATGCCCTGGTGTTGAGAACTTTAGTGGGGGCGTGTAGCTCAGTTGGTTAGAGCATCAAGCTTATACCTTGACGGTCCCTGGTTCGAGTCCAGGCACGCCCACCACTAAAGTTCTGAACCATTCACATACCTTGACGGTCACCGGTATCGAGTCCAAGCGCGCGCACCACTTGCAGAGAACTAAAAATATACTTTGTAGTTCACTAATTACTAACTACTAAGCACTAAGGACTAGCATCAAAATAACAAACACCCCCGTCTCTAGAACGGGGGTGTTTTGGTTACTCGGAACTCACTACATATATTATAACAGATTTTATTATTGATTTATCCACATCCCTAACTAAACAATTGCGGCGCTGGCTACACTGTCGCCAGAATCTAGTTTCATCACTCTTACGCCTTGAGTGGCGCGGCCGAGAGTAGAAATAGTTTTTAGTGAAGTGCGAATTGTTTGTCCAAGTTTAGAAATAACCACAAGGTCGTAGTCTTTTGTGCCATCTAAAATTGCCATAGACACAATTTTTCCAGTTTTGGCGGTAACCTTTAGGGTTTTAATCCCACTCCCAGCTCGTTTTTGAATTTTATATTCGGCAATCGGAGTTTTTTTACCTAACCCGTTTTCTGTAACCACTAAAACTTCAAGATTTTTTGTTTCCGTGTCTTTAGTAATAATATCCATAGAGATCATTTGATCATCTTTTTTAGTTTTCATTCCAGTCACACCACTGGCAGTGCGCCCCATGGCCCGAACATCACTTTCTTTAAAGCGGATAGCTTGACCATTTTCCGTGGACAACATAATTTCGTCTGTGCCAGAAGTGAATCCAACCCATTTTAATTCGTCATCGTCTTTGAGGCCGATAGCTATCATTCCACTGCGCCTAACTTTACTAAATTCATCACGCGAAACTTTTTTAACTAAACCTTTTTTAGTGGCCATGACAAGGAATTTTGCAGGTTCATTTTTTGAGAGAGCCAAAACCGCTGTTGCGGTCTCCCCTGAGCCAAGCTGTAGGAAGTTTACCAAGGCTTGACCCTTGCTGACTCGGGAACCTTCTGGAAGCTCGTAAGCTTTTGTCACAAAGACTCTGCCCTTGTTAGTAAAGAACATCATATCGTCATGAGTATTGGCTGTGAGCATTGTCTCGACTACGTCTTCTTCTTTTAAGGTTTGGCCAATAACGCCTTTGCCCCCGCGTGACTGTTGGCGGTAGGTGTCTGGCGCTAAGCGCTTGATGTAACCGGACTTGGTAATTGTCACAATCACTTCATTTTCTGGAATTAGGTCTTCGGCCGCAAAACTTCCGATGGCATTTTTTACTACCTGAGTTCGTCTTTCGTCGCCATATTTTTCTTTGAGTTCGGAAACCTCTGTTTTAATAATGCCTAAAATTTTCTTTGGCGAATTTAAAATTCCTTCAAGGTGAGCTATAAGAGCTAGTTTTTCTTTTAATTCGTCGTCAATTTTTTTTCGTTCAAGGCCTGCAAGGGTTTGCAAGCGCATTTCTAAAATGGCTTGAGTTTGTAATTCAGAAAGTTTAAACTTTTTAATTAAATTTGTAAAAGCTTCTTCTTTAGTTGGGCTTTTTTTAATTGTGGCAATGACTTCATCAATATGGTCAAGGGCTTTTTTTAAGCCTTCTAAAATGTGGGCACGCTCTTTGGCTTTTTTAACTTCAAATTCTGTGCGACGGCGGATAACAACCTGCCTGTGCTCAATATATTTTTCTAAAATTGTTTTTAAATTTAAAACATGAGGTTCAATACCGTCAACAAGAGCCAGCATGTTCATGTGAAAAGTTTCTTGAAGTTGGGTATAAGAAAAAAGCTGATTTAAAATCTTGTTTGCTAAAGCTTCTTTTTTTAAATCTACAACAACGCGCAAACCATCTTTGTCGCTTTCGTCACGAACGTCACGAATCCCTTCAATTTTTTTGTCGCGAACAAGTTCCGCAATTTTTTCTAACAAGGTTGCTTTATTAATTCGGTAAGGAATTTCGTTTATAACAATACGCATTCCACCAGTTTTGGTTTCGATAATTTCAGTTTTAGCCCGAATAACCACCCCGCCTTTACCAGTAGCGTAGGCATTTTTAATTGCGTTGACGTCGTAGATAATTCCACCAGTTGGAAAGTCTGGGCCTTGGATTACTGAGCAAAGTTCTTCAACGGTGGCTTCTGGATTTTCTATAAGCATAGTTATGCCGTCAATAATTTCACCAAGATTATGTGGTGGAATATCTGTGGCCATACCAACGGCAATCCCTAAAGTGCCGTTTAAGAGGAGGTTTGGAAGCCTGCCTGGAAGGACAATTGGCTCTTTTCTGGTAGTATCGTAGTTGTCGCGCCAGTCAACGGTTTCTTTGTCGAGATCCACAAGTAATTCTTCGGCAAGAGCAGACATTCGCGCTTCGGTATACCTCATGGCGGCTGCACCATCACCATCCATAGATCCAAAGTTACCTTGCCCGTCAATTAGCGGGTAGCGTAAAGAAAAATCTTGAGCCATGTGAACCATGGACTGGTAGACAGCACTGTCCCCGTGGGGGTGGTACTTACCAAGTACGTCTCCAACCACTGCTGCAGATTTTCTAAACTTTACATTATGTCTTAGTCCCAACTCATGCATTACATAAAGAATGCGGCGATGGACAGGTTTTAGTCCGTCGCGCACGTCGGGCAGAGCGCGGTCGACAATAACACTCATTGCATAGTCCAAAAAAGACTCTTGCATTTCTGTTTGAATATCACGAGAGCGAACTAGTCCAATATTTCCTGATAGTTGATCGGTTGCGTCTTTAGGCATGGGTGAGGGTCTTAATTAGTTTTTGGCATTTCTTTAATTTGTTTTACAGTATTTTGAAAACTGTTTCCTATTGTTTGAAATATGGTAGTGTTGGGGTCTGCTTTTCGGTTTGGGTTTCCTAAAATTATCCAGAGAAGAACTAAAATTAAAAAACAACTGCCAGTAATAATCCAAATGATTTTTAATTTTTCTTCATGAGGTTTATTTCGAATTTTTTCAAGCCAAGACATGTTATTAAAATTATCTTAAAGGTTCAAGGCAAACTACTCTTAATCCTTCTGTTATTAGATCTTTCTTTTTTAGCAGAAGTTTTTCTATATTTTCGGACTTGCCACCCATTTCTTTGATAAACTTTTCAATTCCGTCTGCTTCTACTGTTAAACCTGGAGTTTTATAGTGACTAGGGATAACTATTTTAGGTTCAATTTCGTTAACAACTTTGGAAGCTTTAGCCGCATCCATTACGCTATGCCCACCTACTGGAAGAATTAAAATATCAATTTCTCCAAGGTCTTCTAGCTCGTCTTCTTTCATGGAAAATTCTTTAATATGAGCGAGGTCTAAAATTTTTATGTCTTCTGCTTCCATTAAGTAGGCTGTAACGTAATGATCCCCTTGCAGGAGCGGTATACCAGTAACAGTGACACTTTTAACGTCGTATTCACCAGGGTCGTTAATTAAAAACGAGTCTCCGCTAATCCCTGAGGTGGCTGAATAAAGTAGGTTGTCTTTTTCCGAAAGAATAACAATATCAGCTGCCCCTCGAGGAGGCGTGAGCCCAGATTTCTTGTCGAACGGATTGATTATAATGTCTGCCTCTTTGCTCTGGATTTTAAAGCTCGATAGCCCGAAATAGTAGATTTGCATTGGAAAATGATCAATAATTACTTGTATATTATAGCTTTTTTATTGCCATTTCGCAACCACTTAAATCCCCAAAAAAGGGGCACCCTTTTGGGGAAAAGGTGCCCCTTTTTTGATGGAAAAGGCTTGCCAAGTGAGGGGTTTTGCAGTATACTAACAAAGCTTATTTGGCGCACCAACGCCCATAAACTTAATTAATAACCCCCAAATGAGCCGTCAGTGAGGCGTTGTTTAACAAGTAATATTAGGCCATTCAATATAGTTGGTTATTTATAACGACTGATTGTCGTTTTTATTGTCTGTAATTGAATGTCTTAAGTTAAGTACTAAGTACTAAAATATATGTCAGAAGAAACAGTAATCGAACCAAAACTAGACCCAGGAGCCACAACGGCTTCGACTATGAACGACTTAATTTCAGCAGGCGTTGAGATTAAAGTGCTTAAAAATGGTGATATGGTTGAAGGCACTTTGTTGTCTGTAGGTAAAAATGAAGTTTATATTGACCTTGAAGGTTATGGAGTTGGTGTTGTCCGCGGCCGAGAATTATACGACGACCAAGCCACCCTCGCTAATTTAAAAGTTGGTGACAAAATTTTTGCATCCGTTGTGGATAGCGAAAATAAAGATGGAAATGTCGAGTTGTCTCTTCGCCAAGCTGGACAAGAACGCGTTTGGCAAACCTTAAAAGAAACTTTGGAAAGCAAAGAAATTGTTAGCACAAAAATTTTGGCAGCCAATAAAGGTGGCTTGATGGTTGAAATTAACAATGTTTTAGGTTTCTTGCCAGTTTCTCAATTATCTCTTGAGCATTATCCACGTGTAGAAGAAGGAGATAAGGGTAGAATTTTGCAAGTATTAAATACTTACATTGGCCAAAGCTTTGACGTTCAAATTATCACTGCTGACAGTAGTGAAGAAAAATTAATTGTCAGCGAAAAAGCCGTGCATGAAAAAGCTACAGAGCACAAACTTGGGCAACTTAAAATTGCTGAGCAAATTCACGGAACCATTACAGGTGTAGTTGATTTTGGTGTGTTTGTAAAATTCGGTGAACTTGAAGGCTTGGTCCATATTTCAGAACTTGCTTGGCAACGAATTGATAATCCAAAAGATCTCTACCGTGTTGGTCAAGAAGTCGACGCTAAAATTATTGCTATAGACAAAGGCCGTGTGTCTCTGTCTATAAAACAGCTTCAAGTCGACCCTTGGCAAGACGCAGTTAAGAAATATCAAATTGGGCAAACTCTTAAAGGTGTTGTTACTAAAGTAATGCCATTTGGTGTGTTTGTTGAATTAGATAAAGACATACAAGGACTTTGCCATTTGCTTGAACTCTCTCACGAAGCAGTTAAAAATCCTGAGGAAGTGATTAAAATTGGTGACGAAAAAGAATTTAAAATTATTTCTATTGAACCAGTCGAACATCGCTTAGGGCTTTCCTTAAAACAGATGACAGAGCCTCCAAAGGGTTTAGAGCCAAAGCCTGAGGCAGAAACCCCAGAAGCAGAAGTGAAAACAGAGCCTGAGGTGGAAGCTAAGCCTGAAGAATTACAAGAAGAATCAAAAACTGAGTAGTAATTTACTATAAAACACCCTCCTGTAGCAGGAGGGTGTTTTTGATTATTTACCTTGATTTATAAGCATATTTCTAATATAATATGGAAAGTTAATATGAAGAATATATTGTAATTGGTGCAGTGGCGAAGTGGTAACGCTGCGGTCTGCAAAACCGCGATGCATGGGTTCGATTCCCATCTGCACCTCCACGCCCAGGTGGCGGAATGGTATACGCACAGGACTTAAAATCCTGGGCCGGTAACGGATTGAGGGTTCGAGTCCCTCCCTGGGCACCATAAAAAAACTAATCTATTTTTAGATTAGTTTTTTTATGTTATGTTTAGATTAGTTCTGAAAATTTTTGTTATTAGCATTTAACTTAAGAGCTATATTATGGAAAATTTCTCGCAGTATTTAATTAAAGATTATATGCATTGGTCTGTTTCAATTCATCAGAATCAATCGTATTTGGGGCGCTGTGTAATTTGGTGTAAGCGAGATGGTGCGCTAGAGTTAGCTGGGGCAAATAGTGAAGAACAGATAGAGCTTTTTTTGATATTGAAAGAGTTACGACAGGCTTGCGATATTTTATTTCAGCCTGATTGGTATAACTATACTTTTTTAGGGAATGAAACCCCTCATCTTCACGGACATTTTATTCCAAGATACAAGCGAGAAGTAAATTTTGCAGGGCAAGTCTTTGAGGATAAACTTTTTGGTCATCACTATCGAACCGATCCGAATTTTAAAATCCCTGACACTTTATTATTTCAGATTAGAGATGCAATAAAACAAAAGTTAATTAGTTAACATAAACACAAAACCCTCCGACGTATCGGAGGGTTTTGGCTAAATGTTTATTTAACTGCAAGCTCGATAGAGTTGGTGGCCGTTGCAATAGTTGGACTGGTCAAATTTCTGATGTTATCAACAGCAATTTGGCTAGCTTCTGCACGCAACCTTGTCATATCGTTAACAATAGCTTGGTTGTTACGTACCCAATGATGGTTACCTTTTTCCTTACATGGCTGTTTATACAAACCACACATGTCGGTGTAACTCATATCGGCATACTTAACAACAGAACGACGGGGATAGTTTTCTAAGTTTGTGTTCATTTGAACGACAGCGTCACATAGGGTAGCACCCATATTAGAACGCCCACCGTTCCAACCCCAAATATTGTTAGTAGAACGAATATACCTTTTTGCTAATCCGCTTTCCGCAGCTCCAAGTGACAAAATTTTGTCCATGTTTTCCTGGTCGACAAGAGTGTCAGCACAGGCAGCTAGTGGAGAATTGCGTTTAGCTAAGTATTCGCGTAATAGATTTTTTAATGCTACTTCGGTTTGGAATTCAGCATCATGTGCTTGAATCTCTTCTATAGTAAGTAGCTTAGTGACTAAGTTTTTGTTTGAGTTATTGACTTCAAAAACTAAATCTTGTTGCCCAGACTGCAAGACAGAAGCTTGAACGGTAATGGCTGGATATACCAACGTAATTACCGGCAAGAAAGCTACAACATAGAAGCTTTTCTTCAGAGCAGTCATAAGAAGGGTAAGGGTAGATTTCATTTTATAAAATCAAACTCCTTTCTCTACAAATGCATTGATTGTTAAAATACAGCATATAATTAAGCCCGAAAGCTTAAAGATAAGGTATATATTGACCTGTAGGTTGCTAATGGATCCCTTTTTAGTAATAAAAAAGAGTGCCTAAGAAGCACCTAACACATATAGTATAGCTGATTTTAGCCCTAAAGTCAACCATTTTTTACCGATTTACCTCATACTTAAGCCATTTTAAATATTTTTAGCCTTGCCCTAGGCTGTTTTGGGCTCCAAAAAAACCCTTTATTTATAAGGGTTTTTTGATATTGATATTTAATGAGAGTGGCGATTACCTTAAGTCATTTCTTAGCGCTTCAGATCAGCCACTACTCGAGTTTTTTGCTTATTAAAGCCATTATCCATGTCATAATGTTTTAACTTATACTTTTTTGCTTCTGCTTTGAGGTAATTTCCATACTCACTAAGCATCGTTGCTATTTTGGGGTATGTTGATTCTTGATTGGTCTTGGTAATAAACCAGTCATTTGGGTCCTTGCCCTGCTTTGCCGATGCGACGATAGTGTTTACGTTATGGCGAGTAAGAAACACAGCTTTAATTTTACTGTTCCCATGTTTTTTTAATAACTGTGCCACAAGTTTTGGATGGATCTGGTGTCCTTCTATAATATAGTTGTGCTGTTCACCCAGTAACCACTCAATTAAAACTTTTATGACTTCCCAAGATGATATGCTCTGGGTTATATAGGCTTTGACTATCTGTGAGCTGGAATATTTAGAGTACATTGCATCGTTATTGTTTCCCGTTCCAACGCGCATGATATTTTTTGGAAACTTTTTTGCGTAGTCTTGTTTAGGTGTAAAGTGCTGGGCTAGTCCTTCTAGAGTGTCTACAGAAACCCAAGAGACATTCAAGTCTTTGGAAAGTTTTTTGGCAATCGTTGTTTTACCGCTTCGTGGAGCGCCCCCAATTAAATAGATCATGTGTTGATTATATCATAAGTAATGTTTGGAGTTTTAAAATAGTTCATGCTTCGCTTTTTGATCTGTTGGAAGGTAGAAGTTTTTAAAAAGCTTTTTTCGTAACATTTTTGCTTTTTGTGGATTGTATTCTAATTTTAATTTAGATTTACTTGGGAATTTTAGAATATGCTCAAGTTCCGCTTTGCTATTAGTAACGTTTGGTAAAGAGTTGTAAAGACTTGTAATTTTCAACGCAAGTTTTTTATTTAACTTCGTAGTAATAATATAGTCTCCATTAATTGTGAAGTAGTCAGTTTTTGAAAGCGAGCTATTCTTCCATAAATCAATTTGTAAATAATTATTTTGGTAGCTCTGTTTTAGGTTTTGGTCTAAAGCGCTGTCATTTCCAAGCACAAGAAACGCATATATTTTTTTGTTAGCAAATTCTTCAAGATAATTTAT
Source organism: uncultured Candidatus Saccharibacteria bacterium (assembly GCA_964617815.1). GTDB lineage: Bacteria > Patescibacteriota > Doudnabacteria > UBA920 > UBA920 > CAZTXY01. Next base: position 6,102 of record CAZTXY010000016.1, on the reverse strand, counting down.
TTCGCTCTGATAGCGTTCATTTAGGTGTAGCCATATTCCATATGGGTTATAAATAAAAACTGGAAAATTTATATATTTTTGTTCCAAAGCTTTGTTTATATGTTTCCAATATGCATCTAAATGGCTTAGGGATAGATAAGAGTAGGAAACAGATTCTCCAATTGTTAATGGAGGCAAAATAAAAGAGCCGCTTAATTGATTAGAAAGCTTGGTAATCCATTCTTGGCTAATGGCAATTTCTTTACCACTTTTTACAACAACAGTTTCTGTTATGAGATATTTCAAAGCTTTATACACGGCTTGATAGGAGATTTGTCTCCCCTCTTCTTTTATGGCTTCAAAAAGTTCTAATGGCGCCTTGCTTCCACTAGAAAGCATTCGTATGATTGAGTCCTCAATTGATTCTCTGGTAGTAAATAGCATTAAAATTCAACTTAAAGTAGAAATATGACAATATTATTACACAAAAATGGAAAAAAGTCAATTCTTGTGATATTCTCTCCTCGTTATTAATAACAAAAAGGTTCCTTTAGGTAGGAAATAAATCTATGTTCTTAAGGTTTAAAAATGTCTGTTTCTTTTATGGTAAAAGACCTGTGCTAAACAAAGTGTCTTTTGAAGTAAGGTCGGGGTCTGTTTTTGCCATTGTGGGATCTTCTGGTTCTGGTAAGTCCACAATTCTCAGGCTTATCGCTGGTCTGTTGCAAGAAAATAATGAAAATATTCTTACTGGCAAAATATTAATAGATGGAAAGACTCCGCTAGAGTATCAACAATCCGGTTTACTGACTTTAATGTTTCAGAGCCCTAATTTATTTCCGAATTTATCAGTACGAGAAAATATATCTCTACCACTGGAAATTATGAAATGCTCTAATATGGAATTAGTTGACCAAATGTTAAATGTAGTAGGCTTGTCTGCAGAGCATAATATTTTACCTAGAAAGTTATCAGGTGGGATGAAAACTCGTGTGGCGCTAGCAAGAGCGTTTATAACCAGACCACAGCTATTATTACTTGATGAACCATTTACTGCTTTAGATGTAGCCTGGAAAGATGCGCTATATGCAGAGCTAAAAGAGTTAAGTAGGCGTTTTCAGACGACAGTGATTTTAGTCACTCATGATATTGAAGAAGCCACCTTACTAGCAGATAAAATTTTGTGTTTAGGTATTGATGGGCAAGTAATTACCCAGCAGCAAAATACTGGTATGGTAGAGCAACAAGCAATAATTAAAGGTTTGATTATAAAGGATCATAAACTAAGGAAGGATTATGAAAAAATTTCCTATTTACATTCTGGTTAGCGCTATAGTTGTGATTGTCTGGGAATATTTTGGTCATTCAAATAATACAGTAAGGCTATATGTCTCTTCACCAGCACTATTGATTAGTTATATTTCTGAGCACTACTTAGAGTTACTGCGCGCAACAATAACAACATTTACAGAGGCAGTGTTAGGACTTTTGCTTGCGACAATTTTAAGCTTCACGCTTATGATTTACTGCTTTGCTTGGCCAAAGTTCTTGAGATATATTTTACCCATTATGGTTGTCTCTCAAGTTATTCCAGTTATTGTTCTAGCCCCATTCTTTATTATTACTTTAGGGATCGGTCTGTCTTCTAAAATTGCCATGGCTGTTGTAATTAGCTTTTTCCCAATCTTTATTAGTTTTGTGCAAGGGTATAAAGCGATTTCTAAACATGTTCATGAATTAATGTTCATATATAAAGCGCCGTTGGAGTTTAGAATCTTTCGGGTTTATATTCCTCTAGCTATGCCAAGCATTATGGCAGGACTTAAAGTAAGCGCCTCATTAGCAGTAATTGGCTCGATTGTTGCAGAGTTTACAGGAGCCAAGCACGGAATTGGAAAAAATTTGTTTGTGAGTGCTATTAGGCTTGACCCAGACTTAATGATGAGTTCCTTATTTTTAGCTTCATTGTTGGGGTTGAGCTTGTATGGCTTAGTTGTAAGTGTAGAGCGCAAATATGGTAAGTGGTATCTTAATTAGTAATTAATAAATAATACAATGAAAAAATTTCTTATCGTTCTTATTGTGATGGTTATTACAGCAGCAGTAGCTGTTGTGCTCGTGAAAAATCGGGATAGTTCAAACATAGAAGTAAAGCATAAAGCTTCACTTAGGTTTAGCTGGATTCCTTCTGCCTCTTTTGCTGGGGATGTTGTTGGGCTAACTAAGTTTGCGCAAAAACATGATTTAGAACTTAACGCTGAGTTTGGTGGTCCTGGGATTAATACCGCACAGATGGTTTTAAGTGACCAAAATACTTTTGGGTATTTAGCGGCGGATGAAGTTTTGGCGGCCAATGATAAAGGCGCAGACTTTGTAATTCTTGGTGTTCTTACAAATAACTCACCTGCTGGGTTTGTATCTTTAGTAAATAAAAATATCAGAACTCCTCAGGATTTGGAGGGCAAAAAAGTGGGCATTCTCCCATTTGGTAATGCAACCTTGATCTATGAAAGCATGCTTAAAAAAAATGCAGTGAACAGAAGTAAAATTCAAGAAATTACGGTGTCAGAAGACCTTAAGCCTTTTTTAAGTGGGGTTTATGACGTGCACCCAGTTTTTGTTTATGATGAAACTGTAAATCTTGATAAAGAAAATATTCAGTACAATGTAATTTTGCCTAAGGATTTTGGTGTGAAGATTAAAGGTGCTGTATATTTTACTAAACGTTCAACATTACAGAAGAATCCAGAATTAGTTAAAGCCTTTATCCAGACAATGGCTGATGGGTGGAACTACACAATAGAAAATCAAACAGAAGCTATTGCCATGCTTAAAGCTTTTGCTCCTGAGATTGATGAGGCCAGAGAAAGACAGGTTCTGAAAAAAGCTGTTCCGTATTTTACGGAGTTTAATAATCAGCTCTTAAATTCGAGCGTGGATGGGTGGGATGAAATGACTGAAGAATTAAAAAGCGCTGGAGTTATAAAAAATTATCCAGATTTGGAAAAAGTTTTACAACTACAGTTTATCAATCAGTACTACCAATAAAGAAAATTAATCTTTGTACTGACAAAAAACCGTCCCAAGTGGGCGGTTTTTTTTGTTGGAGTTCTATAGTGGTGGGTCTTAAAACATTGATGCAAAAGGAGGGGTTGAAAATGTCTACAACAACTCCCACATAACTTTAAACATTTCACGTAGATTTTCTGCCAGCACTCTATCGTAAATCTCTATAAGATAAAATGGCTTACTGCCAGTGCTTTCTATAAGTACATAATCCCCTTGCACTGTCATACTGGTATTAAAAGGTTTTTGCCCAGGCCATTTTTTAATTTCTCGGTGGGAATATTTTTTAGAAAAGGTGTTTTCTATATTTGAAACAGTAGAATAAAGTCTTAAACGTAATAAATTCTCAGTCTTTTTGCTCCACCAGTCTACATATTCTTCAAACTCTTTACTATAAGCAGGCGTTGTAAAACCCCATAGAGTCTTATCGTATTTCATCATACTCTCTACCCACTTATTAGTATTTTCGTAAAGATAATCCATTGCAGCTTCTTCTGGTATGAAAGTAGTTTTTGGAATTGAAAAAACAGCATTTGCTCCATATTGGGATAATTCTAATGACGCCCTTTTAGCAAGCTCTTTCTTTTTATTCAGCTCGCGCTCTTCCTTGGTAAACATCTCCAAAATATTCACAGGTGGTAATGGTATGAATAGATCGACTTTTTTCCCAGGTTGCTTAGTTATTAAACGTTTTTCTATTAAATTTTCTAAAACAGCATACACAGTGGTACGTTTTAATTTGGTTTTTGAAGCTATCTCCGATGCTGTAAGCTCTTTTTGCTTTAAAATAGCTAAGTAAATTAATATTTCTTTTTCATTCAAGCCTAAATTTGCCAATATTTCTTCAATCATATTGCAATAATAATGATATTAAAGTGATTTGTCAATTATATGACGACAGTAAAATTTGGCTAAATCTAGGCTTAATATAGGATTTAATTTGGAATTTATAATGACAAAGGTGATAATATGTGTTTTAATACGGAGTAATTATTAAAAATTTATATGCAACAAGATTTACGTAATCAATATAATAATTTTTCTGAGGATTTTTCAGTCAATCAATTGGTGAAAAATCATATCAATCGCGAGGAGGCTTATAAAATGATAGCACCTCATTTAAGTGGTTTGGATGTTTTAGACATAGGCTGTGGTGATGGGACTGATGTAGCTTATTTTCAAAACAAGGGAGCTCGTGCAATTGGTATTGACGCCTCAGAAGATTTAATCAAGATTGCTAGGCATAACCATCCAACTCTTCAATTTAACATTGGTTATGCTGAAAAATTACCATATGCTAGTAATGAGTTTGACAGCGTCTATTCTAAATATGCAATTATGACTTCTGAGAACCTGAAGCCAATATTCTCAGAGATACACAGAGTATTAAAACCTGGAGGTGTTATGATTTGTTTGGTGGTGCATCCATTCAGACACTATATCGAAAAGAAAAGAATAGATGCAAATTATTTTAAAAAAGAAGTTGTGAACTCAGTATTATTTGATGGAGCAGTAACCGTACAAGAGCCAAGTCATAATATGATGGATTACTTTAATAAGAACTTCTTCGAAAATTTTGAGATGGTAGATTATTTAGAAGCATTTGACCCTACTGCTGAACAAATTAATGAAGCTGTCTATCCAGGGTTCATGATTATTAAAGCTCGAAAAAAATGAAAATAGCTTTGCTATCTTCTGCATCACCAGCCGAAGATGAGGAAGTCTTAGTTACAGTACAAGAAGTTGTAAAATTCTTATACAAAAATAACATCGAATTAGTGACTGGTGGATGTTCAGGTATACCAGAGCTTGCTATTAGAGAAATGGTAAGACTAGGTGGGGTTACGACAGTATTTTCCCCAGACAAAAATGCTGATAATCACATTTTGCGAGATGACAATATTGCATTAGAGATAGCAGATAAATATATCTATAAAGAAGGATTTAGTCAGCGAAGCATTGATATGTTGAAATATGTTGACGCAGCTATTGTGATTAACGGAAGAGTGGGAACACTTTCTGAATTTACCATGGCTGTTGAAGAAGGAATTCCAGTACTTGTTTTAAAAAATACTGGGGGTATTGCAGATCATTTGGAATATATCTTAAAATTAGCAAAAAAAGAATTTCCAAATAATTATATTCTATTTACGGAATATATTTTAAAAGGTGTAAATGAACTAATAAGTCACCTTAAACAAAAAACCGTCCTTTAGGGGTGGTTTTTTGTTGGAGCGGCTAAGGGATGATTATAGAACTATGGATCGGGTTAAAATTGTGGGTGATTATGGTTACACAGAAAAATGCTCGATTAGTTTTTGGTGAAAGTTTGATGAATAGAATTAATATCCGCCATACTGGAAAGTATCAATAATCCCACTATAAGTGCCATCAGAGAAAGATTGAGTATACACATCAACTAATAGTGTTCCTACATAGAATACTGTATGAATTTCCTTTTGATTATTGATCAATATTTCAAACTGGGTAGCACTTCGCCCGTTAGCAATTTCAAACTCTTTTTTCCCCGATGCTAATTCTCCGAGAGAATTAATGTAATCATTTTTTACTTGTGTTTCCGCATTTGCTGCCTTGGGAGGTTTAGTTAATCTGTCGTCAGCTTTATAATAAATATTTATTGTCGCAGTGTTTTTACTCAATTTAATATTATTTGCATCAAAAATATTTTTTAACCACCCTGTTGGGTATTTAAAAGATACAATTTCCCAATTTGGTAATTCTAACTTTTCCCAATTAGCAGTAGATCCAGTATAAGGTGCTGGTTGTGCAGTCATTGAAGAAGGTGTCTCTTTTTGGAGAGTTGTATTGCTTGAAGTAACAGGCGATGCCTTTTTTTCAGTATATAAATACCATCCAGCCAATAATATGATTGCAATAATAAAAACAGGTAATAATTTTTTCATAAGAAATCTTTAATTAATTGTAGTATACTCTTAATATTTTTTCTTGTACAAATAAACATTCCAAAAGAAAAAGCATCAGCATAGCTGACACTTTTTCTTTTGGAGCGGCTAAGGGGAATCGAACCCCTATCCC
>CAZTXY010000015.1:0-26788 GCA_964617815.1 uncultured Candidatus Saccharibacteria bacterium | reverse complement strand
CGAGAGCTTTGACACCCTGCACGCTTTCCAAGCGTGTGCACTAGACCACTATGCGACGCCTCCCTCACAAAACTATGTTATTAATTTAAAATGAAACTATTGTTATCCTGCCCCGCCTTAGGCGGGGTGCTACTGACCACTATGCGACGCCTCCATCAACAGTAAATATTTATAAATTTAGTTGCAAAATCTTGTTTATTTTAGCATCTTTTATTACTTTTGTCGAGTTGTTAGGGGCGCCCATTTACTGTTAGAATATAAGTATATTTAGGGTTTTCTTATGGCAGATCAGGTTTTGCAAGAAATTAAAGACCGGATTGATATTGTAGAGTTTATTAGCTCTTATATAGCGGTCAAAAAAAGCGGCACTAGCGTAAAAGCAGTGTGTCCTTTTCATAATGAAAAATCTCCTAGTCTGATGATAAGCCCAGCAAAACAGATTTGGCATTGCTTTGGTTGTGGTGAGGGAGGAGACGCTTTTGGGTTTTTAATGAAATATGAAAATATTTCTTTTGTAGAAGCACTAAAAATTTTAGCAGATAAAACTGGTGTCAAGCTTCCAGCTTATTCGGGGAGCAATGCTCCAGTAAAACAAGAAAAGGAACTGCTAATTCGAATAAATAGTTTTGCGGCAAAGTATTACCATCAAACCTTACTTCAGGCAAAGACGGCAAGTCAGGCGAGAGATTATCTTTCAAACAGAGGTTTACTTGAGCCTACAATAGCGCAGTGGCAAATTGGTTTTGCGCCAGAAGAATTTCATGCACTAGAGGCCGCCTTGTTACAAAAAAAGGTTTCTTTAAGTGATCTCGTCCTAGCCGGCGTTAGTGTTAAAAATGAACGTGGACAAGTTTACGACCGGTTTAGAGGAAGAGTCACCTTTCCCGTGCATAATTATTACGGAGAAATTGTTGGTTTTTCTGCTCGGGTTTTAAGTGGAAATGATCAAGCAAAATATATCAACAGTCCTGAGACTTTGGCCTATCATAAAAGTAATATTTTATTTGGATTATATTTTGCTAAGCAAGACATACGAAAAAACGATTTTGTAGTTATTGTTGAGGGGCAAATGGATGTAATTTCTGCACATCAAGCTGGTTTTGCAAATACTGTAGCCACTAGCGGGACCACATTAACTTTAGAGCAACTTCATTTGCTTGGAAAAATTACAAAAAATTTAGTTTTTTGTTTTGATGCAGATAGCGCAGGAAGCCAAGCGGCACGGCGTGGTGGGGAGTTGGCTTTAAGTAATGGTTTTGGCGTTAAGATGGTAACGCTACCGACAGGCAAGGACCCAGACGAATTAATTCGTAAAGACCCTGCTAGTTGGCGCCAGGCCTTAGCTTCGGCGAGTTGGTTTATGGATTATTATATAGAGCAAGCAAAACTTAAGTTTAAAAATAATTCAATTGAACAGAAGACTTATATCTCAGAAAGTATTTTGCCGCTCCTTCAGCAAATTGTTGATCCACTATCACGTGACCATTATATCCATGAAATTGCTAGCAGTTTTGATATAGCCGAAGCGGTATTACGAGATGTTGCAAGAAGCACTCAAAATGAATCCAATAAAGCACTAGCAGACTTAAGTCCTAACCTACCAACAGACGGACTATTGGCTTTAGAAAAGCAGGTTCTTGGTGGAATTATCTATGATAAAAATTTCGCAGAAATAGCGGTAAAAGAACTTAGTTCAGCTGATTTTCAGACAGATGCTCGCTTCTTAGCAAATTTTGTTTTGGTAGGAGCACCGGCCCCAGACCAGTACGAGGTAGTAGCCAAAGAGGCTGAGTTTATGGTAGAATCACAGTTAGAAGCCCTTGAAGACAATAGGGTTGCTTTGTTTCGAGTATTAGAAAAAAGCTTGTATCTCTTAAAATTACATACGATTAAACGTTCTTTAGAACGATTAACGATTGAGATTAAACAAGCTGAAGTCTCTGGCGACGCAAATCAACTTAAAACTCTCCAAGGACAATTCGCATCTCTAAGTGAGCAAAGATTAGAGTATGAGAAAAAATTATCGTAATCTTAATTTTTAAAATATTCCTATGGCCATAAAAAAGAAAATTGTAAAAAAAGCAAAAAAGGCCGTTAAGAAAAAGATTCTAAAAAAGGTTAAAAAGGTTGTTCGGAAACCCACACAAAAAGTAAAAGCAAAAAAAGTAGTAGCCAAAGCAAAAACTGGTCGCAAGGTTCATGCACGTGGGCTTGCGCCTGCAGTTGTTTCGCTTCTTGATATAGATAAAGCACTGGAATTGCTTGGCCCAAAGGGGAAGTCACGCGGTTTCGTAACAGAAGCTGAGATTTTACACGCCATTCCGCATATCGAAGACGATGTTATTGGACTTGAAGCTTTGATGGCAGAACTTGAAAAGCGGGGAATTGAAATTGTGGACCAAGAAGTGGCCTCTGTCTGGGAGCAAAATAAACAGGAAGAAGAAGTTGTTACTGGTAAAGCCAAGAAGAAAAAAGATGAAGCAATGGAAGGCTTTGACCTTGGTGATATTTATGATGACTCCATTCAAATGTATCTTCGCGAAATTGGTAAAGTTGGCTTGCTTACTGGCGCTGAAGAAATTGATTTAGCTAAACGGATAGGCAGAGGTGATATTACCGCAAGGCGTCGTTTAACTGAAGCTAACCTTCGCTTGGTTGTTTCTATTGCTAAAAAATATATGGGTAGAAACCTTGGATTACTCGACTTAATTCAAGAAGGAAATTTAGGTTTATTCCGCGCAGTTGATAAATTTGATTGGCGAAAAGGCTATAAGTTTTCAACTTATGCGACTTGGTGGATTCGTCAGGCTATTACGCGTGCTTTGGCTGATCAGTCTAGAACAATTCGTATCCCTGTACATATGGTAGAAACACTAAATAAGTACGCTCAAGCTGAGCGTCAGTTGGTGCAGGATCTTGGAAGAGAACCATTACCAGAAGAAATTGCTGCAGAAATGGGTGTAGAAGTTGAAAAAGTCTATCATCTAAAAAAGATTTCTCAAGAAACTGTTTCTATTGACTCACCAGTCGGCGAAGATAGCGACGACCCAGATTCTGCATTAAGTGATTTTATTGAAGATGAACAGCATATTACACCAAGTGACACGGCCGGCCGGCAGTTGCTTAAAGAATATGTTCAAAAGATTATTTTAGATTTAGATCCTAGAGAGCAGAAAATTTTAAAAATGCGCTTTGGTTTAGAAGATGGAGTGACTCACACCCTAGAAGAAGTAGGAGAAGAGTTTGGTGTTACGCGCGAGCGCATTCGTCAAATTGAAGCAAAGGCTTTGGAGCGCATTAAAGAACATGGAGACATTGACAAGCTCCGTGATTACTAAAGAAAATATGGCGGTGGGGCTTCCCCTCCGCCATCACCACCAACCCCTTAAGCCGATAAAAATAAACTAGCAAAGCCAGATTTATTTTTACTAGTAGATTCAAAAAAACTCATGAATATCATGAGTTTTTTTGAATAAGTCTTAAGAATGGGAAGAAAAATATTTTATGTCTTAGCTAAGTACTTAGTAACATTTTATCCACTGTTTTTGCACTGTTTTGTCCACTGCTGGTCTTGACGAAGATACCTTGGGGAGTACACTTAAATTAGAAAGGAAGTAATAATTGATGCACACAGATGTAACAGCCGTGTTGCTTTCCCGCACAACAGCGAAAAGCCAAAGGCGCGTAAGCCTTACATCTCTAGCATTATAGAGAAAAAAGAAATTCGCATATGGGAAAGCAAACACTTTGTTAAACCTCTACACCAGCAATGGGTAGGGGTTTAACTTTTATAAGAGCTCACCTTTGAGCCATTTGTAATAGTCTTTATTTACGGTATTAAAAATCAGACTGCCTATAAAAGGTATTTGGTCGCTATGAAGTTTTCGAACAACTTTAACAATAGCGTTATATTTTTTTGGAACCGTTACTCCAATTAGCATACTACCTTTAATCTTTTCAATTTTTCCAGACTTTGGTGGCCAGAAATAAGCGGCTTCTCGCTCCGGAATTATATCGAAACAGCCAATAAGGCGTTGCTTAAGAAGTTCTTTTCCAATTATATCGGCCTCTTTTTTATTATTGCAATTGATTATTATCCACGTGACTTTGCTTGTAGCCATATTATTTTTTTAATAGTGTTTTTAGGTCTTGCAAAACTTCTGCGGGGTGGAGTTCGGGCTTTACGTGTTCGTAAATTTTGGCAATTTTACCTTTGGGATCAATTAAGAATGAAGTACGCACAGTGCCCATATACTCACGACCCATAAATTTTTTCATTTGCCAAACATTGTAGAGCGTAACAACTTTCTTGTCTTCATCAGCTAAAAGAGTAAAGGGGAGTTTATATTTTTCAGCAAATTTTTTATGTTTTGCTACAGAGTCAATACTGATTCCAAAAACAGTAAGCCCAGTTTTTTTAAATTTTGGTAAATTATCACGAAAACCGCAAGCCTCTTTTGTGCATCCTGGTGTGTCATCTTTCGGATAGAAGTAGAGCAAAACCCATTTGCCCGTATAATCTTTTAAGTTATGACTCTGACTGGCTTGGTCTAAGAGCTTAAATTGTGGCGCTATCTGTCCGACTTTTAGTTTCATATACTAGTTTCCTTTCCAAGTTACTTTATTTGTTTGAGGTACGAGTTCTACCCATGTTGGGCCGCGGTTAAGTTTAAGAGTTTGTCCGTTGGAGTCTATGTACTCAGTAGGCTTTGAGTTAGTTTTTGTCCAAGTAATTGGTGTAGATTTTCCATCTTTAAATAACAATCCAGTTCCTGATCCAGAAAGTTGAATGTTAATATGTAATTTTGGATCGTCGGGCAGGCTGGTTATGTTTACGTATTGAATTAGTATATTTTTTACTTGGATTTGTTGTTTTGTGGTGGCATCTAAATGGGGAAGTCCAGCCATGCTTCGTGAGTAGTCGTTTTTTGTTTTATTATAGTTATAGACAACTTTGTAAGAAGGGAGGGAAAAGGGAATTTCAATTGAACTTGCAGTTATTATTTCTGTGGCTAAATTTTTAGTCTCTTCAAATTGCCAACTTGTAAAGGAGTTATCTTTTTTTAATTTTTTTGAGTCTAGGTAATCTCTAAGTTTTTCAGTAGAGGTATAAACATTGTGTGGGGCTGGGCGGAGTTTAACTCTTTCAAAAAAAGAAGATTGATAAAATTGATTGATGTCGTCGAGATTCTTGTATTGCTTGTTTTGAAGTTCCAATAGAACTTCGTCGCTACCACCGACATGGGCAAATAACGCCTCGAAATCGTTGGCTATTTCGGCAAAGTAGTCTCGCGCTGAACGCACTGGACCGATGGACTGTGTTTCTTTAGTTTGAAAAATAGCTAAAAAACGGGTAATGCCTCCTTCTGCTAAGGTCTCATAGACAATGTCGGCTTCGCCGAGGCCACTTTGAGGCCTTGCGTCTGGGTGGTTTTCAACAATAACAGCCAAAGGGCGCTTTTGGGCAATTTCTGGTGATACAAGCATCCCGTTTATAGCAGGAGCTAGGATCTCTTGATGTTTGGTAGAGTTTGGGCCAGCGCTTAGGAATTTATTGCTAGAGTTTTTATACCACAAGAAAAAGACTCCGATAATTAAAAAGATTAGGGGAATTATAATAAGTTTTTTATTTTTTGGTCTGAACATCATTATTTAATTGTAGCATAAAAAACTCCCTGCACTAGTTTGTGCAGGGAGTTTTATTTAGAGTTAATTTTATATTTAATTTGGGTTAATGAAGTCTAGAACTCTTCTCCAAAAACTTGTTGAATTACTAGTGCTTGATGTTTGGCCAAATTCTACTCGAACTGTATCCGATTGAGACCCTGTGGGTGTTGCGCAGGTTAATGTATAGTTAGTGGCTCCAGTCCCACCATTATAATTAACTATAAGCGATCCAGAAGTTCCAATGTTCCACTCTGGTCTTTCCGAACGTGGGAAGTGAGGAAATATACTGCAACTACTTGTACCAGTAGGAGAGGACCATGAAATAGTAAAGTTTTCACGATTAGAAACTATCACTGTAGGGCCATCGCTTCCTTTAACTTTTAAATCCACGGCACTAGTGCCACCTCCACCACCAGTACCACCGCTACAGCTACTTCCTGTGGTGCCTACGCAAAATCTTGCAAATGCATTGCCAGTGAGCGATCCTCCAAGATCATTAGGATGTTTTACTGAAAATAGGTAGTTATATGTTCCTGGAGTTGCCGTTGAGCCATTTACTGAAAAAGAAAAAGTTTTTGTTGCGCCAGGGGCAATAGTGCCACCAGCGGTTGGTGGTTGTTGTTGCCATTTGCTTAAGTCGGTCGATTCATTTGGTCTACCTGTGACATTAAACAGTCCAGAGCCACAAGCGCTAGTGTCATTATTTTTTACAGTGACAGTAAAGTTACCTGTGTTTGTAGCTTGTTCTGGCCTAACAGTGACCGTTGGTTTTACTTTACAGTCACCAGTTGTGCCTCCGGTAGTATTACCTGACGAAACTGGGATAGAAGCAGACCATGACTTGCCGGTATCTTTATTCTCGGCTTTAATCGCCACGCTTGGTTGAGTGCTATTACTTGGAATCGTAACGGTTACATTTTTAATAGCATTTGGGGCTAAAGTAAAAGTGCTTGGATTAACAGTAACAGTGTCTGGTCCTGCTTCTGAAGTCACAACAAATCTCGAAGCTGAACATGAAGGACTATCACCATTGGTTACACTAAAATTAAAAACAGTACTGGAATTACCAATAGTCGCAGGAGTTACTCTAGGATGGCCTGCAATACAGCCGGTTCCGACAAGGAGGTTTGCGCCGAGACTGTTGTTGTATCCAGTAGAGATTGGATGTTTAGCTGTAATGTTTACAATAAATTCTCCGCTGGCATTGCTTGAAGGTGTGGCTGTGATGCTTGCTGTTCCCACTGAGCCTGAGGCAATGTTTGAAAGTGTGGCTCCTGTTGTTGTCACTGTCCCCGTGCTTTGATATTGCCTACTTGCTTGGCTTGTAATGGTGAAGGTAGAAGGACTACAGCCAACATCGTTATTAGTTATTTTAACTGGATATGTTTTGGCTTGCCCTGCTGTTGTTTGTTGTGAAATTGGTGTTGTAGAAATAGTTAATTGGTTTCTCACACACCCTGTGTTGCTTGCACCACCGCCACCATTTGTTGGGGTATTGGGAGTTGGATTGCCATAAAAACCAGCATTTCCAGCTACGTTTGGAGTAGAGGTATTTGTCTGAAGTTTGGCAAGGCCAACCATGGCTCTGAGTTGTCCAATTGGCAGATTAGTTGGGTCAATAACATAAGCAGTGCCCATGACTATGCCAATAAAAAAGACGACTAAAGCAGTCGTGACCCAAATATTCGCTCTCATTTTAGATACAAGGGCAAAGCGTTTTCGCAAATCTTTGTATGTGTTTTCAACGTCAAGATCAATAGATCTTTGGCGTGTTGTTCTTGATTTTTTTTGCATTGATTTTGTTTCTCTAAATTAAGCTAATTTATTTACTATATTATAGCACAATTTTTATTTGTTTGCAAATTTTATTGAATTATGACCGTAAATCTGTCATTAGCTGCTACAGCGCCATTTTTAATACAGCGAAGCCTGTAAGTTTTTGTGCCAGGATTATTATAGACAAGGTGGTTATTCTGAGGGATTCTAGTTTGTCCGCTTAAACCAGCAAGTTTTTGTGTAGTTTCTGCATTAGTTGTCTGGGTAGTAGCCGGAGTGCTGGCATTGGGCTGGAGTAACCTTTGAATCCAGCTCATAAATGCTAACTTGTTTTCACTTGATTTGATTTCGGAAGCAAGCTCAATATCTCTAGCAGCGACATTAAACTGGTTTTGAGTATTTAAACCTTCAAGTTGATTCCCACTATCATTAATTAGCTCTGCACTATTGCCACTGCTGCAGCTATAGCTAAGAGTTACAGACTGACCGACTTGGACTGCAATGGAGCTATCTTGAAAAGCGTAGTTGCTCCCGGTTAACTTGCCTTTAAGGTCTGCTGTAACTGCTTGGGATGTTAATGGGTTTATATAAATAGTTGTGTTTGTTCTGGCATTACTACAAGTTAAGCTGTAAGTCACTGGAATTGCGGATTGACCCGTGTTGGTGAGTGTGCCGGTGCTGATACTGCCAGAAGTGCGCCCACTTGTCGACAAAGCACTAGTTGTTCCACTTTTACTAATAGATCCACATGAGGTAGTATTCTCACTTTCCCAAGACAGCATGGAGCTACCACCTGAGTTTACAGTGTTTGGATTGCTCCAGAGGCTCACCGTTGGGATTTCATTAGAACTATCATCAGGGCTTCCTTCATCGCCGTCAGTATCGCTTGCCGGTGGGCGCTGGTTATTTAAACTAACATAGACGCGGGCGTTGCCCCCATTCACAGAAAAAACTTTAATCCAAATTCTTTTAGCAGGGTCGTTGAATGTCTGGCCAGTCATTAGCTTAGTTAGGATTGCAGTTGTTCCTTCACCAGCAAAACGACCTGATTGTCTAAGCAGTACTCCTCCTGTGTAACTGGAAGGTAGAGAGGTGTCATTCCGTAGTTCTAGAAAATAAGTTGATCCTGGGATGTGTAGTAACCTGGTGCCGCTACTTTGCTCAGACGCGCTTAAATCATAAATTTCCGAATTGTCTACATAGTCGCTTGAAAGCCAACCAAGCTTTGCTTTGTTATAGGCTTGAAAGTCAGGGATGTATCCGGTAATGCTGGAGCCCATTGGGTCAGAGGCATCACCATATTCAGTTACAGTGCATCCGGTTTTTGGGAGAATAATGTTATTACTTGTGGTTACACAATTATTTAGTTGACTTGCATGTCCAAGACTGCTGAAGATTGATTCGTGTCCAAGCTCATGAATCGCTAAATAATTAAAACCAGTAATTGAGGCAAGAGCATTTACTCCTGGTCCGGCTGCTTTTGAGCCGGTGCAGTTGGAAATTTCAGGAGTGAAGGTAATAAATGTATTATAATTTGAACTTTGGTTGCCAAGTTGGCTGACAGCATAGGCATTTTCTGTACCGCACGGTGTAGAACTGCTAAAGCTGTGAGGAAATGGGCCAAACACATCTCCGCTAATGCTTAAATTACCATATGAGGTTCTGGCAAAATAGCTGGCAATTGAGTTTTGCGCTCCAAAAGTTTTTTGATAAAGCTGGTCAATTAACGTTGGGTTTTGGTTATTGGATAAAACAATAACTGCCACACGCACATTTCCACTTATGGCTGCTGCGGACTGTGGTTTCAGTCCTTCGTTGTTAGCCAGTTTTTTTTGATTGTTTGAATAGACAATTGAAACAATAACCATAGCGCAGATAAAAACTGTGCTGATTTTAAGGATTCTTGCCAAAACCTCTTCGGTTAGGCGAAATTTATGACCGGAGTATTTTTTGGAGGTTTTTTGTTTCATTGCTTAGTTTTCTTTATTATAGCACTTATCTAACATTTATTTTTGTTTTATAAAGGACATAATTAGCTTTAAAATGCGCGGACTAAGCAAGATTTTTGAAGACAAATGCCCTCCAGTTTTCAGGGTTATGAGTTTGGTGCCAGTCTCTTTGGCAAATTTAAACGCGGGTTGATAGAGTGCTAGTTTATCGTCTTTAGCATGGATGATTAAAAGTTTTTTGTTGTTAATTTTTGATTGTTGGTTTACCGGGTTGTAAAAATTGCCACGCTCCAGTTTTTGCCAGTCGCGGTGATTGAACCGATATGCTTGGCCATACATAGATCTTGTAAGTTTTTCTAACAGTGGCAATGGTTCAACTTTGCTGTCTTTTCTCCAGTCGATAACTGGCGCGATGGCAATAGCTTTGGTGACTTTGGGGTTAAGTGAACAGAGTACAGCAGCTGTGCCTCCAAAGCTCGCGCCGATAATATAAATTTCTTTTGGTTTTAATAAGTAACTTTTATTATCCCAAATGTTTGTAATTTTTTTTGATAAGCCGGCAACTACGTCGTTGATATCTTTTTCTGGTGAGCGCTTTAAGAATTGACCACCACTTTCCCAAGTTCCGCGATAACGAGGAAAAAATGTCCAGTAACCTTTACGCGCAAAAAATTCCATTAATTCTTGTTTGTCAGGAACCCCAGGCATACCAGAGCAGAGAATGATTACGCGATCGTATTTACCCCTTTTGTTAGGGGGCAAAAATTCACAAACGATATCTTTGGCAAATCGTGTTCGAAGTAAATGCATTATCTATTTCCTTGTAAATAATTTTCAATAGTGTCCAGCATTGCTTGGTAGCCAGGCTCTTTTAAAGTAAAGATAAAATTATCATGATTATTGAATTTCACGTTTACTCCTGGGTCAAGGAGCTTATATTTTTCTCTAAATAGATCCAAAGAAATTCTGTTTCCATTTTCATATGCAGCTTGTTTAAAGTTTTGAAACGCCACATCAAGATTTCCACCATTTGCAAGTATCCAATTTTCCACGCCAATCCCTCCAAACCCGCCGTCCTCTAATTTTTTATAAGCATGCCCAGCTTTAAGTATTTTTTTAGCAGTGACTATATTGGCAATTGTTTGTTCGTAAGCTTCTTGACCTTGGGTTTTTTTGATATTAGCTAATTTTTCACGTAAAGCATCATGAGAACCATAGACGCTTAAGTCTGATTTTTTTGCAAAACCAATATCAATATCAATTGGGTGAGGGAATTTTTGTCCAGCAAATGAGGTTACGCCTTTTGCGCGAAGCTGGTGGTACCCTTGTTCATCATGGGAATCATCTTTTTCCATAACCATAAGACTTTTTATCATGCTGGCTAGTTCCGGAGCCCGTTCAAAATCTCCTGCATCTAGCTTTAGCGTATAATCAAAATCATAATTATCTAAGGTATTGGTATGTCTACCGGTAGAGCCAATATCTATAAGTTCAGCGCCAATTATGCTTGTGTCATTTTCTGCTCGGAAATTAATTTTTGCTGAACCAAGAGCAGACGTGACAGAGGATTGTATAACAGATCCGATTTTTGTTGTCTGTTCTCTTGAGTCTGCGATGTGTTTAATATATTCTGTCACTTCTTTTTCTTGTGGGTTTTCATGTGTTGTGGAAATGAAATTAAATGGTTGGCCGTCAAACCGTTCTAGTCCCTCGAATGGTTCTCTATATTTTGAATAATCTTCAGGGCTAAATAATACGGAACCATTTTGGTCTACTACTGGGATATAATAACCATTTTGTGCAATTTCAAAATAGATATTTTCAAGTTTATCAGGTTTTTCTGCTAAATCATCTGTTGCAATAAAAAAATCAATTTGCGTTGCCGGAAACCCTGTGCGAATGCCGTAATGTTTCTGACCAAGAAATGGCGTTGGAAATAATTCTGTGTTTTTACGCGGGTCACCATCGTTAAATTGCCCGCGATCGCGAATAGCAAGGACTAAACCACTAGCATGCTTTATGGCCAGAGAGTGTTGTAGCGCGCTTTTTATTCCTTCATTTAAATCTGGTTTTTCAATTTTGCTTAAATCTGTGTCGAAAGGAGTGCTATCAGATCCAGCATCAGCACCTAAGTATTCTTTTGAGACTGAACCATTTTGGAGGATGTTTGAAAGGAATTCCATATCCACTCCTTTAAGTAAGTCACCTTCCTTCAGGGTTTGGATTTGTCCTGTTTTTGGGTCAATTTGCTGCAGATTTCGTTGGTGTGTTTCTTGTTTGACTCCGCGGATACGCCCACTTATTTCTTCAAGACTTTCGTATCCAGCGGGTTTAACAAACATTTCGGCGATGCGTTCGTTAACAGATTGTCCAGCTTTGACGCCCAGGTTTTGTTTTAGGTGATTATATTGTGCAAAAATATCATCTGTGGGTTCAGTTTCTGTTTGTGTGTTAATTCCTAGCGCGCTATTAACTCTGAGCGTTTCCAGCTTCTTTAGATATTGTTCTAGTTTGCTACGCTGGGAGTCTGTTAGGGAGTCTATGCCAGATTGGTCAGCTGCTAAAAAAATTGGTTCAGCTTCAGACATAAGGTCGATATAGCTACGCAGTGATGGATTGGCAGATTCTACGTGGACTCGCAACAGGTCACTATAAATAATAGCTTTACGTCTTCGTGGGCCAGCTTCTTTGAGAGTAGGGCTAGATATTTCTTTGAGTTCGTTATTAATTCGACTGTTAGGATATAGAATTTCAAAAACTTTAAAAATTTTACCAACAAGTGGAAGGTTATTTTTTATAAAAATGGATTCAATTTTTGTGTAGGCTGCTTCTGGGTCTTCAACTTCAATGAGACTCGTAAGTAATTGTTCTTTAATTCGCTGAACTTCCTGTGAAGGGGATTGGTCAATTAAGTCGAATATTTCCAAGTAGGTCTCACGTTTGTCATCAGGAATACTTAAAAATTCAGAAAGGCTTTCACTAATAGCCATTTTTAGGCTAGTACTTCTTTTTGAATTAAGAAGTGAAACAATATCTGCTGCCTTATCAGGATGAGCCTCTAGTCCTTTAATGACTTTGGAGAAATCAAGCGATTTGTAGGTTTGGCGAAGAATTTCATTTTCAGGTTCATTAAAAGCTTTAAGAAGTAGAGTTAAGCCCTGCTGTAAAGCTGCTTTGGACTCCACATCTTCTTTCTCTCCTCTTGTTTGGATTCTATATCCGGTGATAATATATATTACTTGGGAAGTCAGTTGCTCTGGAGAAAATCCTAAGTCTGTTAAAAGTTGAGCATCTCCAAAAATGTCGATTTTCCAAAAGTCAGGTTTAATCCCGACTCCTTTTAATAGCTGCTGTTGCTGATTTTTATTTAATACTGTATTTGTTTCGTTTAATACCCTCAATAATTTTTTATCTGGATTTTTAACCCAAACATTAACCAGCAATTCTTTTTCAGAATCACTTAATTTATTATATTCAGCTTGATATTCGTTAAATCCACTAAGGATTTCCCCTGGGCTTTCTGAGCATTTTGCGTGGAAAAGTATTGGTAAGAGTTCGGCTTTTTGCGATTCTAGCAAATCTTTTGGTTCAAATCTTGCTATCAGTGAATCGCGATTGCCAAGTTCTCCCAATTTTTGGATCATCTCCCCAGCTTGCTGCGGCTCTATAGTCCCATCCGTAACCTTTAATGCATCCTTGCCTATAAAGTAGACATCAGGGGCATCAGCCAACATTTCTTGAAGGATTTTATTTTTTTCTTTGACTGTGTGTTCATCTGGAATGGACCGATAGGCGAAGCTTCGGAGCTGGAGTTGACAAGCGTACAGACCAGGTGTGTTGTCTGGAAGACCGCGGTAAAAACTTAAAGCCTGGTCGAACCCTTCTTTTAGTAATTCTGCAGTTGTCTTTTCGGTGTATTTTCTAATCTGAAGTTCAATCTCAGATACCGCAGTATTATTTTCAGACCATAGGGAACCACCTTCCATGTCACTGAGTTTCTTTTTGTACTCAAAATAAAGGTCAATTGATTTCTGTGGATCAGTTTCTAAATATTCAATTGTCTTTATAGTTTTGTTTTTTATGATAATTCTTTCTATGGTCCATTGAGCGCTCCTCTCTATTATCTGTTGAGTCTCAGACGAATCATCGCAGGTAGAAATTTTCTCCTTCAAAATCTGCATTGCTCTTTCTGGATCTCGCAGTGCAATAGCTTCAATTGCTACTTCAAATAGAGCAGTTTTAGTTGTACTAACGTCTCTGTAATACGATTTAACATTTTTAAGTAAAAATTGAATTTTTGGGAGTGTATTAATTACATCTTCTGGCTCATTATCAATTAAATCTCGTATTCTTTTGGCAGCTGCATCTACTTCAGCGAGAATAATTGGATTGTCTGCAAATTTTTGTTCAAATTCTTCCCACGTCAAATTTGCTGTGTAGGTGTTGATTAGGTCTACTGCATCAAGAATTTCCCGTTCTTTGATTTGCTCTGGTGTTTCTTTTTCTTCTGCCGGAGCGTCAGTGTTTGAAATTTCATCTTTTTTTATTTCTGAAATTTCGGCTAAGGCTTGTTGTGCCGCTAGTTGTATTTCTGAAGAAAGTTTTTTAATCTCTTGGGCCGCATGGATAACGTCTTCATGAAGAGGGCTGTCGCTGGCAGTTGCAAGTGAATTGAGGCGTGCTTCAGCTTCCATCGTAGCTGTTTTTGCCTCTGCATTAATAGTCGTTGATTTTTCAAAAGCGTAAGCGTCAAGATCGTTTTGTTTTGCCTCTATGACCTCAGAAGTGGCTTTAGCCTTTTCTGAATTTTGTATCTCTGAATCTGTCATGAGCATTTATAGTTCCAGGTTTTTACGAATCGCCTCAATTTTTTTTGAGTTAATTTTATTTTCAAGTTGATTTAAAAGGCCTGTCTGCTTTTTTCTTAAGGCAAACAGTTTGATTTTATAGGTTAAATAGATAGAGTTAATTTTGTCGATTTTATTTTGGAAATTACTTTGTTTCATATATGGTATTTTACCATGATCCACCCCCTCCACCGCCACCGCCACCACCACTTCCACCTCCAGAAAACCCACTTCCTCCGGAGCTTGCTGTTGTCATGGCACTGTTCATGGAGCTTGAGAAACTGCTGATACTGCTTGAAAACACGGCGGCATTAAACATAGCGCCACTTGTGTCGTTGTACCAAGACGGGTTTTGTTTATAAATACCCTCAAATTGTTTAGCCCATTGTTTTTCTACACCGAGTGCCATGGCAAAGGGTAGGAGAGTTTCGAAAACTTTGGGATTTTTTTCAGGTGCGTTGTGGAATTTTAGTCTATCTTTTTCCGCCACGGTTAAATAGTCTTTGAGTCCCAGAATGTGTTCGTGAGCCATACTGCCTTTGCTCGTGCGTGCTGGCATCAGCACACCAAAAATTAAAATGACAATGCTTGAAACTATAATGGATAAGACTGCGAGGCCACCTAAGATGCTACCTAGAAGCATGCTACCACCAAAACCAAAGACAATGGCTCCAACAACCCACAAGGCTTTAGTTGTTTGTGGGTTACGCTTTAAGTAGCCATCCTTTACTAGTTGTTTATAAGTATCGCTTTGTACTGCAAGCCACTCCTTAGTAAAGCTGGTGTCTTTTTTTAGCTCTGAAAGTTTAACAACACTTCTTCCTTTAAATAGCGCTTCAAAAAGTTTTTTGTCTATGGCGGACAGTTTGTCGTCTGCTTCTTTAATTTTATTAAGTTCGTAGTCCGTACCACTAAATACCAACAGAGTTTTTGTTTCTTGTTTAGCAATAGTTAAATAACCCTGCTGGGCTAGGTAAATTAATTCTGCGGAAATATCCGATTGATCTGCAGACTGGTCAACGAGTGTACCTACTAGAAGGGGAGTGAAATTTTTTGGTGCCTCGTACTGCGGTACAATAGTGCCTTGACCCTTGTCATCCCGACCATATTTTCGCCAGAGCCTATACATAAACCAAAATACAAATATGGGTAAGACTAAAATCCAGTTGTCTTTAATAACCTCAAGTATATTTTCCCACGCAGTTGGCTGAGTAATTGTTCCTTTTGGTAAGCCTATTACAACAGTGAAACCCTCGTTTGCTAAGAGCGGTTTTGCAGTCACCGTTGAATTATCAATACTGCAGTTTTCTTCGGTTGATCCTAAAATTCCGGTAAAACATTTTATTTCTGTTGGAGCAACGTTATTTGGTGGATAAATTTTTATCGAGCCAGCTAGAATCGGCACTGGCCACTCGGTGCCGATGGCATTCCAGTAAAGTTCATCGTGGTCAGCAAAATAGTTGAGAGCGCGCTTAACAGTGTAGTTGATTACGTAACGGTGCTTGCCGGTGACATAGACATCGGGGTCGCCAATTTTTAAAACAAATTCCCCACCACTTTTTGATGTGGTAAAAGGCTGGTCACTTGTGCCGTCAGTAACGGTGACATTAGAAATTCGCAAAGCAAAGTTTCCGCCACGGGCTTTGTATTTGTAGGGGATGTTGCGAAAAATTCCATGACGCTGGTTTTCGCCAAAGTCGTAGTCTATAGTTTCGGTAACTTTTAAACTGCTGTCTTGCTCAATGCGCAGGTCGACAGCGTAATTGTCAATTTGTTCTTCGCCGGTGGCTTGTACAGTCAGTGGGCTAAAGATCAATGCGATTGCGAGAATGAGTAGTTTTTTATGCATATTTTTTTGCACTGTCATCCTGAATGGAATGAGGGATCTCAATAATATACTCAGAGATTCCTCGTCCGCCGGCTGGCGGATCGGAATGACAGTATTAAGATGATTATTTAATAAGCATGCCGTCGCCAAATGAAAACAGGCGATAGCGTTTTTTTATAGATAATTTATAAATTTCCAAAAGTTTAGTGCGGCCAACAAGGCTTGCTACAAGCATCATTAGGCTGGAGCGGGGAACGTGAAAGTTGGTTATCATTCCGTCTATGAATTTGAATTTATAAGGCGGGTGAATAAATAGTTCTGTCGCTCTTGAGAGTTTGGTTAATTGGTTGTTGTGTCCACAGGCCGACTCCAGCGTGCGCGTGACTGTTGTGCCGACGCTGATTATTGGTTTTCCATCTTTTTTGGCTTTATTTAAAAGTTTGGCAACCTTCTTATCTATATTATAGTACTCGCTGTGTAATTTACCAGTTTTGGCTTGATTTTCGGTTAGGGGGGCAAATGTACCCAAGCCAACGTGGAGTGTTACAAATGCAGTATCAATACCAGCTTTTTTTAATTTGGCTATTAGTGATTTGGTGAAATGTAGAGATGCCGTTGGCGCGGCAACAGAGCCAAGTGTTTTGGCAAACACAGTTTGGTATTCATTTTGGAGTTTCTTGCCCGAAAGCGGTGAGTGTTTAATATATGGTGGCAAAGGAGTTTGCCCATATTTTTCTAAAACTTTATAAATATTTTTAATCGAAAAATTAGGTTTTAAAAAATAAAATTGTCCTTCCTGCTTAATAACAGTAAAAAGTTTTTTACCACTCCAATACAAAGGTAGTATGGAGTGGAGTTTGCGGTCGGATATTACACGCACAAGTGTTGCATCGTGGCTGATGTAGAGAAGGTTGGCTTTGCCGCCTGTGGGTTTAGTGACAGTTAGGCGCGCAGGAATAACTTTAGTTTGATTAAAGACCAAAACTGAATTTTTCGGTAAGTGGTTAGTGAGATTTTTAAACGTGTCGTGACTAAGTTTTTTTGCTTTTTTGTCATACACAAGCAGTCGCGCGCTATCGCGAGGCGTGGCCGGGGCTTGGGCAATTAAATTTGCTGGGAAATCGTAGTTATATTCAGTAAGAAGTTTTTCAAAAGGATTTTTAACCATAGGACTTATATTATAACGAAATATTTGGGTTAAAGCGATTGACTAATAGCTTTAAAATTGCTATAATCAGATGTCCGGAATACAGAAATTACCGGAAAAATAAATTGGAGGTGTGTTGTGGCACAACACGAAAGTTTCTTTTCGCAGTATTTGAAGATCTCTCTGGAGGCGTCGCTTGATAGCCTTCGAACCATTAACGGGTTTCGTTTGAGACCCAGAACGAACTTTGAAGCTGAACTCAGCTTCATTGCGCAAAGTGTGCGTAAGTTTGTGTGGTCGCGGAATAAGCGCGCGTCAGAACGATTGACTCCGGTATTCAAGCACGCGTTGATTTTGGTTCGGGCACTGCTCAAGCACCCCGTGTACCGAATTCTTTGCGTCGATGGCCGGATTTCACCGGTGGCTATCGCCGGACTGATCCTTTGGGGTTCAGTTCGTGTGCCTGCCGGCAACATCCCAGATTTTGTGCGAAGTAAAAATGGCAAGCTCTACCTGCCTGACCATTCTTACTTCGCCAGACTTCTGGAGTTGGCGTTCAGCTTTCATGATACGATTGTCGAACTTCTCGACTCTCATCGCGGCTGCGCGGCGGCTGAGGAGAAGGGCGTACTACGTCAGGGCCCACAGATCGACAACGGTTTGCTCCTCGACGTAATTCGCAAGCTGGAGATCAAGTACGCCATTGAGGATTGGGTGGAGCGTTACAACGCTCAGCACAAGACCAAGAAGCGAGCAATCGTTATTCATGTTTCGTCGGAGCCTGGTGCTGAGAATCAGAACATCATCATAGGGCTTCGGAAAGATGAATGCATTGCTCGTGGTGAAGATGCTGGGGGTTTTAGTCAGCAGGTCTTGGATGACTTGTTGGCCGACGGTCACATCTTATCCACGAAGCAGTTGCTGGAAGAAGCTCCTTTTGCAGATGCGTTTGATCAATGGGCGAAAAACCCAGAGATCAACTATCTGGACTGGGGAAAAGATTACCCCGGAACTGCGCTTCGCTTTTGGACTGGCATGGAGGACTTGTTGCAAGACGCATCTGTGATGGATTCACTCAGAGCGCGCCTCACAGCTGTCTTGCCATACTTGTCTAAAGAGGAGTTCAAGGACAAGCTGGAGGCGCATCAAGCCATTCTGCTGGCGTGCATGGCCAACACGTTCTTTGGGACTCAGCGTGGTCACACTACGCACCAAGAACGGATCGGCTTCATCTCCTACGAGAGTGAGTTTGTGCCATTCGATCAGGACGACGACGCGGACGCTTTTATGGTCCACGCCGAAGACCCGTACATGGATGGTAATCTCACGTTGACGCTCGGATTGATGCGTCAGCTCAGGCAGGAAAATCAAAACTTCCCTGGTGTGTTCATGGTTCTGGAGGTCATCTCCGAGAACCATGTTGACTGGCGGGAGTTGGATATTGACTGGTCTGATCTCGTGGAGCAGGATTGGCTCCATTTGGAGTCCTCTGAGTTTCTGGTCTATCTGCAGACCAAGAACCTCTCGTTGCCCTTGGCTTTGGCCATTGACCGGCTACGAAAAATCATGGTGCGACTCTACGATCCGCGTCTGTTGGCGTCGCGCTTTCTCATTGAAGGGGATATGGTTGCACTCGCAGCCATTGCGGACTCCAACCGCGAGGTTCGGGGTTTCATTCCTTTTTTTGTGCAAGGCTATCGCCAGTAGCAGGTGACTGTGTTTGTGCCACAAAAATTTCTGGGCTCGCGCTTGCGCGAGCCCTCTTTCTTTTATCAAAAAGCCCTGTAACTGCTACAGGGCTTTTAAAATAGTTTATTCGAGGGGGTGAATTTTTCTAGTGTTCATATCGACTGTCACAGCCAGATTTTGAAGGTGTTCCATTAATTCTGGAACATCAGTTTTAATAATATCAAGCGCAAAGTCTTGAAAGAATCTGGCTTTCTGTTCGGCGAGTCGTTGTTCGTAGCCGGCAGTGTGGCGGTAGGGCGCTGAGGTTATAAGGACTATTCCATTTTTTGGATCGACGCGGCCAGCTTCGATATTTTGTTGGAGCAAGCTCGCCCCTGTTTTTATTGTGTTACGTAAATCAGGATCAAAGTGGCCGATAATAAAAGCCATATTAATTTCATGTAACCAGTCAAAACCTCGGCCAATTCCAAGCACCCATTCACGATGTTCAGAATCTGCGATTGGTCTGTTGCTTGCGCGGATTTCGGCAATATGGCGAACGTTACCTTCTACTAAAGGTAGTAAATCGTTTGCCATGTCTTCATCCATGTCGGGATACAAAGTTTGAATTTTTGTAAGCAATTCTTCACTTGAACTTTGTGCTGGAAGTTCTGCTAAATCTAATTTGTCATCTGATGCGCTATGAAGGACTAAACCGTCTTCATCAGTTTCGATTCCACAGACAATGGCATAGACTGGGCCTTTGCCGAAAACGTAATCATACTGAGTCTTTAATTCTAGTGCAGCTTTTACAGCAGCTTCTTTGTCGTAATTAAAACCACGGCAACCACGATGCTCGTCACCTTTAGACCAGTGATAAGTAATAAAGACTAAACACTTTCGTCCTTTATGAGACGAATATTCTACCCAGCCTTCCATTCCCTCTTTAAATGCTGGCCAACCTAAGTCAAAACGGCCACCTAAATTACGCCAGGGTTGAATGAGGCCAAGAGCTGTTTCTGTCATAACTGGGAGGTGCAGTCTGCCATCCATACATTTAAGTGCGGCAATTTCGGTGGAGTGTTTGGCGCGATAGAGTTTGCGTTCCAAAAAAGTTTTTGGTTCAGTAAAAATTTTAGAGTGATACTCGTTTAGGGCGAGAATTTTTTCTATTCCGTTCATAAAATATTCAAAAGAGTTTTAATGACCCGATAATTATAGTATAGGCATTGATATTGGGCAATAAGCTGAAAAAGGGTGCCCCTTTTAGTATTGACAAGGTCCCTTAAATATGGTATTTTAATAAGTCTTTTTCATAGACAACCTCGTTAGGGCAGGAGGTAAATTCTGTCTAGGTTTGGCGCGATAAACGCCGGCCGAAGTTCCTACTCTCTGTGCGGGATGACCGCCAGCGAGAACAGGAGGGTGCGATGAGCACTTTGAGTGAGTACCTGCGTGTTAACCTCATTTATGAGGATGGCAAGGTTGCGGGGGCCAATGTGAGTTTCAAGGGTGCCCCGCTTCAGCACAAGATGGTGGTCATGGGTTCGACCATGGTTACCAGCGTCAGCATCGAAGGGGAGGAGGTCCGCTCCTTCAGTGTTTTGAAGCCGTCTGATATCCGCAGTATGGTCGACATCGACCTTCTGGCGGTGAAGGTGGTCTTCAATCAAGACTTGTCTTTCAGCGACTTCATCGTCGTTGATTGGCGCGAGGAAGAACCATTCAATCTGAGCCGGGGCCTCTGGATGCCTTGGTTCCGACTTGGTCAGATTGTCGGCGACAGGATCGACGTCATCGTCGGCGATGAGCTGTTCACCACGCATGCGGTGGAAGCGCACAAGCAGTACCCTTGGGACAACATCTACGAAGTCCCTGTGGATACGCTTCTTGGCTACATCGCTGACCAGTGTGGTGTTCAGCAGATGTACTATGCCGCGATGGCAAAGATCGAGAAGGCTGATGCCATCGAGCGGACCAATAACCTCATTGCTGTGAACACCGAGCTTTTGGCCGAGAACGCAGAACTGGTTGTTCGGCTTACGACGAAAGAGAATGAGGTCGCTCAGCTCGTCCAGAAGTTTACGGCCAGAGGCGAGGAGAACAGCAAGCTCACCATCGAGAACGCGGAGCTGACTGCTCGGCTCGAGCGTGTGATGGCCAACTTCTGGAAGGAGCGGGCGGAGTGTGCCGCTTGGCAGGAGTCTGCCAAGATTTGGTACACGCGGTACCAGATTTTGCGAAAGGATGTCTTGGGCCGAGGATTCTGGGCTTGGGCGCTTGGGCGCTTGACCAGAAACATCGACACCGGAGAGTTCGATCCAAAGGGTGACAAGTACCCGGAAGACAAGGATGTTCTCTCGTGCTTGCCGCGGGAGAAGGAGGAGGAAAGTGAGTTCGTTGCACCGTAGGTGCGCAGAGGCGGTGGGAATCGAAAGATTCCCACCGCCTCATTGTTTTTTATTAAAAATTATTTAAGCGCTCATTGGTTCGTCAGCTGTTGGACCGTAAATAGACGGCACTAAACCTCCGGCCATGCGAATGTAAACACTAAATTGTCCGCGGTGGTGAATGTGATCCATCATCATCATCCATAGGCAGTCAAGGCGGCTGGCTTGATTTCCGCCAAAGTCCATCATTTTGTCTAAGTCTTCATCGCTGGTGGCTTTGATTTTATCTGCAACTTGTGTGGCCATGCCTTCGACAGCAGTAACCAATTCTTCGCTTGTGTGCAAGTCTGGTGGTGTGAGGGTTGTCCAGTCCACTGCGCCTTCACAAATCTGGAGCATGGCTTGACCTTCGGTGACAAAAGTTTGCATCAATTCTTTGGCGGTTCGAGATTTCTCGTGTGGCTTCCAGTCGAGTTTGTCTGCAGGGTAGGCGCGCAACACTTTAGCAGTGGTTTTATTTTCCATTTCCCATGTGGCAAGTAATTTGTCTTTTTGAGTCATGAGTTTAGTTCCTGATGCCTAGTTCTTAGTAGTTTTGTGACTATTTGGAACTACGCAGGTTAAGTTCTTGTGGTTATTATAGCACTTAATTATTCTTTAGGCTGGGGTCTTGACGCGGATATTTTTTTTGGTTCCAAGGTGTAGTATAATCAAAAATACGTGGAGAAATTAACAAAATAGCAAAGAAAGGGAGAAACACATGAAAAAAACATCAATATTGTTGGCGACTTTGGGAGTATTGGCCCTCGGAGCCATTGCGCCAGTTGCCCAAGCCGTTAGTGTAGACTACGAGACAGTTCTTACTGGAGCAAAAGTTGTGCCCGCCGTTACCACAACAATGACCGGAACTGCAAAGGCCAAGGTAAACCAAAGCAAAAATTCTTTACAAATCAAATTACAATTAGAAAATGGTCAAGGCGTAACTTCTGCTGGGCTATACTGTGGCACAGTTGGTCAGAATGGTCCACAGTTAGTTTCGATTTACAATAATCCTGCTGGCGCACAAGGTAGCCAGATAACTTTTGAAACTACTGTTAGCAATATTCCTGCTAATTCCTGTTCTCCTGCTATCACAAACATCGCTGAGTTAGACACTGCATTTAAGGCTGGACGAATTTATATTGTAGTGAAGTCTAAGACCAACCCAAATGGTGAACTTCGCGGTCAGTTTATTCCAGAAGGATCAAATCCAGGTAATGGAAATGGTGGTGGCGTATTTGTTCCTCCAACTCCACGAGTGCCAAGCCAGATAGTAACTGATTTGCGTACCAAAATTAAGATCAAATTCCCACACTTGTCTTTTTAAGAGTTAAAGTCTATTTAAGACCCCCAACGGAAGGGAATCTTCCGTTGGGGGTCTTTTTGCTTAAGCAATAAGGGAAATTTTTTTGATTTAAAATAAATAGTAGCACAACCAAAGGCTGTGCTACAGTGAGGGGTTCGACCGGATCTAACCGGTCAATGAAAGACTGTCTTAGCGCCGGCGGCGAGAGTGCCTTCTTCGTGCAATCCTCGCTTGACGAACGTTGGTGCGACTGCCACCGTTCTTGGCGCCTCGGGGTTCTGACCTTGTCCTGGTGGTCTTCGGAAGTGGCCGCGACGGAAGTGCGGACAGATTTCTCGTTTGGCCTGAGTTTCCTGTGACTCAATCAGTTCGATCTGCTCTGTTGTTAGGTAAATCGTACTGGAAACACTACAGACCTCTGCTTCGTTGATGATTCCCCTCGGATTAGCTTTGCGCTCGTGCTTGTTTAGAACTTTCTGCCACGTCGAGCGATGAGAGCTTTGTGGTGGTAGGCCGTTGAGGTACAAGCAGAAGCTGAAGACCATGTGGAAGATGGTTTCGACATGCAGCTTATCCAACTCTCGCAATCGTATCTCGCCGTTCAAAACCGAATGCATCAGTTTGCCTCGGAAATTTGTGACCAAGGCTTTGGCCACTGGCTCATTCTCTGACTTTGTCTGCATTCCTATCCACGAAGTCGGTGGGGAGAGTTGATGACTATTCAGCTTGAGGAGTTCGAAGCGGAGCCTGTCTAGGCGCCCTTTGTTGAGTAGGGTTTCCATATGCTCATAGCTGAGCTTGGCGAGGGGTTTGTAGTTTTCGAACTCGGAAGAGAGCATGAGTATTTGGACATTCAGTCCTGAGCGGTCAACGATAATACAATCGAACAAGCTTCCCTGGTCGTCGGGGAATGGCTCTTCTAGCGTTAGCACAAATGTGCCGAAAGGAAACTGGATGTCACTGATAGAGTAGTCACTCAGCGACATGATAGAGAGAAGCGCTTGAAGTTCCCGGCTGAGGGCAAAAGCCCTTCGCGAGTTAGCGGTCCACCTGGCCAGGAACTCTGGGATTCGTGACGACCCTGGCAAGTAGACTTTTCGCTCTGGAGACATATCAAATCTCTCTGGCTCCAATTGTGATGTCTCCAAAGGCCGCAGGCCCATGAGATAGCCACGAAACTGTTTCCAGTTTTGTTCTGCTCCCGCAAATCCATAGGTGGGCTTGTTCCCTCCTTTGATGAAGAGGTGATAGTTCAGAGACCCTGCCATACAGAGAGTCTCCCAATACGAAAGCGCCTGCTCTAGTCGCTTTATTTGCTCTTTCATTGCTCCTCCGCAAGTTTGGATTTTCCCGAATAGTTTTGTTGCGACTTTCAGGAATCAGTCATTGTACTATAATACAAAGGTTTTATCAAGACCCTCTGATTGAGCTAGTTTTGTCAGAATTAAAAATTTAGTGTGTTATAATTATCTCTATGAAAAAAACAGATTTATTGCATCCAATTAAGGTTCAAGTAAAGCGGAGTCATAGTGGTCTTGGCTTGTTTACTAAAGAGGCAGTTAAAAAGGGGCAGTTTATAATTGAATATAAAGGGCCAATATTAAACGACGCACAAGTTCAAAAAAAAGGGGGCAAGTACTTGTTCGAAATTAGTCGGCACAAAACAGTAGATGGTAGTAGTCGAAAAAATGTGGCGCGATATATTAATCATTCTTGTCACCCTAATAGCGAGATTATTGTGAGGTGGGGGAAGGTCTTAGTCGTAGCGAAAAAGAATATTCCAGCTAATTCTGAGCTAGAATATGACTATGAAAAAGAATATTTTGTAGAATTTATTAAGCCTTATGGTTGCCGTTGTGGGAAACCTCCGCATCGGTATGGGTCTAGAAAAAAGGCTAAGTAATTTTTATATCATCGCGTAACTTATTTGCACTGTCGTCCTGAGCGGAATGAAGCCTGCCCGCCTGGAGCGGTCGGGCGGGGATCTCAAAGACAGATACAGAGATTCCTCTCCGCCAGTCGGCGGATCGGAATGACAGTAATGTTGTGTGATGCTGTTTATGTTACAATGTCAGTAACGAAAGGATTGGGAGAGTATCCCAAGTAAATTTATGTTAAAAGGCTTTAAAGAATTTATTTTGCGTGGCAATGCTTTGGATTTGGCCGTTGGTGTAGTTATTGGAGCAGCTTTTGGGACAGTGGTGACGTCGCTGGTAGAAGGTTTGCTTACTCCGCTTATTGGAGCAATTGTAAAGAGCCCAGATTTTTCAAAATTGGCATTTACAATTAATGGCAGTGTTTTTATGTACGGGGCTTTTATCAACGCCCTCATTTCATTTGTGCTGGTGGCAGCAGCGGTCTATTTTTTTGTAATTGTGCCAATGAATACTATTATGAAGCGCACAGGGCTAATGCCTAGCGCTCCAGAAATTAAGCAATGTGCTGAGTGTTTGAGTAAAATAGCGCTAGCCGCGAAACGTTGCGCTTACTGCGCAACTCCGCAGCAGTAACAGATTTTTATCCACTTCCCAAAATTGATAATTAGGTGTATACCTAAATTAGGATAGATTTTTAACTTTTTTTCAATGAGAATGACTTGGATAAAGCCAGAGTCTCATTACCGAATTTCACTAGCGTTTTCTCGCCGACTTTTTCTAGCCGAAGGCTAAGATGGGTCGGTTTTTTCTTTCCCAGCTTCAAGGAGGAAGCGAAACATGAACAAGCAGAGCGTCTGTGAGAGTGACGACGGAGGCGAACCTCCGAGGGGCAACAATAGCAAGGAGACTAAGCCTCTGGCCTGTGGCTGTGTAGATGATGTTGAGATCGGTCATCACGTTAAGGTTGAGACTCATCACGTTGTCGGACGAAAGGTGCTCAATCACTTTCGTTTGAACATCAATGATTTGCTCGCCTCTCCGATCCAGAAATATTGGGCGAGGGAGTTTTGGCGAGAGTTTCTGTTGTTTCACCCCCCCCTGATCGACGTTTGCCACGGCCACCACGTTAAGATCCACAAAAAGCTTGATAAGCATTTAGTCATCACCGACGAGGCTGAATACTACCGGGCAGTGGAAGAAGTCTGTGGACCCGCTTACATGGAACATGTCTACTTTGGTATTCCGTGGCCGCTCGAACCAGTCTCTTGTGACATTACCTTGCGGAAAGCCCAGATTAGCGCTACTGGGTCCCCAGAACGCAGTGTGATACGGGAGCCGGGAAAAAGCTTTCAACCACTGCTCCGCGCTTACATGTTTTCTGTCGGGGCTTTGTAGCCTCGAAGTCGTTATTATTTGGGGGCCTTCTATGGAGAAGGCCCCTTCATTCTATCTAAAGAGTAAATCCGCGTAATTATTTTTTATTCCAAGACCAATTGAAGTATAGTTTCCAAGCAGATGTTGCTTGTGACTCGGACTATTCTGCCACATTGTTAAAAGATGTTGGCTGGAGGTAAAACCTTTTGCGATATTTTCGGCAAAACAAGTTGTGCCAGCCGAACTACATCTCTCGCCAAGCCGGCTTCCATTTATGCCAATGTGACTAAAAGTATTTGTGTTATACATCCAAGTGCTGTGTGCTAAGGCCACGCTAGTTAATGCACTGTCATTACTTAGTTTGGTTTTTTTGTTTTGTTCTCGATACTGGTTTAGCAAACATAAAAATGAAGAATTAAAAGTTCCGCTACAATTTTGTTTTGGCGTGGTTGTAGTTTTTGGTTGAGGGATAGTTTTTTGTGACTTTGTCTGGTTAGAAATGCCAAGGACTCGCTCTTGGTTTGGGCTTTGGGCCTCGCTAAGTTGATTTTGGGTGATTGTTATAGCCTTGGAGAGTTTAAAACTGGCCGATTGCTCGGTTTTTGGAGCAATAACAATTAACATCCCAGTTATAAGTAATAGTATGGTAAATGAGGCAATAAAGAGGTTTATGGGTTTTCGCATTTACTTATAATAGCAGAAGATTTGCTACTTGGGGTATCTTTCTGTGGCTATTGAAAAAAAGCTCAATGTTTGTTAGAATATCGGAGTACTAAGGTACCTGTCTGCCATAGACTGCGTCGTCAGGCGCTGACAGGCAGGCATTCGGGACCGCTCTCCTCATCTGGCGGAATCAGGATTATCGTTTATATGAATAAAATTATTCGGGAGTAGCTCAGCGGTAGAGCTATCGGCTGTGA
>CAZTXY010000014.1:0-27529 GCA_964617815.1 uncultured Candidatus Saccharibacteria bacterium | reverse complement strand
GAATTGAGAATTAAGTCACGAGCAGTAGCAAAACTTTGTTCGTTTTGCGCACTTTTCGCTAAAGAATTAAGTAGTTCTTTTTCAATCTGTCTTACTCTTTCACGAGTTAGGCCTTGCTCTTCTCCAACGACTTTTAGGGTCGCAACGTTGTTGCCTTGCAGACCATAACGTTTAATCAAAATATTTTTCTCTCGTTCTTTCAGTGGTTCAAGAATTTTTTGTACAATTAAAGCAAGCTCGAACTGTGCGAGCGATTGTTGTTGGTGCGTATCAATTATTGTGTCTAGGATGCCCATTTAATTAGGATAATTCGCTAAAATCAAGAATATGCCCAGTATATCATAAATTTCCTTTATTGTCAAATAAACTTTATAAAATAAAAAATCCCGCCAAATAGCGGGATCTTTTAATAAGCTTAAGCTTTTTTAGTACGCCAATTATGCCAAAGCACAACAATTGGGCTGGCTACAAAAATAGAAGAGTAAGTTCCTGTGGCTACTCCGATGAACAGAGCGAGCACAAAATATCTGATTGTTTCTCCACCAAATAATAGCATGGCGAGAAGAACAAAAAGTACTGTAAGACTGGTATTTAACGAACGGACAAGAGTTTGGGTAATACTATGGTTCACAACAAATTCTATTGACTGCCCAGCGTGAGTTTTCAGGTTTTCTCGAATTCTATCAAACACAACAATGGTGTCGTGAATACTAAAACCAAGCACAGTAAGCATGGCAGTGACGAACATACTATCAATTTCAAATCCCTTAAAATGACTAATCAAAGAAAATATTCCAAGCACAACTAACAAGTCATGCAGAAGAGCAATGATTGCTGCCCAGCCAAATTGCCAAGGAGTAATTGGTTTGGCCACTTTTCGGAAAGCATAGGCAATATAAAGAATGATACCTAGCGACACTAATCCTAATTGATAGAAAGCACTTTTTTTAAGTTCTTGACCAACTGTGGGCCCAATTGACTCAAAACGCTTTTCCTCAAAGTCCCCCACCTTTTCTTTAAGCTGTTTTGTTATTTGTTCGTGCGTTTCCTGATTTAAGGCTTCTGTTTTAATTATAATTCCACGCTCACCGGTAGTTTGAAGTTGAAAATTTGAAAGTTTCTCTTCGGTCAGGATATTTTTAATCTTTTCTACTTCCACAGGCTTTGAGAATTCAAGCTCTGTAACAGTACCACCCTTAAAATCAATGCCGAGTTTAAGACCGTAGATAGAAAGAGAAATTATCCCTGCTATTAACACAACTCCTGAAAAAATAAATAGGTACTTATAATAGTTTAGTATTCTTAACATAGAGATTTGATTAATTAATTGCCTACCTCAGGAGTAATGTTTATTGTTGGTGATTGGCTTTCTTTTTTTAACCGGCTCACGCCAAACAACCATGGATGAGAAAGAAGTTTATTGCTGATAAAGATTCGCAAAAAAGTCTTAGTAATACTAATTGCTGTAAACATTGAAATGATAACACCGATGGCAAGAGTAACTGCAAACCCCTTAATTGAAGGAGTGCCGAACATATACAGAATTATAGTAGTAAGAAGGGTCGCAACATTTGAGTCTCGAATAGAATTCCAAGCTCGAGCAAAACCGTCATGCACAGCTTGCTGGATGTCTTTTCCCGCTCTAATTTCTTCTTTAAGTCTTTCAAAAATGAGAATATTTGCGTCGACAGCCATTCCAATTGACAGAATAAACCCAGCAATGCCGGCTAAGGTTAAAGTAACCGGAGACAATACCCCTGCAAGGAGTAAAGCAAGATAGCTTAAGAAGGCTAAGACACCAAACCAACTACTTACGGTTAGCCCTAAGAAGAAGAATATCCCAACAAGTATTACAGCTGTAATTGATATTCCTAATTTAAAAACTGCAAAAGTGACAAGTGCGTAGATAATTAAAGCAATAACTGCCAAAACTCCTGGGAGCCGGTAGTTAGCTATCATAAATAGGGCAATTAAAATTAACCCGATTATTCCAGCAACAACGGATTTCTGAATTGATTCCTTACCAAGAGTTGCGCCAACATTTTGTTGTGAGACTAAATTAATGGGTACAGGAAGAGCACCGCTATTCAATCTGGTTGCGAGTTGCTTGGCTTCGTCTGCTGTAAAGTTTCCGCTAATAATTGCAACCCCGTCAGTTATAGCTGACTGGACGGTTGGGGCACTAATAGGTTGTCCATCAAGGAATATCGCAATCCTTTTATTTAAATTTTGTGTTGTAATATCAGAAAAAAGCTTTTTCCCTTCATCGTCAAATTCAAGTCTAACAATAACTTCGGTGCTTAAACTCCCTTGGCTAGTCGAGTTAATATCGGCCGTAGCTTTTTTAAGCTGTTTTCCAGAGAGGCCTGTTGGAAGCCATGCCGCATTTGGGTCAACTTGGACCACCCCATCTGCTCCAACTTGTGCGCTGGGTGGATTTGAATTTTCGGTTCGAAATTCAAGAAGTGGTGTTTGGCCAATTTGATTTATAGCTTCACCGATGTTTTTAATTCCTGGTAATTCAACAACAATTTTATCTCGTCCTTGAATTTGTACAAGTGGTTCTGCTACTCCAAAGGCATTGACTCGTCGTTCAATTGTGTCTCTAACGGAAGACAGCGCTTCTCCTCTATCTCCTTCAGGGATATCTTTTAATTCTGCCTGGTAAATTAGATGGGAACCACCTTGAAGGTCTAGTCCAAGTTTAATGGGAAAACTTTTATTATAGTTAATTTTTAACTTTGTTAGATCTATTTTACTTCCGCCATTTGGATAATCTATCCAGGCAGCTCCCGCGGCAAGAAATACAATCGCTAATAGGGCTCCAAATATCTTTAGTTTCTGCTTCATAACAAATTTAGATTAATGAAATCGCCTTCTAGGCATTGGTAATAGTATAGTAAAATTTAGATTTTTTGGCAAAAAAGATTATTTGCCTTTCTCGCTGATATATGGTACTTTATTGGTCAATCACTAAGGTGATAAAACTTGGGGGAGGAAGATAAGTGAAGAAAAAAGTCTTTTTCGGTGGCAAGTTTCAAATTGCCGGGTTCTTGCCTGGTAGTCGAGTGATCTTGGTGCCACGTCAGGAGGTTGATCCGGCTGTCGAAGTCCGGGTCCTCCGCACCAGCAAGCGGACCGTTAAGGTCAAAACTGTCCGGTTCATAACTGATCCTGCTAACACGGGCCCGGTTCGCCAAGTTTTGTCTACTCGAAAGATGAAACTGCACCAGGTACCAAAAGAAGTTCAGAAACTGCTTACCATGTAGTTTTTTCTTCACTGAAGACCAAAGACGACCCCACAAAGGTCGTCTTTCGTTTTAACTCTCAATTGTTTCGTCAAGAATTATTTTCTTTTTAAACAGACCTTTTTGTTTTGCTTTCGATTCTCTGGTGGAATTAAGGATTTGTTTATCGAACTGTTTTTGCTCGCAAATTGCTTCTATAACTTCTAAAATATCGGCAATCTCTTCTAATTCCCCACTTTCTTTAAACTCATCAACCTCTTCAATTAGTTTTTCACTAAGCTTTTGCAGATACTCTTCATCGTCAGCAACGTGGGTTATATATTTAACCCCTTTTTCATTGAGTACAGCCGGAATATTGTCTCGAACAAGTTTATTATATTTCATCTCCCAAATTTTTATTCTAGGCTCGAAACTTCATTGTTTGAATCTTCAGTTTCAGCACTGGTAGGCTTTTTGTCTTTTGCAATCTTATCAATTGCTTCATTAATTTTTTTTGCATACTCTTTAATCTTTTCATCATCAGTTAGAATCTCAGCGACTTTTGCTGGATCTACTCCCGTAGCCATGCTCAGCGCAATAACGTGTGCGGAGGTTGAATGCAAACTTCTGTCGTTCATTTCAAGACGCATAGCAAGCTCGTAAAGTACGCGCTCAGTTTTGGTTGGTTCAGCTTTTTTAAAATCGTTAGCCATTGATTGATTCCTTTTACAAATTTCTTAATAACTAGCTTGAAAAACTTATTTCTTTAATAACATTTGTTGGTGCTCTAGGGTATTTAACAGACCACACTTCTTATATTTCTTACCGCTACCGCATGGACATGGTTCATTGCGGCCTGTCTCATCTGCGCTTCCTTGAGTGCCACCGCTCGAGCCGTCTGACAAATTGGTAACCATATTAATTTGTTGCACTGGTTGTGGGGTAGATTGGACAGAGACTTTTAGAATACTGTAAACAATTTGCTTGTTAATTTCTTTGTTTAGGCGCCCAAACATTTGGTGGCCTTCGCGTTTGTATTCAATCAATGGATCGCGTTGTCCGTAGCCACGCAAACGCACAGAGTCTCTTAGATGATCCATGCTGTCTAGGTGTTCCATCCAGAGCTGATCTAAACTTTGCAGAGCAACAAAACGCTGGATCTGAGTAAAAACCTCTTTTCCAATCTCTTGTTCCTTTGTTTCCCAATACTTTTCTGCAGCTTCTGTGAGGACGTCGGTAATGGCAAACTCTCTGTTGGCAGCATTGTTATAGGCTTCTTCAACACTTGTTTTAAGCTCTGGTGTTACCGGCAAAATTGTATTGGCAGTTTGCAGAACTTCTGCAAGGGCTTTGTTTTGGGCCTCTAGCCCTTCGCTCTCCGAAAAATTAACAGAAACTATTTCTTCAAGCTCATTTTTAATAAGTTCTAAAATTTCGTCTTTAAGATCTTCTGGAGTTTTAGTACCATCAACAGATGTGTCATTTAAGTATTTACGGCGTTTATTGTAGGTAATAGTACGCTGATGGTTTAAAACGTCATCAAATTCTAAAACGTGTTTTCTGGTGTCAAAGTTTAGGCCTTCAATTTTTTTCTGAGCTTGCTCTATTGAACGACTAACCAACCGAGCTTCTATGGGCTCATTGTCTTTTAGACCCATCGTCGTCATCATGTTTTTTAGTCGCTCGCCGCCAAAAAGACGCATAAGATCATCTTCCATTGAGACAAAGAATTGTGATGAGCCAGGATCACCCTGACGACCGCTACGGCCACGAAGCTGGTTGTCGATACGTCTGGATTCATGTCTTTCTGTTCCAAGTACATGCAAGCCCCCCGCATCTCTAACGGCTTTCGCCTCTTCGTCATTTATTGGGTTTCCACCAAGTAAAATGTCGACACCACGGCCAGCAATGTTTGTAGCCACTGTAATAGCCCCCAAACGTCCAGCTTGCGAAATAATCTGCGCTTCTCGTTCATGATTTTTGGCGTTAAGAAGTTCAAAGGGCAAACCTTCGTTTTTTAAGTGATCAGCTAACTTTTCGTTTTTAGCTATGCTTACAGTTCCAATTAAGATTGGTTGGCCTTTTTTGTGGCGCTCCTTGACTTCTTGGGTGATAGCTTTAAATTTTGCGTCTTCCGTTTTATAAATTATGTCGGCCTTGTCATCTCTAACCATTTCTTTATTTGTGGGAATGATAACAACGCCCAAATTGTAAATTTTGAAAAACTCTTCTTCTTCAGTCTTGGCAGTACCGGTCATTCCTGAAAGTTTTGCATAAAGCCTGAATAGGTTTTGGAAAGTAATTGTTGCTAATGTTTTACTCTCTTGTTGAATTTTAACTACTTCTTTAGCCTCAATAGCTTGATGTAGTCCTTCACTATATCTTCTGCCAAACATTAAGCGACCAGTAAATTCATCAACAATAATAACTTCCCCATCCCGAACTACATAGTCCCTGTCTCGTTTATAAAGTGCTTTGGCACGCAAAGCTTGTTCAATGTGATGAAGGGTTGTGATACCTTTGCTATTATCATAGATATTTGGGACATTTAAAATTTTCTCAATTTTATTAATTCCGTCGTCCGTAAGTGAAGCTGCTTTTTTCTTTTCATCAATATTATAGTCAAGATTTTCTTCGAGGCGATCTACAATTTTTGAAAATTGATTATATTGATCTGTCGGTTCTGTGTCTGGTGCGCTGATAATTAATGGAGTTCTGGCTTCGTCGATCAAAATGCTATCAACTTCGTCCACAATTGCAAAAAATAAATCACGTTGTACTAGCTGGCTGGTTTGCTGAGCCATATTGTCGCGCAAGTAATCAAAGCCAAATTCATTATTAGTGCCGTAAGTTATGTTGGCGCCATAGGCTTCGCGTCTAGTCACAGGACGCATATGTTTAACATCCATAACTAGGCCTTGTGTTTCTCCCTCAAGACGCTCAATTTCCTCGGCTTCAGGTTTGTAATTTGGATCATACAAGAATGATTGTTCGTGCTGAATAGAGGCAACTGACAATCCTAAGTAGTAAAAAATCGGACCCATCAAACTCGCTTGCCAACGAGATAAGTAATCGTTAACTGTAACAAGATGGGCTCCTCTAGAAGCCAAGCTAAAAAGTACTAACGGCAATGTAGCAGTTAGAGTTTTTCCTTCACCAGTGCGCATCTCCGCAATTGCTCCAAGCGACAGACTAATGCCACCAACAATTTGGACGTCGTAATGAAATTGGCCAATGCTTCGCTTGGCCGCTTCTCGGGTCAAAGCAAAAACTCGTGGTCTAATCTCGGTTAGCTTTTTAAAAACTTTATCGATGTCTGAAATTTTTTGAAGTTCTACCTCAAAGGACTTTATTTCCGCTTGAATTTGCTCCTGACTTAGGGCTTGGATTTCTTCTGTAAAAGAGTTAATTTTGCCCAGTTCTTTTCGATGTACGTCTAGGGGGTTTTTTTCAAAGGAAAATAATTTTGATATAAATGACATAATTACCCTTATTTAAGACAAATTAATCTAAAATATCTAACTAAGTACTAAATCAGTATACCCGAAATTAACAAAAAAGACCACAGTAAAGTGGTCTTTTTATTGGCATTATTTAGAACGTTTGAATAGGGCGCCGAGCTTTCTTCGCAAACTAATCCGCTTATCCTTATTTTTTACTAGTTGCTCTTTAATTTTAGGTAAAGCTAGATCCAATGCTTCATACAGATCTGAGCCACTGGCTTCGGCATAATACCCTTGTGGGTTCACTCGAATCTCCACCCTGTTAGTTTCCCCGCTTTGATGCCTCAAATCAACCTCAATTTCAACATGAACATTATCACTTTCGCGCAAAAATGTAGCAATTACAGAGACTTTTGTTTCGATACTTTCTCTAATTGCAGGGGTTATTGTAGTGTTTGTTGCTTTGATATTTAAATTCATATTTTCAAAGTCAATGATATATCTAAATTATAACACCATTTCGTCAAAGCCGACAAATTCTGGCTCGTGCTCTAAACGAACACCAGTTTTCTCAAAAACAATGTTTTGCACTTCCTGATATAAAGTTAAAACATCTTCGGCTGTAGCTTTTCCGGTTGCATTAATAATTACAGCTGCTTGGGTCTCATTTATTTTTGCTCCACCAACTGCATAACCTTTTAAATCACAAATATCAATTAGAAAACCAGCAGGTGTTTTATAACCACCAGGAACTTTTAATCGTTCTGTAATTTTTTGAAACTTTAAATTAATTTCTTCGCTAAATTTTTCGGTAATTTTCGATTGTAGTTGCACAAACTCCTCTTGGCCAAGTAAAGGGCCTCGGAAAAAAGAGCCAGCACTTCCTCCCCTTGCCTCGTGAGGAAAAGGAAATTTTTTATTTCGAATCTGGATTATGGCACTTCGAATTTCTGCTTGATCTATGGTATCTGCTTGTCTCCCTTCAAAATATTTTGCTAGATCTCCGTAACTTAAGTTTGGCTTTGGTAATTCCGATAATTGTAATGAAATGCTTAAAATGATGTAACGACTTTTTTGTTCTCTATTAAAAATACTGCTTCGATAATTAAAATTACAATCTGAGTTTGAAAGAATTTTTAGTTCACCGTCAGTTGTGTCATAGACCTCAACTTCTTTAATTATTTGTGAAGCCTCTTGACCGTAAGCCCCAACATTTTGAACCACAAATGCTCCAGCACGACCTGGGATATGGGACAGATTTTCTAAGCCCCATAAGCAATGCTGTACGCATTCAGCAACTACGTGGTCCCAAATTTCACCTGCAGAAACTTTTACTAACACTCCAAATTTTGTGGGTTCTTCAAAAATAATTCCTAAATTTTGGATACAAATAACTAAACCAGAAAAGCCTGTGTCAGAAATTAAGATATTACTTCCACCGCCAAGAATAAAGTAGTCAATTTTGGCTTTTTTTGCATAGGCCAAGGCTTCGCTAAGTTCTGCTTGGGTATGGACGACACAAAAAAATTGAGCTGGTCCACCAATCCCAAAAGTGGTGTACGGCGCAAGTGCTATAGATTTTTGTATTTCCATAAAGTTATTGATTAAGTAAACTGTGGCCAAGTTGATTAAAATTACCAACAGCCATAACTACAACAATATCCCCAGTACTTAGCTCTGCTTTTAGGATACTTTCTGCCTCAGATTTTGTGTTTACCAGCCTGACATTTTGCTGGTGCTCTTTAATCTTAGAAATGACTTCTTGCGAAGTGATTGTAGCTGGAGTTTTTTGTTCCCTAGCGGGATAAATTTCTGCGAGCAAAACTTCATCTGCATCTTTAAAGCTTGTTGCTAACTCAGATAAAGTCGCTTGTGTTCGGCTATATGTATGAGGTTCAAAAATTGCCCAAATTTTTTTATCTGGATATCTGGTGCGACAAGCCGCAAGCGTTTCTCTAACTGCAGTTGGATGATGTGCGTAGTCATCAATTATTATAGCGCCATTATGCTTCCCTAAAATTTCAAAACGTCTTTTTATACCAGAATAGTTTAACAAATACTCCTGAATTAACTCTGCTTTAAACCCCAGCGCTCTAAGAGTAGCGATTGCTCCAAGAGCGTTGTAGACGTTAATGGGTCCGGGTAAAGAAATTTTATAATTCTCAAGCTGAATTTGTTCGGGATTAATTGTGTCGCTTACTGTAAAGCTGGTATAGGTTGGACCATAGACAATGTCGTTGGCTGTAAAATGTGATGGTGAGTCAATGCTAAAACTAAACTTTGCAACATTACTTTCAAAGACCACTGCTTCGCAAATAACATTATCTGCATTATAGATAATTAATCCATCATCTGGGAGCCCTGCTACAAGCTCTTTAAATTCTTCCGTGATTTGATCAAGGCTTTCAAACATGTCAGGATGATCAAATTCAATATTATTTAGAAGTAAAATATCTGGTTTATAATATTGAAATTTAGGGGTGGGATCATCGAAGGTTGCTTTATACTCATCCCCTTCAAAAACAACATAGTGTCCGTCACCATTGTGAAAATTAGTGTTTGTTCCTTGCAAAACACCACCAATCATAAAAGAGCTGTTGTCGATATTTTTTAACAAGAATCCTAAAAGCCCCGCTGTTGTAGATTTGCCATGTGTTCCTGTAACAACAATTCTAAGCGTTTCCTCAAATATAGCGTAAAGAAGCTGACTAAAGGAAAAATAGGCTAAATTATTATCTATAATATATTTAACTTCAGGATTTTTCTCGTCTTCCCCAGCGGACAGAATAAAAATATCTGCGTTTGATGCAATAATATTTTCTGAGTTATAGCCCAGATTATATTTAATTTCATAGGAATCTAAAACTTCTTTTGCTGGAGAGTAAATATCTTTAGAGTCACTCCCAAATACTTTATAACCGGCTTCTTGTGCAATCCCCGCCGTCGCCGACATTGCAATTCCGCCAATCCCAACAAAGTATATGGATTGAATTTTATCTAAATCTATGTGGTGCATGGCTATACCTTTAATACGTTAACTTGGTGCTTTTGAATTAAGGACATAATTTTTGGCATTGACTCACTAGCTTCTATCCTACCAGTTTCATAGACACTCTGAATTTCTTTAAAATTTATACTTCCAAATGTTTTTGACCCAGTTTGGGACGTGATCAGTAAGTCACATTGATAATTTGGGTCTTCCAAATCACCTCGGCTTTTTTTATCTGCTTCAATTGCTAAGTCTAACGATTTTCCCAAAACATTTAGCATGCCTGGGAATTTATGTTCCGATTTGCCTTCCTTTAAACTACTATAGTAATCAAAAAATCCAATTCCTTCAAGCCTTTCAGTTATTTGTCTCCAAAGATTCTCAGCTTGATCTAACAATAAGATTTTTTTAAACCCATTAAAAATTTGTTTAGCAATAAGTTGATTTTGCTTAAATATATGTTTACTTGCTCTAACATGGACACCAATAACAACATCAACACCAGCTTTTCTGACTACATCACCAGGAACTACGCTTAAAAGCCCCCCATCTACTAAAATTCGGTTTCCCCATTGGATTGGTTCAAATAATCCAGGAACAGTGCATGAAATACGAGCGGCATGGGCTAGGTCACCCATGCTTAAAATCACTTGTTCCCCAGTTTCAATATCTGCAGCCAAAAAACCCATGAGGGGTTTGACCTCTTCAAACTTTAGGCCTTTAGTAAATCTTCGAAAAATTTCTTCAGTCGGATCCAAGTTATAAAACCCTCCACGCTTACTTCTTTCTAAAGTTGACATGACAACTCCTGAATTTAAAGAAAATGCAAACTCTTTGAACTCCTGAAGCATGCCACAGGCGTAGCTTGCAGCTACAATTGCTGCTCCGGATGAGGCTGCAATGTAATCGATTTTAATCCCATGCTCGGTGAGGACTTCTAAAAAACCTATATAATAGA
The DNA here is from genome assembly GCA_964617815.1 of uncultured Candidatus Saccharibacteria bacterium. Classification (GTDB taxonomy): domain Bacteria; phylum Patescibacteriota; class Doudnabacteria; order UBA920; family UBA920; genus CAZTXY01. The sequence goes on along the minus strand of CAZTXY010000014.1, from coordinate 16,912 downwards.
CCGAACGAGCAGCGGCCCCGCTTAAAGCCAGGCCAATTCTGGGTTGATTTGAGAGTCTATCCATAAATTTCTTTGAGGATTGCTAAAATTAATGTGCTGACTTTTTCAGTTGCTCGTTTAGGTAGTAAATGTTGAATATTTCTTGCCAACAATTTTTGTTTGTCATTATCAAATAAAAGTTTTCTGAGAATTTTAATTAGCATGTCAGGGCTTAGCGATTGTTGGTCTAAAACTATTGCCGCTCTGGACTTCCATAGCAATAAAGCATTGGCTTCTTGATGAGTCTGTGGCATAGGCACAATAATGCTAACTTTCTCAAAGTGAGATAGTTCTGTAATTGTCGAAGTGCCGCTTCTTGCCAAGACAATGTCTGATGCAGCGTAAGCGTTTGCCATATTTGTTATAAATTCAACTGGCCTGTATTGACTCTGCTTTTGCAAAATATTTTTGTGGGGGCCTGTGCTATGAATAATTTGAACAAACTTCACTAATTCTGGTAAAGATTTTGCTATTAGTTTATTAAAATACGTTGCACCTCCACCACCACCAATAACCAGTAGCGTTGGAAATTTATCAGTTAAGTCAAAACTTTTTAAAGCTTGCTTTTGATTAGGATTCTCTGTTAGCCATGAAGGATTGCCAGTCCAAAACACCTTGGTTTTTCGTTTTCCGCTAAACAAACCAGAGGTGTTTGGAAAATCTTTTATTGATTCTTCAAAAGTCACACTAATTTTATTTGCTAGAGGCGCACATACAGAGTTAGAAAGACTAGGAGAAACATCTTGCTGGTGAATAAGTACAGGAATTTTTTTAAACCACCCCATCCATATTAAAGGAACTTGAGTAAAGCCACCGGCTCCAAAAATTAAGTGCGGCTCGAACTTACTTAAAAGTTTCCAAGCTTGATAGAGACTGACCAAAAAAACAAAAGGGAGAACAAGGTTGTATAAACTGAAATAGCGACGTAATTTTGCAGTTGGAATAAAAGTAAAATCAACTCCAACCTTTTTAGCCATGAGCTTTTCTGGGCCAAGCTTGGTTCCAACAAGTAAAAACTTAAAACTCGGGTTTTCGTTCTGCAGATATTTAGCTACGGCTAATAATGGAGCAACGGGACCGCCACTCCCACCCCCAGCCAATAAAATATGAATTTTAGCTACTGTTTGTTTACTTTTAATGGCCATAAGTTTCTGGTGAGATTTCATAATAGACAGCTAATGTCTCTTTGGCTGTCTTTGACCAATCAAATAATAATCCACGAGCAAGACTTTTGGCTTGCATTTGCTTGTAAAATCCACTATCTGAGGCAATTAAGTACATTTTTTCGGCAATGTCTTCTATATTTAAAGGATCAAAGAAAATCCCAGCATTATCATAAACCTCATTGAAAACTGGTAAATTAGAAATTACTAAAGGTAGACCAAAAGTCATAGCCTCAACTCCAGGCAAACCAAAACCTTCATGCAATGATGCTGAAACGAAAGCGTAAGCACCTTGATAAAGACAAGCCAAATCTGTATCGGAAACATAACCTGTAAATACGACTTGTGATCGATGCTTTATATTTAAAGCTTCTTGCTTTATTTGCGGGTAGTGAGAATCAGCTTTTCCTGCAATCACTAAATTGAGATCTAGTTGGTACTTCTCTAAAAAATAATTAAAGGCTTTCACTAAATTTACTACATTCTTCTTTCGTTCCAATGTACCTACAAATAAAAAGTAAGGTTTATCTAGTAAGTAATCGTTTTTTATTTGTGTGACAAGCTGTTCGTCTTGAGGTTTTAACGATGAACCCTCATATGTCACTGTTATTTTTTGCTCGGGAAGGTCTAGTATCTCAATAATATCTTTTTTTGCTTGCTGGGAGACTGTTAATACCCGTCGGGCTTTATGCGCAGCATTTTTAATAATATATTTATAAGCTTCAAAATATAGAAGCCTACTTTTTTTATGTCCACTAATTTTGTGATGGACCATGTCATGGATAGTTACAACAAAAGGTTTATTGTATAAAATTGGGACATTAAAATTTGGGAAGTGCATTAAGTCTAAATTATAATTAGAAATTAACCTGTAAAACCAAAACTGCTCTGAAAAAGAATAGTGCCTAAAAGGAGCGGCAACCAACTTAACATTAAAAAAAGCTTGGAGCGTGTGAATATCTTCTATAGACCCACTCGCGGGGTTGTAAAAAATTACGTAGGAATTTTGTGTATCGATAACGAGCAAGTTTTTTAATAACTCAAAAATATACCGGCCAATGCCTGCATTTTTACTCCCACCCATTCTAAAATCTATGCCGATAACCATAAGTATATTGTATCGTATTATGACTTTGCTACCAAAAATTCAAGATTTTCTAAGGCAAGCTGGGCAGATTTTTCCCAGCTAAAATTTTCTACTTGCCTAAAACCTTTTACTACTAAATTATCTCTGAGTTCTTTGTTTGTTAGTAGGTGCTTTAGCGAATCAGTAATATTTTGGATGTCGTATGGATTAATTAGCAAGGAAGCGCTACCCGATACTTCTGGAAGTGACGTTACCTTACTTGTAATTACAGGCGTACCCATGCTCATAGCTTCCAGAGGAATAAAGCCAAAGCCTTCATAAAAGCTTGGGTAGCACACAACAGAGGCAAGCTTAATTAGCCCAGGCTTGTCACTTTCTGGCACATACCCAAGCACGTGAATACGATTTTTTTTAGAACTTCGCTTAATTTCAAATTCTATTTGCTCACTTTGATAGCCATTTTTTCCAGCAATGACTAAGTCGCAATCAACACTCAAATTTTCAAAAGCTTTAATTAGACCGATCAGATTTTTTCTGGGTTCGATGGTGCTCAAAAACAAAATGTACTTTTTGGGTAAACTATAATCATTGCGAAGGTCGCGTAATTCCCCAAGAGATATATTTGGAGTAAAGTGGAGCCGATCTACTCCCGGATATAAAACTTTAATTTTATCTGCACTAATCTTAAAAATATTTATTATGTCCTGCTTTGTAAATTCAGAAACTGCCCAAATCATGTCGGCTCGCTTTAAGATTTTATTAACGTTTATAAATTTATACCACAGACTTTCTTTTCGGCTGTACCAAGAAGGCTCGATGAGTGGGGAAAGGTCATGGACTGTAAGAATTAATTTGGCTTTTGGGCTAACTGCAAAAGTTGAAAAATTTGGCAACCAAATACAATCAAAGTCACCAATCAACTTTTCAAAACTTGGTTTTCCAAATAATTTAATCGAACCATTTAAAAGTCTATTTGGAATTCGAGTTTGTAATAATTTTGAATTTACAAACTCTAAATGTGTGAAGCTTTTTGGTTTGAAAGAATTATAAAATAAAACGTACTCGTTACTATGGTCAAGCAAGAGTAAATGTTCAAGTAAATTTAAAATATAATTTTCCACACCACTCACCCCACCGGTGTGCAAACTTCGCAGATCAATTGCTATTTTCATTGTGATCTAAATCAGAAGTTACGTCGTTAACAAAATTTTGGATTTTCTGACTAAAAATTAATTTACTAAAGCCATTTGCATGAGAAATTAAGTTCTCTTCTGAATATTTGGAATGATCCCATTTTTTTATTGCTTCCAAAACTAAGTTATGCTCTGGCCTTAAAAAAAGCTCCCCTGTAACGCCTGGGATAATTGTTTCAAGTGATCCACCCAAAGCAAGGCCTAAGCTTGCTGTGCCGCAAGCAGCCGCTTCCAGTGGCATCATGCCAAAGTCCTCAAGCTGTGGGTATATGAAGCCTATGGCCCCACTGTATTGATCGCGCAGGGCAGTATCAGAAACCTTCCCATAAAAGCTGATATTGCTTTTTGATATGGATTTTAAATATGACTCTTGTCTACCAGTCCCAACGACGTGCAACTCTAAACCTAACTCATTAAAAATTCTAACAACTAGCTCATTATTTTTATGAGCATGGAGACGGCCAGCTATTAAAAAGTATGATTGTTTAGGGACTGTTTTCCGCCAAAATGACATATCTACAAAAGATGGAATAACAATACTGTCACGTTTATAATAAAGCTTAATTCGTCTTTGAACTTCTTTTGAATTAGCTATAAAATATGTAACTCTTTGAGCTGCTTTAAAATCCCAAAGTTTCATCCACTGCAGAAAAATTTTTAAGACCGGATAGAATGGCTTTAATAACCAAGGAAGTTCCACTAATGCATACCCATCTTCTGTCCAAAGAAAACGAGCTGGTGTGTGACAATAATTAATGTGGATACTACCTTTTTTTGTTCGAATGTTCCGAATAAAACTTGAGCTTGATGATAATAAGATTTGACTGCTTGAGCGCAACAAAAAAACTGCTAACGGAATTAGCGGTAGCCAATATTGCATTCGCGGCATTAAGAAATAGAGGTGTTGTAAAAAACTAGTTTTAATATTCCAATTGCGAAGCCCTTCTCGGTATTGCTTATCTATTGCAAGAGTAAGCATTGGGGCTTCTGGGTAAATTTGGTGCAGAGCTTCTGCTACGCGCTCTGCTCCACCAAATTGTGTGAAAGAGTCGTGGGCTAAAGTTACTTTTGGATTTACAGACATTTAAAAAAGTTTAATTTACTATACTTCCACTATTTACTTCCAATCACTTGGCCACTCTTTTTTCCATTCAGCCAAAGCGGAAACTAAGCTATAGGAATAATTATAGCGCGCTTCAACTAAAGCTTTTGGTAAGATTATATTAGAATTAACAAGTTTTTTTACACGCACAGGATCAATTGGCTGCTTTATATTTAACATTTTGGCAACCATTGAAATTCCATAAGAAGCCCAAAGAAGAAGCGTGTATGGTACAGACATAACTAATTTAGATTTATTTGAAACTTGTTGTATTGCTTTTACATACTGGCCTACGGTGGGCGCTGGACTCATTGAAAAATTAGCTAAGATATATTTTTTACCATGCTTGCTTTGATAATCAAGCATATAAAGCATTGATTTAGTCAACTCTTTAACATACCCGCCAGCTTTGATTGTTTGTTTATTTCCGCTGAAAAAGAAGTAGTGATGCAAAACAGCTTTAATCATTCTTGAAACATTCCCCTCTTCTCCATGTCCAAAAATTACACCAGGCCTAATAATTAACAAGCTATTTTGGTCGTTACTTGCTTGCCAGGCCAAATGAATTTTTTCTGCTACTAATTTAGAAATTCCGTACGGGCTATTTGGGATTGGTAACGAGTCCTCATTTTTTTCTAAATTACCTCCTCCATAAACTGCAATGCTACTTGTAAAAATTATTTGACTAGCTTTTATTTGATTTGCCCAATCACAAACATTTTCTGCTCCAAGTAAGTTAGTTTGAAAATATTCATAATCTTGATGCCCAGGCTGTTTATGAATTGCGGCTAAATTTATAATACAGTCAGAAGTTTTAGGCAAAGCTGAATCAGAAATTTTGTTTCGAACATCTATATTAATATAAATAACTTGCCCTTGGTTGTAGGTCGATTGCAATGGTTCTGCCAATTGCTCAGAGTGAAAAGGCTTAATGTCAGCGATGTATATTGTTTTTGCGCGCCCCGTTTGGATTAACTCTAAAGCAAGGTGCTGGCCAATAAAACCAGCACCACCAAATATTACAATATTTTCAAACTTTTTCTGTTCTTCCATAACTAAGTGCTATTACAATATTGAGGCTATTTTTTTAAAATTCGTAGTAATTTCAAGCTTAATATTAACATATCACCATTAGATTGTGAAATTAGCAAAGCTCAATAAGTTTCAATAAAACCTTCAAAATGTTATACTACCAGCGCATATGAAGCGTTCAGAACTAATATTTAATATTACCTCTATTCCAATAGACGTTATTGCTTTGGCAAGTGCTGGAGTAATAGCGTTTTATTTGCGTATTCGTTTTACCGATTTAGTTGGACCGATTACTTATAATTTAAATATTGGTGAGTTCTTGCTAGTTAGTATGAAAGTTATTCCTGTCTTAATTCTAACTTTTACTTTATTAGGTTTGTATAATCTTAAAGGAACGCGCCGTTTTATTCATGACTTCAATAAAATTATTATTGGCATTTCGCTGGCAACTTTAGCGGTTATGGTAGTTTTTTTCTTTAAACAGTCGCTTTTTCCTTCAAGATTTATCATTTTAGCAACATGGGTTTTAGGTATTAGCTTTGTTTTAATAGGGCGAATATTATTACGCAAAATTCAAACCATCTCTTTTAAACAAGGGTATGGTTTGCACAAATTAGTTTTAATAAATGGAAGCGGGACAGAATCAGAAGCCATACAAGAATCTCTTCGCAACCCGGCGCACGGTTATAAAATTATCAAAGAGTTTCATAATTCAGAATCTGTCGTATCAGAACTGGAAGATTTAGCGAAGACAGAATGGATTGATGAGATAATGCAAGCAAACCCAAAAGCGACAGATCAGGATAACTTAAGCTTGGTTAGATTTGCAAGGAAAAGAGGTATTCAATTTAGTTACGTACCAAATCTATTTGATGTACAAAGAAATGCAATTGAACTTGTGACCTTGCGTGGAATCCCTGTAATTAGTCTAAAAAACTCTCCACTAGACGGCTGGGGTAAAGTCACAAAAAGGATCTTTGATATTGTTTCTAGCATAATTTGCATTACTATTACTAGCCCGTTACTATTATTTATTGCCGTTGTCATTAGACTAGATAGCAAAGGGCCTGCGATCTATAAAAATCAACGTGGAAGTCAGAATAAAACATTTTGGTTTTACAAGTTTCGAACAATGTATACTCACCTAAGCGTTGGTCAAGGTTACGGTGGACAAGAAGCAGAAATTCTTTGGCAACAACTTCGAGAAAAAAATGATCGTGGAGGACTAAAAGGACCTGTCTCAAAATTCAAAGACGATCCCAGAGTAACTAAAGTAGGTCGATGGCTACGGAAAACGAAACTAGACGAGCTCCCCCAATTTTTTAATGTTCTCAAAGGCGACATTAGTATGGTTGGACCAAGGCCTCATATTTTACCCGAACTCGATAATTATAAACATCAGTACCCACGAATTTTAAGTATAAAGCCTGGTATTTTTGGACCAGCTCAGTTAGCTATTATCACTTGGCCAGTTTTTCCTTTTGAAGAAGAAATGCGGGTAAACATGTATTACATAGAAAATTGGAGCTTATGGTTTGATGTTAAAATTTTAGTTAATAGTTTTTTCCTTTTAATATTCGGTAAAAATTCAAAAGATAACTATTAGTAAAAGCCATGTTTATTTGACAAAAACTAATAAATATGTTATTATATCTTCGCTTTAAGCAAATCGAATAATCGCCCCGATCATATCGGGGAGGAAAGTCCGAACACTTGTTTGATGCCCTCTATAGAGGTATCAAAATTGGTAGCGGGTAACGCCCGTCCGGAGTAATTCGAGAGGTGCGAACAGTGACGCCTGAGGCGAAAGCCAAAGGCTCCGATACAACATCGGAGAACCTTCTTATAACTTGGGGTCGAAAGATCCTGAGCGAAGTCGAAGGGTGAAACGGCTAAATCCTTACCTGAGTGCAATGCCAAATTAGGTAGGCAGCATGACTCCCATGGCAACGTGGGAGCTAGATAGATGATTATTTAAAAACAGAATTCGGCTTATGAGTTTGCTTAAAGCATAAAAAAGCTCCCTATATTAATAGGGAGCTTTTTTGAAAGAATCTATTTTAACTTTTCTTCAATAATTGAACGAAAATCTTCTAGGCTTGGAATTGTCGATTGCTTTTCACCGTTAATGTAAAAAGTTGGCGTTGCATTTACTCCAATATCATTTCCATCAGTAACATCTGCTGCAATAATATTCGCAAACTGGTTGCTTTGAATTGAAGTTTTAAATTTTCCTAAATCTAGACCAAGAGTCATAGCATAAGTAGCAAACTGGTCAATTGGGTTTGGGCTATTACTCCATTCAGCTTGCTTTGTATAGAGCAAATCAGACATTTCCCAAAAACGTTCTTGTTGGCCTGCTGCTTCGGCTGCCTCAGCAGCTATTTTAGCATTTTTGTGTATATCTAAAGGAAAGTGTCTGAAAACAAAGTTTACATTTGGATTATCTTTATAACTTTCAATTAGTTCCTTTACTGTTTGATTAGAGGCGGCACAGGCTGGACATTGAAAGTCTGCAAACTCAACAATTGTAACTTTTGCATCTGGTTTTTTTGTCATGCGGCTATGTTCGCGAATCAACTTTGTGTTGTCTACGCTCTTTCCAACTTCCGCTGGAGCTACACCGTTGCCATTTATAAATAACAAAATTCCCCCACCAATTACTACTATTGCAATGACAACTAAAGCTATAACTTGTTTATTCATAGCGTTTCCTTTGATTTATAGTTTATAATTAATAATACTACGATAAAAGCAAAGCCTAGCAAAGACAACATTGGGATATCAATAAAACCAAAAACTTTAATCAATTTAGTTGTACAAGATATTCCTGCGGTACAAGGGGCAATGCTTTCAGGTAAAATATTGTAATACAGAAGATTGTGGTAGATTGCGGTTATAAAACCAATTATTGCTAATGGCAGTGCGTATAAACTTACGTTTTTATCTTTTTTAATAATGCCGATTGCAAGAATAGCAACTAGTGGGTACATTGCGATTCTTTGATACCAACACAAAACGCAGGGCGGTAAATTCATGACATTACTAAAGTACAAACTTCCAACCATGGAAAGCAAAGCAGTGCTCCAAGCTCCATACAAACTATACTTTTTTATAAAATCTAACATAGCCTAAAGTATATCATAGCTCTAAGAAATTATAAAAACCCGAGTCTTTAGATTATTTAGCTTTTACTGATAGAAGCCATGCGGAAATGTAGCCTTTATATTTTTGGCGAAAGACCTTGGGAAGGAAGCGATATCCACGAATTATTCCTCTGCAATTTTTAGACCCACACTTACAGTTCATGCGCCAGTTATCATTTTCCGCCATATCATAGTCCCAAGTCAATTCTTCTCCCTTTTTTATCTTTCGCATCGAAACAAGTTCAAACAGATTTTTTATCCCACAATTAGGCGAACAAGAATGATTTAAGAGTCTGGCTATCTTACTATCACGCCACTTGTCAGGATGAAACTGAATTGCGTGGTTACGAACATCCCGATATTTTTTTTCAGACAATCTCCCTAACTTAGAAGGTGTATATATTGTTCCGTTAATTTTTACTACAACTTCACCTTTGTTTATATCTCGGTTTGCTATAACTGCAAGCCCATACTTTTTTGTTTTAACAATTAGAATTTTCTCTGGAGCCATAAATTTTAAGTACTGATAAATTCCCAAAACTCACTTTCCGCCTCCCGATATTCTTCTGGACCATTGTCTGTACCAGCCAAGCAAGCATCACAAGTTAAAAACTTCTCCCCTGCTGTAAATTGCTGAATATATCCACATGGCACACAAACGTACATTCCAGTTTTTAAAACCACATCACCAATTTTATAAAGCGCCATGACTATCAAATTTATTATAGATACTAGCTCCAGCATACACGGCTTTTGTTCCAAGGTCTTCTTCAATACGAAGTAGTTGATTGTATTTAGCTACGCGTTCGCTACGTGAGACACTTCCAGCTTTAATTTGTCCAACTCCAAGCCCTACAGCAAAGTCGGCAATTGTCGTATCTTCCGTTTCCCCACTCCTATGCGAAATAATGCACTCATAGCCATAGCTTTGAGCAAGGCGAATAGTTGCGATAGTTTCTGTAATGGTTCCTATCTGATTTAATTTAATCAAAATTGAATTGGCAACAGCTTTATCTATTCCTTCTTGTAAGCGCACAGGGTTAGTCACAAATAAATCGTCTCCAACAAGTTGGATGTTTTGACCAATTTTTTGTGTGAGCGCTTTCCAATTTTCCCAGTCATCTTCTGCAAAACCATCTTCTATAGAGATAATCGGGTAGCGCGATATAATGTCTTGATAGTACGAGAGCATTTCTGGCCCACTTAAGCTTCTTTTTTCTGTAGCAAGATTATACTGACCATCTTTATAAAATTCACTCGCTGCTATATCTAGTGCGATACTAACTTGTTCTTTTGGTTGATATCCAGCTTTTAAAATGGCTTCAACGAGTAATTTTAATGCCTCTTCATTTTGAGCCAGACTTGGGGCGAACCCTCCTTCATCTCCAACGCCAGTCGACAAGCCACGCTCTTTAAGAATAGTATTTAAAGCATCATAAATTTCGGTACCGGCCTGCAACGCCTCATGATACGATCCAAGTCCATGAGGAACAATCATAAATTCTTGAAAATCTGTTGAACCTACAGCATGTCGACCACCATTAATAAAATTAAACATGGGAACGGGTAAGCGCATTTCCTTTGTGCCTGAAATTTTTGCGAAGTACTCATACAATAACAATTCATGACTTAACGAACATGCGTGAGCAAAAGCCAAAGACACTCCTAAAATAGCGTTGGCTCCAAGCCGTTTTTTATTTTCAGTGCCATCAAGAGCAATTAAAGTTTCATCTAGAGTTTTTTGATTAAATATTTTTCCGACCATAGCATCTGAAATCTCATTATTGACATTGGCAATTGCTTTTAAGACTCCCATGCCACCATATCTACTAAGGTCTCCATCGCGAAGCTCAAACGCCTCATGAGCCCCTGTAGAAGCCCCACTGGGGACACTGGCACGTCCAATACTGCCGTCAGCAAGAGTTAACTGCACTTCGACTGTGGGGTTATCTCGTGAGTCTAAAATTTCCCTGGCTAGAATATTTTTAATTTCAACCATATATTTGACCTTTCAAGTAACAATTAAACCTACTATATTATGACACAAATCCACCAGCTTGAATCTGCCAGAGCCTTTGATAAGTACCTTGCTTGGCTTTAACTAACTCTCCATGCGTTCCTTGTTCAGTAATTTTACCATTTTCTAAAACTACTATTCTATCCATTTGCATAATTGTCGAGAGCCTATGAGCAATTACGATAACTGTCCTCTCCTTCATTAAGACTTTTAGAGCTTCCTGAATAAGGCTTTCGGACTCAGAGTCAAGACTACTAGTAGCTTCATCGAGTACTAAAATCGGAGCATTTTTCAAAATCGCTCTGGCAATAGCCACACGTTGTCGTTCCCCACCTGAAAGCTTTACCCCACGTTCTCCTACAAATGTGTCGTAGCCTTGTGGTAGTCTAGAAATAAATTCATGGCAATGAGCAATTTTTGAAGCATGAATAACTTCTTCTGCACTAGCTCCAGAACGACCGTAACGGATATTTTCGAAAAGAGACCTGTGAAATAAAATTGGTTCCTGAGGCACAAGAGATATATTTTTTCTCAAGCTCTCCTGAGTAACAAGTGCAATATTTTGGCCATCAATTAGGATCTGCCCTTTTTGAATATCGAAGAAACGAAATAGCAATTTTGTAATAGTAGTTTTCCCCCCACCTGACAAGCCAATTAAAGCAACTCGTTCTTTGCCACTGATTTCTAAATTAAAATTCCGAAAAACTTTTTCATTTTCTACTTGATAAGCAAAACTGACATTTTCAAAACTAATATTACCATTCGACACTTTTAGGGTTTTTGCATTATTGGCATCAACAATTTCATGAGGTTCAATTAAAACGTCTGTCATTTCATTTGCATCAGCAAGATTTTCATAAATTCTTCGTATTAATCTCCCCAAATCCCAAAGCCTGCCAATTATTTGCCCTAAATAAGCTTGTATAAGCACGAAATCCCCTACTGTAATTAAACCCTTTTGCCAATAATGCAAAGCAATATACATCATGGTAAACTCTAAAACTACGATTAAAAATGCTTGCACCGCTTCTACAATACCTCCCAGATTCCAGCCAAGCTCACGAAGTTTTGCTTGTTTTTTTATTATCTTTGCAAAAGTCCGCTCTTCGCGGTTAAGTCCTCCAAATAATTTTAGATTGAGCTGGTTTGAAACTGTATCAGCTAAATGTCCGGTTGCCTCACTGTCGGCCGCTGCTCTTGCTAAGTCATACTTTAACTTATAGAGAGCAAAAAAATAATTAAACAAAATGTACAGTAAACACCACAGCCCTAAGGTTAGGCCTAAATAAATATTCCGTGAGTAAAGAACTACTAAAATAACAACCACTTTTAGAATAATTGGACCAATTGTCAACATAAACTCACTGGAAACAGTGTCATAGGCACTAACAAATCGATTAACACGCCGTACAAGGGTACCTGTAAAACTATTGTTAAAAAAGTTATAAGAATGGCGCATTAAATACTGGTAGCAAGTATTAGCCAAATCTTCCATAACTCTTGGAGTCAGATAATTTAGACTAAAATCACGAATACGTTTAAACACCCACTGAACGCTATTAACAGCTAAAATTATCAGCAAGACATGAAATAACGAGTCCCAATCTTTTCCAATTGATAAACTATCAAAAAATCTTTTATACAAAAGTGGAGCATAAATCTCGGTAAAACTTGCTACTATGATCCCACTATAAAATAAACCTAAGGCTAACTTGTAGCGAAAAGTGTGTTCGAGGAAAATTTTTAGTGTTTGTTTCGAGCTAGAACTCATTTAGGTTAAGTATAACTCCAGGCACGGAATTATGCGAGTTTTTTAAAGTGTTATGGTCTAAAGAAAGCCAATAACCAAAGCTTAAGAGGCCAAAACTTATCCACAAATAAATTGTGAGTGAGTAAAATCTATGTTATAATTAATAAGTTAAATATGAAAACTTTTAAAAAGTACGTTAAAATTTTACCTTCTTATTTTGTTCACTTTATTGGCAGTCTTTTCCAATAAAAGGTGATTGCAAAATAAAAACCCTCATAAGAGGGCTTTTTTTGTTTATATAGTTTCTATTTTAATAGCAGTTTTTGATTTGCGAGTAAACCAGCTGTATAAAACTGGGGTTGTGAATAAAGATAGAATTCCGGAACTTAAAATTCCCGCAATGACCACGACAGCTAAACCACGCCAAAATGGAGCAAACACGGCTAATGGTAGCAGTCCTGCCAATGCAGTTAATTTTGTCAGAAGGATAGGACGGAAACGTACACCGCTAGAAAGAGCGATGGCTTCTTTTTTATCTAACCCTTCTGCTGTTTTTCGGTTGGCGTAATCAATAAGGAAAATTCCCACATTTTCGACAATTCCAATAACCATAATTATGCCGATGGTTTCTAGAAATCCAAATTGACCTTTATTGAATATTGCTAGTGCTGGAAAAACACCAATGAAGATTAATGGCACAGCAAATAAAATAATAAATGGCTGGATAAATGAGCGGAAGAATAAAACAAAAACAATATAAGTCACAATAATGGACAATGCTATTGCTGCAAATAATTCTTGAAATGATTTCTCAAATTCATCTTGTCCAGCGCGATCTTCAAAAGCTCTTTGGGGCAAACCTAAGTTATTAGCGTTGTCTTTGGCCCACTGGTTAATTTCGCGCTGAATCCGAATAATATCTTTAGTGTCTGAAACTCTCGCACTAACCTGAGAATAGCGTTCTCCTGCAAGCCTAGAAATAGCGCTAGGAGCCTCTGTTTTAGTCACAGTTGCTACATCTCCCACTCTAACCTGACCTTCTGGACCAAAGATAATAATATCTTCGAGCTCTCTTACGGTATGAGGTTTTGATTGCTCAGGAAGCCTGAGCCGAACTTCATTTTCATTTAGAGTAAGGATAGTCCGCTCACCTAAAATTCCTGCGAGTTGCCCATAAATCAAAGCTGGGCTTAACCCGTAAGTTTTTAGTGTTTCAAGATTTGGTTTTACAGTCAACTCGGATGTTGGATTGTCATTTTCTGCAGACACTGAAACAACTTCCGAATAACTACGAAGTTTTTCTGAGATCTTTTGGCTGGCTTCTTTTAGTTTCCCAACATCGTTGCTATATATTTTAATTGAAATTGGATACGAAGCTGTTGGTGGCCCTGCGCCAAGTTCAGAGGCTATAGCTTTAGTGCCAAATTGTCTTTGTAAATCCGCTTGTATTAAGGTCACTAATTCTGAGCTTTTTACTAAGCGGTCTTTCTGTGGCTCCAAATGAATAAATAGTGGTAGAGAATTTCCACCAAGACTACCGTCAAGGGAAATGTATGAGTAACTTTTAAAGTACTGCGTGTATGGACGAATAACATTTTCCAACTCCGTACTTTTAGCAATAAGTTGAGCTTCCGTTAATGTTCCTTCTAAGGGAACACTTACGCTAATATATTCAACATCGTCAGGCTGAGCAAACTGGACTTGTTCAATTTTACCTGAAGAAAACAAAAAGGCAGAAATACCCACAGGTATAACAAATGCTAAAATTATTACAACCCACTGTAGCCATAAACGACTTAAAATATATCGATTAATATAAATAAACCAACGGCCGACTCCCCATAAACTCGTTGTATCATTTTCATCTTTAATTTCTGTTTGGGTATGATGTGGTTTAAGAAATCTTGCTCCAAGCCAAGTTAAAAATAGCATTGGTACAAAATACGAAATTATTAAGGCTGGGACAACAGTTAAGGGAATATACTTAATAATTTGTCCGAAAGTCCCAGAAATAATCCCAAATGGCACAAAGACAATGACTGAAGTTAAAACAGACATAAAAATTCCCTGCCCAATCACATCTATAGATCGAAGCACAGCTTCTTTTCCGTGGTAACCTAGTTCTAAATAGCGCTTAATGGATTCAAGAACGACAATTGCTGGGTCTACAATTAAACCTAAAACCAAAACAAACGAAAACAAAACTAAGGTGTTAAGTTGAATACCAAATACTCCAAGGACAATAAATGTAGCTAAAAATGACAACGGAATTGACAGTGCTGAAATAAGGGCACTTCGCCAATCTAGAAATACAAATATTACAATCATCAGCAACCACACACCACCAAAAATATAACCAAAATTGGCAGCCGCTTTGTTGTCTGTATCCCATTTCCCTCCAACGGCTCCTTCCACAATTTCATCAACTTGCCTTTGTGACTCCTCTGCTTGGTTATAAGCTATCACATAGTCAGTACCAACTTTTGATTCTCTCTTGGCAAGCTCGAGCCCTTCTAAAATTTTTGGGTCGACAGCCAAAATATCTGCATCCTGATCTAAGCGAATTTCATAGAGAAGAGCACGCTGAGTTTTAAAATCCTCGCTATTTTTGTAACCTAACCAGTGAATTTGGTTACCATAGTCAATGCCCTCATAAACATTGGCAATAGTATCAAGCCTGACTTTTTGAGCAGGACTTTGTGGATTTCCAGGTAAAGAAATTAAGATGGCTCGAAGATCATCAACTGAATTTAATGATTTTGATCCAGCTATTGGCGTAACCGCACCATCAATAACAGCTTGGCCAAGTGGAAAAGAAATATTAGCGCTTGTAATTTGGTTTGTGATATCAGGCGACTGAAACTGTGGGGCAATATCAATGTAAATTGTTTGGGTAATATTGCTTATGCGTGAAAAACTCTTTACGCCATCAATTCCAGTTAGACTTTCTTCAAACACTCGTGCTTGTTTTAAAAGTTCAAGTAAAGGTTCTTCGCTAGTTAAAGCAACAATATATGGAGCGCCACTAATTTCTGGCAAGACTACTTCTGGGGACTCAATTCCTTCTGGAAGTTTAACTTTTGAAAGTTTTGTGCGAGCATCCTGCACTGCAACGTTTAAGTCTACTTTATCATCAAAACTTAAAACGATAATTGAAATGTTGTTTTGAGAAGTGGACGAAATCTCTTTTAAACCCTCAGTATCCTTAAGGGCATTTTCCAAAGGACTGGTCACACTTGAAATAACTGTTTCAGGGCCGGCTCCTGGAACGACAGTAGAGACAATAGCAATTGGAATCTTAATTGCTGGAAAGCCTTCAACCCGAAGTTGGTTAAAGTAAAAAACACCTGCGATAATTATAAAAGCAAAGAGTAGTATAGAAATATGTGAATGGTGGAGGAAGTAGTCGACGAGTCGATAATTCCAGTCTTTTCTTTTTATCACTTCAAATTCGGGCATTGGAAAATAAAATTAAAAATAGCCTTATATTATAGCTATTTTCAGAGTTTTCGTCAAGCCCTAGCCTAGCTTCATTTTAAAAAAACACCTATATATAAAGTGTTTTTTATAGAACGATCATCTATTGTGTTAACTGCATTATGTCTGAGGGTTTTATTTGCTCAATCTGCGCAGGGGTCACACCTGCGCTAGAAAATAATAGACCACTAAACAAAAAGAACATTACAATGGAAATCACAGTTAAGATAAGACAAACCAAGGCCACGTGCTTGGCGTCTTCTTCTTCGTCAAAATAAAACTTTAGCGCAAACATTAAACCAAATGGTGGGGCGCTAATTGAAATTAAATAAGCCCAACGCCTTGACTTAGCAGAAACGCGATTATCCCGATGCTGGCTTAAAGCATCTGCCATAAGCGTGGCGATATCAATTTCTTTATTATCCTTATAAAGTTTTTGATATTCTTCAATTTTTTGCGAAAGAGCAGAATCTTTGTCCATAATTTTTATTTTCCAAAGCGTCGTTGACGTTTTTGATAATCACTTAAAGCCAAATGTGCCTGTTTAGCATCAAAATCAGGCCAGAGAACGTCTGTAAAATAATACTGGCTGTCAGAGGTCAGCCACATCATAAATCCAGCGGAGTTGTGAGGTTCCCCACCAGTCCGAATCAAGAGATCTACAGGTTCTAAATCTCCAGTCCAAAGATGTTTCTGCAGATTTTTTTCTGTTACGGAATTTTCGTATTTCATTGCCTTTATAGCCGAAAGCATTTCGCTTTTACCATCGTAACCTAAAAGTATTGTCGCTTTTATTTTAATAAAGCCATACGTTTAAAACTATATTTTTTTTATTTCAATTTTAAAATTAGTAAAATGAAAAAAATAATACCACACTACGAATAACAAAAAAATTAATTTATTATA
>CAZTXY010000013.1:0-27845 GCA_964617815.1 uncultured Candidatus Saccharibacteria bacterium | reverse complement strand
GACTCGAACCCCTTGCCTCCGCCTTGCAAAGGCGGCGCTCTACCAGCTGAGCTACTGGCCCTCGTCGTAATTTCTTACAGCCGTTCAAATAAGACTTACGTCTTATTTTTACAGCTTTCAGAATTACTCCTCTTTCCAAACTGCTTACCTCGTTTCGCAAGCGAAACTCAGCCAAGTAGTTTGGAATGACTGCATTTGCAATACCGCAGTTTCTAATTTCTAATCACTAGGAACTAGCCACTACTTTTCTTACCTTCCAAATAGTTTGCTGACATAGCTGGTGTCTACTATTCCAGAGATAGCCAGGACTCCAATAACTACGAAGCCAAAACCGACTAATCTCCAGTAGCTGTAAGTTCCAGAAAATGGTGTTTGGAGATATTTTTGAGCAAAATCAACTGTGCCCGTGTAGCTTGTGACCGAGACAGTATATTTCATCAGTAAGATGCCAGCAACTATCATAATCACACCAAATATATAACGCATGACTTTTGTTTTAATAAATTGCGGAAGCTTTGCCCCCACGCCCTTGCTGGTGGGCGTACATGGATTCGAACCATGGACCTCGTCATTATCAGTGACGCGCTCTAACCAACTGAGCTATACGCCCTCGTCGTAATTTCTTCCAGCCATTCAAATAAGCCTTACGTCTTATTTTCAGAGCTTTCAGAATTACTTCTCTTTCCAAACTGCTTACCTCGTTTCGCAAGCGAAACTTTAGCCAAGTAGTTTGGAATGACTGCATTTGTGTATTGTAGTAAATAAGTGCCAAGTACTAGAATACCAAATAACTATATGATTTTAACAAATACTAGCAATTTTGACAACTGGGCCTAAATATAGTATTGTAAAAATATCTAAAGAGAGGTTTTGAAATAAAAATTATCAAACAATAGGGTAATAATAGATGTTTTTTTCTCATAAGGCGAATGCTATTGTTGGCGTCGATATAGGTACGTCGTATATCAAAGTCGCACAAATAAGCCATGGTCAGCAAAAGACTTTGGACACCTACGGGATTGTAAATGTCTCAAGTCATATTGATATTTATAATAATGAAGCGGCCATAGATCAAACCGCTTCAATTTTAAAGACATTATTGGCTAAAGCTGGCGTCACAACTAAGCGGGCAGTCGTTAGTCTTCCTAACAGTGCTGTGTTTACTTCAGTTATAGACATGCCAGCGATGTCAGAAGTGGAACTTGCTTCGGCAATGCCTTTTGAAGCTAAAAAATACGTGCCTTTGCCATTTTCTGAAGTAATTTTGTCATGGTCAGTTGTTGTTGAAAACAAAGAAGCCAAAACCATGAAAATTTTACTGATTGCGGTGCCGAAACAAGTTCAAGAAAGCTACTTACAAGTATTCGACCGAGCAGGGTTAGAGTTAGAGATTATAGAAATTGAAGCTTTAGCACTTATCCGCTCTGTTATTCTTGATGCGAAGAGTAATGATGTTATAATAGATATAGGAGCAAAAAGTACCGGACTTAACATTATTAAGAGTGGATTTTTGCAATTGACTCGTAATTTAAATATCGGTGGCGATACAATTACAGACAGGATTGCTCAAACTCTTAACATAACCACTGCTCGTGCTGAGCAATTTAAAAAAGATTTTGGCGTAAGCCAGTCTGCTTCTGTTCCAGAGGCAATTAAGCCAGTACTAAATGTTATCAAGACTGAAATAAAACAGTTATTAACAATATACAAAGCACACAACATGAATGTTGATGCCATTTCCTTGGTTGGAGGAGGCTCGAACTTGCCAGGGATAGCGGAATTTTTTGCTGATTTAGGAGCAAAGGTTTCGCTTGGCGACCCACTTTCTCGGATTTCTTATCCTTCAGGAATCAGCCCAGTATTAGAGCGTTTCAAGCTTCAGTTGCCGATTGCGATTGGGCTTGCACTAAGAGATCAAGACACAGAAAAATAAAAAATCAATGTCACAAATAAACCTATTAAATATTAATAAGAAGAATTTGTATCCTGACCAGATACTAGCCCTTTGGGCTGTGCGAATTTTTGCCACGATTCTTATTTTGATGTTTTTGTATTATGGATATTTGTGGTTTGCAGTAAAGTCAACAGCCGATAAAATCTTAATGCTTCAAGATCAAATTAATGCAGACCAGAAAAGTGTGTTAGCAAATCCGGATCGCGCCGAACTTTTAGTGCGCCAAGCTCAGCTACGTGATGTCGCAGGGCTAGTGACTAAGCATTTGTACTGGTCAAGAATGTTTCCAGAGTTGGCCAGTGTTACTCTAAAAACCGCAGCATATAGTAGCTTAAATATTGCTGGTGACTCAACCGCCACTATGTCAGTGATTGTTCCTACATATACTGAACTGGATCGTTTTTTGCAAATTTTTGATCTGCCAGAGGTTAACAAAAATTTTAGTAACTTGAAAATTGTATCAATTTCAAAGACTCAAACTATAAATGGTCTACAAATTAATGCACGTATAAGCATGAAATATAATCCTGAGTTTATGAAAAATTCAATTACTAAACAGCCTGTTCCCGGTTCCGCTCAATAGAAAACTTTTTATTTATGATAAATTTAAGCACCTCAACAGTTACTAAGTCAGCCATGCATGGGACTCCACAAGAGCATAAACGGAGTTCTTTGTTCGAAGCAATTATACTTTTAGTTGTAGTAGTTTTGTTTGGGTGGTTTTTGCTTAAGCCAAAAAATCAATCGTTAAGCGAACAGAAGTCGCAAGCTGATATCTTAGCAAGCCAAGCTGCCAGCACCTCTGAAGCTAAAGCAGACTTGGAAAAGTTGATCAGCCAAATGCGTAGCAATACCGCCGATGTAGCCTTGCTAGATGAAGCTTTGCCCCTGCAGTCACGTTTAAGCAAGGTAGAGGTGGTTTTAGAGCAATATATTAGAGATTCAGGGCTTCAGTTATCAAATATTTCTGTTGATATTCCAGAGACAGGAGTGGCAGCCGCAGATTCTAGCTTGGCGAAAAATCAATTTGAGGGGAAGCGTAAATTACAAACCACTCCATTTACAGTAACTGCCTCTGGTACTATGCAACAACTTCGAGCATTTTTATTATTACTTGAAAATGGTGGCAGGATTATTGATGTTGCTGGAGTTGAAGTTGCCAGCCAAACAGATAGCTTAACTTTTAGAATTAAAGTAAAAAGTTATGCCTACGCTCCAGAGCCAAAGACTGAAAAAAAGGAGGCACCTGTAAATGAATAAAAAATTGTTAATAATCCCTGTAGTTATTGTGGTAGCTATCGTAGTTTACTTCTTATTTGGTTCAAAAATAAGTAATTTAGTTAGCGTGCCTATTCAGGATTCAGCCACGATTTCGGAAAGTACAGCTAAGATATTACCGCTGGGAAATACTTTAGATTTTAGCAGTGTACGTAGCTACAATTCTGATTCAAGAAAATTTAATTACCCTACTGCAGTTGCCGGAGACGCTGGGGTTTCGCTTGATGCTATGATTGGTGGATTATCTACTCAATAGCGTAATAATTTTTATGGCTACAGACGTTTCTCCTAAAAAAATAACAGCAACTTCAAGCTTTGAAAGCTTTTTGCTGGACCATGGCTTTTTAACTAAAGTCAGTCTTGAGCGTCTGCAAAAAGTCAGAGATGCCAATTTACAAAGTCCAGGGGCTGAGTCAAAAGATATCGAACAGTTATTGTTAGCAGAAAAGTTGATGAATGAGGAAGACTTGGCCCAAGCAAAGGCCGCTTTTTTAAATTTACCTTATGTAGATTTACGAAAAGTTCAAGTCCAGCCAAAAGTCTTGGCCATGATTCCAGAAGAGTCCCGAAATTTTTATAAAATCATGCCGTTTGATTTGGTAAAAACCACTTTAAAAGTGGCTGTAACGGATCCTGGAAACTTGCAAGCTTTGGAAGCTTTGGAATTCTTAGGACAAAAACAAAATTTACAAATCCAGATTTATTTAGCTTCGAGCACTTCGATTAATTCAACTATTGGGAAAAAGCAAAATATTGGTAATGTTGTTGGCGAAGCTTTAAAAAATATTGAACAACAGCAGTTGGTTAGGACTCCTGGGTCAGATAAGGCTGAAAATAAGTCGCAAGTTATTGAAGATGCTCCAATTATTAAAATTGTTGATGTTATTTTAACAAATGCGATTGAGGGAGGAGCTTCGGATATTCATATTGAGCCTTCTGAAAGTGATGTGCGTGTTCGTTACCGCATTGACGGGATATTGCACTCTAGCTTAAGGCTTCCAAAAAATGTAAATTCTGCAATAATTTCTCGTATTAAAATTTTAGCGAACTTAAAAATTGACGAACAGCGTATCCCTCAAGATGGACGTTTTCATATGGATTTAGGGAATCGATCTGTTGACTTTCGTGTTTCAACACTGCCACTCATGTACGGTGAGAAAGTTGTGATGCGTCTTTTGGATAAAACTTCTAGTGTGCCCACCTTAGACCAGCTTGGTGTGCGCGGTAAAGCTAAGACTTGGGTTTTAGATAATATTAAAAAGCCTCACGGAATCTTTTTAATTACTGGACCTACTGGTAGTGGAAAATCCACCACACTTTATGCGATTTTGTCGATGCTTAATACTGCAGGTGTGAACATTGTTACGCTTGAAGACCCAGTTGAATATTTCATTGAAGGGGTAAACCAAAGCCAGATTAATCCAGACGTTGGGCTGACTTTTGCCTCCGGTCTTAGGAGTATTCTTCGTCAAGATCCAAATATTATTATGGTTGGTGAGATTCGTGACCAAGAAACTGCAGAGTTGGCAGTGCACGCAGCCCTGACAGGGCATTTGGTTTTTTCGACTTTGCATACTAACAATGCAGTTGGGGCCATTCCTCGCATGATGAATATGGATATTGAATCTTTTTTGTTGTCTGCCTCGTTGAATTTAATCATGGCACAAAGACTTGTCCGCAAGCTTTGCGAAGATTGTAAAGTTCCAGTTGAACCAACGGCTCTTATAAAAAAAGAGATTGAAAAAGAACTAATTGGCGTACCCGCAGAATATATAGAGGGGATAGACCCTAAAAAATATAAAGTTTATAACCCCAAAGGCTGTGACCGCTGTGGTCAAAGTGGTTACAAAGGACGTTTAGGAATTTACGAAATTTTACCAATCCTGCAAGAATTGCAAGAGTTAGCTTTTAGTCAGGAGCCAGCTTATAAAATCTATGAAGCGGCGTTAAAGTTCGGGGTAATTTCAATGAAGCAAGATGGTGTGGTTAAGGTTCTGAATGGAGAAACAACAATGGAAGAGATTTTGCGAGTTACTTCAGAGTAAAATTCAGATATTAAACTAAAAATTTCCAGTATGGCGTATGTATTTAAACAATCTTTCGTTATGGATCCGCTGTTTACAGTGGAGTCTGTGGTTGGAACTGCACTAGTATCCATAAAGGACGCTGAATTAAGTGATCTTTATTCTAAGCACCTCAGGGAAGTAGATTTTTTTGTGCGAAAGTGTAGTGACGAACAAAATCTCTCAGCAGTTATTGCAGAGTTTAAACCCCATGTTTTAGTTTGCAGTCCCAAGCTCGCTTTGGACTACCTTCCAGTTTTTCATAAAAGTCATCCTGCTCTGCGGGTTATTACTGTCGGCTACAATTTAACTGAACAGGAGTTAGCAAATTTGATGCGGTTTGGAATTACTTTTCATTGCAATCGGAAGCTTTCTAAACCAAAAGATATTGCAACTTTGGCACGCCAGTTGCTTGGTAGTTAAGAATTTACCAAGGCTCGCTTAAACATGTTATAATATAGTCGTTAAACTATCTTTAGAAATAAAAATGCGCCTGCTTTGCAGGATAGCCTGTGGTTAATAAAACAAAATGCCTTACAAAACAAGTGAAATAGAACTTTCTAAATTATTGGCGTTAACGCTGGAACGAAATGCATCAGACTTGCATTTATTGGTAGGTGAGCCACCAATTTTGCGTGTAGACAGCCAATTGCTCCGCTTAGAAGATTATCAAGTTCTGAGTTCTGATGCTATGAATGATCTTGTGGAATTACTCCTCCATGATGAGCAAAAGAAAATGTTTGCTACTCAGTGGGATATTGACTTGTCTTACAGCTTTAAAGACAATGCTCGTTTTCGTGTAAACGTTTATAAACAGCAAGGGGTTTTGGGAATTGCTTTTAGACTTATTCCCAACCATATTCGAAGTTTAGAGGAGTTGGGTTTGCCAGGAATTTTACAAAAATTTACAGAGCGCAAGCAAGGGCTTGTTTTAATCGTCGGTCCAACAGGTCATGGTAAAACTACAGCCTTAGCTTCCATGATAAATGAGATTAATAACACTAGAGCCGAGCACATTTTAACTATTGAAGATCCTGTTGAATTTCTGTTTAGTCCTAAACAATCAGTTATTAGTCAACGTGAAGTCAATATGGACACGCCAAGTTTTTCTCAGGCCTTGAAAGCGGCTCTTCGTGAAGATATTAATGTAGTTTTGGTTGGTGAAATTCGTGACCTTGAATCGATTAGTGCAGCTTTAACTTTGGCAGAAACTGGGCATTTAATTTTTGCGACTTTGCATACCAACGATGCTGCTCAAAGTATTGATCGTGTGGTTGATGTTTTCCCTGGTGATCAGCAGGGTCAAATTAGAACACAGCTTGCCAGTGTGTTGGTTGGTGTGGTCAGTTTGCGTCTGTTGCCAAAAATTGGCGGTGGTCGTGTTCCAGCCTATGAAATTATGGTTGTAAACAATGCTGTTCGCAATGTAATTCGAGAAAATAAAGTTTATGAAATAAACAATATTATTCATACCAGTATGGAAGAGGGAATGGTTCCGCTCGATAAAACTTTGGCTAGTTTAGTTAAACAAGGTATTGTGGAACTTGAAATTGCTCAAAATTTTGTTCTCGATAATGATTATTTCCTGTCGTTGCTATCTTAATTTATAACATTCTTAGTGCGATAGTATTTTAGTGTTCGATATGAGCCCTCTAAGTACTAAGTACTAAGTACTGAGTACTTAGAATGCGCTTCATATACCAAGCTAAAAATAAAGATGGCAGCTTAAAAAAGGGTTTTGTAATGGCAGCGAGCCAAGAGAAAGCCGAAAGCTTGTTAAGTGAAAATGGCTTGTTAATTATCAGTTTAAACGTTCAAGAGGATAGTATTTTAACGAAGATTAATCCTTTTGGTAAGCGGGTAAATTACAAAGATCTTGTCTTATTTTCGCGCCAGCTCTCTACCTTAATTTCTGCTCAAGTTCCACTCTTGCAGTCTCTTCGCATTTTAGAAAGCCAAATTTCGAGTAAGCGCTTATCTAGCATTACTCGAGACTTAGTAGCTTCTATAGAAGGTGGTGAAAGTTTTTCGTTAGCTCTGTCTAAGCATTTAGATGTGTTTGGTAATGTTTACATTAGTTTAATTCGTTCAGGTGAAGCTTCGGGGTCAGTCTCTCAAGCTTTAGCCTACTTAGCAGATTCGTTAGAAAAAGACTTTACCCTTCGGGCCAATGTTAAAAAGGCTTTCACCTATCCAACATTTGTGTTATTTGCGTTGGTGTCCGTTGGTGTGTTGATGTTTAAATTTGTTTTGCCAAAATTGACAGTAGTGCTTAAGGAGCAGGGTGGTGAACTACCCTTTATTAGCCAAGTCTTAATTGGGGCAACTGACTTTTTTGAGCAATTTTGGTGGGCGGTATTTTTAGCTTTGGGTTTGTTAGTTTTGGGCTTTAGATATTATATTAGCACGCCAAGTGGTAGGCACATGTTTGATTTATTTAAGATTAAGGCGCCTTTGTTTGGCGATATTTTTCGTAAAATCTATATGGCGCGTTTTGCTCGGAATCTCTCAACGCTAGTTGCCGGAGGGATTCCAATTATTCAAGCTATCCAGATTGTTGGAGAGATTATTAATAATACAGTTTACCGAGATATTTTAGCTGAGGTTTCGGTAAAAGTTAGTAATGGAAATAGTATTAGTGATTCTTTAGCCGACTACAAAGAATTTCCAATAATTGTGACGCAAATGGTTAAAGTTGGAGAACAAAGTGCCAAATTAGATGAAATTTTAATGAAGATGGCAAGTTACTACGAAAAAGAAGTTGATGATAAGGTCGCGGTGCTTAGTACTTTGCTCGAGCCAATTATTATGATTATTTTAGGGTTAGCGGTGGGCGCATTAGTAGCAGGAATTCTCTTGCCAATTTATAATTTGGCCAGCACCGTTGGATAGAATATTTCAGGACTTCGGCTTTGACCGATTACTTTGTTATTTTGCTGTGGTTTTAGTCGTCGTAGTCTGACTACGCCTCCAAAAATCCTCGCAAAATGCCTCGTACTCGACCAAAGTCCATAAGTCCTCTAGTTTAATAATGATGTCCTAGTGGTGTTGTTGATAACTATTTTGTCGATTTCGCACTTTTATAGTATACTGAGATTAGCGTAATTTAATTCTGATTTTGTAAAAAGCAAAATCATGAAGCATCCTAAGCCCACGAAGGGGGTGAAAACATTGAGAAACACAAATCAAAAAGGTTTTACTTTAATTGAATTGTTGGTTGTTATTGCTATCATCGGTTTGCTGGCGTCTGTGGTTTTGTTGGCCTTAAACTCTGCTCGAGCTAAGTCCAGAGATGCTCGCCGTGTCGCTGATGTCAGACAAATTAGTAGTGCTATGGAGCTCTACTTCAACGATAATTCTATCTATCCTCCTGTGACTGATTCTTTGGTCCCTACCTATATGGGGTCATTCCCAACAGCACCAGGACCTCAGGATGGTCCTTGTGCCGACGCTGCAGCAAATGCTTACACATATACTACAGTATCGTCTTCAACCGACTATACCTTAAGATTCTGTCTTGGAAACACAACTGGTGGACTAGCTTCTGGTACACACACTTTGTCTTCAGGCGGTATCCAATAATAACAACTTCAGTTTATTATAAAACAAAAGGCTTCTTTATTTAGGAAGCCTTTTGTCGTATACTACTAATAGAATTAATCAGAGCTTTTTCTATATGTTTTCAACAACAGTAATTCAAAATATTATTATAGGGGTATTGGTTTTTGTCTTTTCCTTAACGCTATGGTTTGGATATAGAGCTGGCCGAGATATTGCTCAAGGTGAGGCAATTGTTAGAATCGCCAGTCAAACCACTGAAGGTCTACAGTATTTTTTTAGCGATCAGGATAGGTATCCAACAACTTTTGAATTTAATGACAAAACAGTTATGCTTTCGTATTTTAATAAATTCCCGCCATCCCAACTACCAAGTAAAAAATGTGTTGAGAGTTTTCGTTATGAAAATTCCGATTCCCAACATTTTCGCTTACCCGTATGCTTACCTCGTGGTTTTGAAAGTTATCAGAAAGGCTGGAATTAAATGACGGAGGATAAGTTAGTCATCCAGCAAAAGCCAAATGAGTCTGTGTGGCAACGTTTTCGGTTTCCGTTTCTTTCCGATGCATTGTTTAGTTTTCTTTGTTTTGTGATCTTTGTTTTGCCCTTGGCGACTTCGCCGTTTATGCATGAGAATTATGAAACGCCGAAGTACGCCATTTTTTTATTGGGAGCCGGAGTTGCTCTTAGTATCTTTTTATTCACAAAGCGTTATCAACTTCGTTTTCAGCGAACTTTTTTTGTGCTGTTGGGTTTATTTTTGTTGTGGTCAGTATTAACTTTAATAAATTCAGAAGATGTTTTAAATACTATTTTTAGTTACGACGGCAGACTAACAAATTCAATATTATTTCATTTGGCATGGTCAATTTATATTGTTTTATTGCTTTCAGTTCTAAATCGTGAGAAGTTAACGTGGGTCGTGAGAATTCTATTTTTTGACGCTGTAATCATTGCCCTGTGGGCATTGTTCCAAAGCGCAGGGATAGGATTTTATGACCCATCCGGTCGTGACGTTTTGCCGCGTGTTCCTAGTCTCCTCGGCAATCCTAATTTCTCTTCTATGTTTATGACTAGTGTGGCTGCTTTTGGATTTTTTCTATTCGGGTATGCAAAAACTTTTTGGCATAAACTTTATTATGGTTTAGGACTATTTATAATTATTTGGAGCGTGGTGCTTCTTAGCAGTCGAGCCTCTTTAGTTGGATTTGCAGTTAGTTTATGTTTGATAGGAGCAGTACTTTTATGGCATCGTCTGGACCGTAAAGTATTGTTAAATCTAGGTTTGGCCTTGATAATCCTTGGGTCTTTATCCGCAACTTTTTATAGTATTAGTAGGCCAAAGTCCGTGGCTCAGACTTTTGAATTAACCGATCAAAGTTTAGTAAACCGATTTTTGGCTTGGGATAAAAGTTTAACTATTATTCAAGAGCATCCATGGCTTGGAGTTGGTTTGGGTAACTTTCACATTGCGTTTGCTCCGTTTCGCGATAGTTCTTTGGTTTCGGGTGGAAATTTTGACGACGCTCATAACGTTTTTTTGCAACTTGCCGTTACAGGGGGCATTCCTTTGACTTTAATTTTTGCTTTGTTACTTGGTGTTATTTGTTGGAACTCTCTTTTGCGCGTTATAAAAAAGCATGATCCGTTTAGTCTTGCTGCTTTGGCTGGACTTTGTAGTTTTATTGTAAATGCCAGTTTCGGTCCTGTGGTTGTGCCATGTTGGTTTGTGCTTGCAATTTTAATTGTAATTTTATTAGACCCAGATGCAAAAACTTTTTCTGGCATGCAAAATTTTCGTATTTCACGCAAACTAGGCTGGTTGCTAGCCTTGGTTTTAATTGTTTGGCCAATTGGGTATATTAGCTCCGAGTATTTTTTGTATTTTGGAGTTCAGTCCTACAACGCAAAACAATTTCAGCGTAGCAGTCAGTTATTTTCTATTGCTAGAACGTTTAATCCCGCAAGTCGTTTAGTTTTGGATTATGTTGCCGCCTCTAGCATTGGTGAAAAAAAAGATACTGCTATAACCGAGCAGACAATTGAAACAATGATAAAAGTTCATCCAACCACAGTTGCAAGTTTCTATAATGCCAGTCGAACGTACGCGTATTTGTTTAATAATACGCACAATAAAGAATTTTTAGAAAAGTATTTTGCCAATGCACAAAAAGGTCTTTTGATGGCGCCCTATGCTCGCGAACGTTATTATCCGGTTGCGTATTGGTATTATGTAACAGGGGATTTAGAAAATGCTCGCTTGATGATTAACCGAACAGTGACTTTGCACGATAAAGATTTGCCAGGCTGGCTCCTCTTGGCCAGTATTTACCAGCAACAAGGGAAGAAGGAGCAAGTTGTTTTTGTAATTAATAAACTCCGCCAACAGTTTCCATCTGACCCTTTACTCAAAAAACTTCTTGTCGATGCAAAAGCCTCGCCCGACATTAAAAAGTTTGTTATTCCTGCCCAGTTTGGTTATGGGGGTTCGTATATTGAGTAGAGGAAGCGTTTTATTAGTGGTTTTTGGAAGCTTTGGTATACTGTATATATGAACAATTCTCGCATTCGGTTTTATCGATTTTTTTTGATTATTTCAAGCTTTGTAATTTGTTATTTGAGCTTGTTTTTAACAATTTGGCTGTGGTATCCTGGAGGGCTGAATCGAGAGCTCTTAGTCACGCACATACAAGCCTTTTCTATTATCTATCCATTTTGGATGCTGGTGATGTTTATGCATAACCTCTTTGATCTAAAGAGTTTAAGAACGCATTCATTTTTAGTAACTGGCCTAATTTCAGCTATGGCAGTAAATTTTTTATTTGCTGTTACGTATTTTTATTTTCAACCAAGCTTATTTTTGACTCCTCGCAGATTTCTCTTAGCCCATATTATTAGCACTTTTGTATTATTACTTCTTTGGTATGTTGTAATTAAATATTTCTTACAACATAAGGCTAAAGAGTATGTCTACGTCTTATCTGTTTCCGATAATGTTCCTAATGTCGCTGAAACCATTGCTGAGCACTCTTATTTAGGCTTTGAATTTGTGAACCGGCTAACCGAGACAACTTTGCCTGAATTATTCAATCAAAACAGAGCACGTAGTGTTGTCTTGGCTGAAGATGTTTATGAAAACTCAAAATTAGTTGAGCAATTATATGCTTTGAAAAAAAATGGGGTAATTTTTTATAGCCACAAAGCTTTTTACGAACAATTATTTCGACGTGTTTATTTAGCGACTATTACTGAATTGTGGTTTTTAGAAAATATTAGCTACAAACAAAAGCCTTTGTACAATATCATTAAACGCACGGTTGATTTAGTTGCAGGATTGGTTGGTTTTGTGGTCTTTATTGTGACTTTTCCATTTTTTGCCGTCTTAATTGCAGGGACATCTAGAGGTCCTGTCATTTTAAAAAATCAACATCGAGTGGGACTAGACGGTAAAGCATTCCGGCTGTTTAAGTATCGAACAATGTACGGTGATCAAAAAGATCTCTGGACTAAACAAGGTGATAGTCGCATTACCCCAATTGGAAAATGGTTACGGAAATTTCGCATTGACGAAATTCCGCAGTCAATTAATTTTCTTTTGGGGAATTTAAGTTTGGTTGGCCCAAGACCAGAACAAATTGGAATTGTTGAACAGTTAAAAAAAGATATTCCATTCTACGATGAAAGGCACTTGGTTAAACCTGGGTTGACTGGGTGGGCTCAGCTTCATGTGTATGCAGGGAGCTTAGATGAAACAAAACTAAAATTGCAATACGATCTTTATTATATTAAACATCGTTCAATATTATTTGATTTGGAAATTATTTTTAAAACAGCTTATTATGTTTTTACAGGAAGGGGTAGGTAGAAAAATATTATGAATGATTTATCAGCACAAAAAAATATGATATTTAACGACCCAACTTTTTGTATGGGGCACTTATCTTTTTTTTCTAAAGCTAAAATTGCTTTGAGTATATTAACTAATCCCGTATTGTTTGTGCTCGATAAGCTGGGGCTGATTAAAAACCCACTTTATCACACAAAAAATGGCATGGTGGTAGCCACTAGAGCAAAAACTAGTGACATTAACGACGCTATTGTAGTTCTTTCTGGAAATGAGTATCCGGAAAAACTCTTGGGAATTAAGGACTTAAGTAGTCCGGTAATTCTTGATTGTGGTGGACATATTGGGAGCTTTAGTTTATGGGCAAAGCATATAAATCCAAGCTCACGAGTTTTTGTTATGGAACCAGTGGTGGATAACCTAAGCTTATTAAAGCAGAATTTAGAGCTTAATCGTCACAGCGATGTTACTGTAATCCCGTTTGCTTTATACGGACAGTCCGGACATTTTTATATCAATTTAGATGGTCGGCCGTTCGATGCTGGCCAAGTAGTGTCTAGTCGTCCGATATCTGGAAAATATTTTGAAATTGATGCACTGACTCTCTCTGAAGTGTTGGAACAAAATGGTCTAACACGCGTTGATTTAATGAAAATGGATATTGAGGGTAGCGAATACAGTGTTATTAATACAAGTCTTGAAACACTCTCTGTATCAGTTAAGCGTATTATTATGGAGTATCATACAGATTCCCATACTAATGGTAGGGATGAGATTGTTACAGCCTTAACAGCCAATAATAAATTTACTTTAATTTATGAAAGTCGTAATGTTTTAGGTTTCCAGAATAATAATCTTTAACTTCGATGACGCTTTTATTTATTTTTATTTTCGGGCTTTTGATTGGAAGTTTTCTTAATGTGCTTATTTGGCGTTTGCCACAAGGAGATGTTCCAACTGGTCGAAGTCGCTGTGTTACTTGTGGCCATATTCTTTCTAGTCGCGAATTGATCCCTGTATTTAGCTATATTTTTCAAGGTGGGCGGTGTTTGCATTGTAAAGTTAAATTTTCCTCTCGATACGTTATTATCGAATTAATTACTGGCGCATTATTTGTGGTCTGCAGTTTATTTTTTTGGCCGAGTGATTTATTGTCGACACTAATTTTTATCAAAGCCTTATTTGTAGTTTGTGTGTTATTAATTATTTTTGTGATTGATTTTGAACACTATTTAATTTTAAATGTTGTGCTTTGGCCAACTGCAATTATTATTTTATTGTTTAATGTTGTTCTCAGCGTTGCTTCTGGACATGCATTTTTCAGTTTTAGTAGTTTGTGGCTTTCGGGCTTACTGGCTGGGCTTAGTGCTTTCTTGTTATTTTATTCGCTCTGGGCAGTATCAAAAGGCCGCTGGATTGGGTTTGGTGATGTGAAGTTAGTCTTTGTCATGGGGCTTATTTTAGGCCCATCTAAGCTTGGTATGGCGCTTCTGCTGGCTTTCTGGCTTGGGGCTTTGGTTTCTGTACCCTTAGTTTTGTTAGGCAAAAAACAGTTTAGCAGTAAAATCCCATTCGGCACATTCTTAAGCTTGGCGACCTTAATTGCTTTGTTTTGGGGGGAGCGACTTGTGAATTGGTATTTAGTTTTAATTGGAGTAAACTAAATTTGGAAAAAGCCTGTAAATATCGTATACTTAGAGCATAAAAGTTGTGCTCTCATGAAACAAATTCGTCAAAATCAAAAAGGCTTTATCCCTCTGCTTGCTCTTCTCGCAGTGGGAGTTTTAGCTGTTGCCGGTATCGTTGTTTTTAAAATGCAACAGCCAGAAGTTGTGGTAGAGGAACTTCAAGCACCAAAACAACAAGTCAGTTATGAGACATCAAATCAGTCAGACCAAGAATACTCAGATCCACTTGCCCCATCATTACAAGCACCTCAAACTGCTTCTCAAACAAAGACTTCAGTTGATCCTCCTTCCGGCTCTGTCCTTGCCGCCACAGACACTGTCCCATCAACTCCTGATCTCAAAGCCAGCATCATGTCTATTCTCCAAGACTCAGAGCTGAAGTCCCAGTTAACTGGACCAGCTGGTCCAATGGGTCCCCAAGGTCCTGCAGGAGCATCTTCATCAAGCGGAGGTTCTAGTAGTCCTGTCTATGTTCAACCATATATCCCAACCAATCCCACTTCGACCAACCCTGGAGGCACTCTAGCTGCTTTTACCTACTTATCTTCAGACAACTTTAGTACCAAAGAACTTAGTGTTTCCAACAACACTACCATAACCAATAACCTTACTGTTTCAGGAACAATTGCAGGATCTGTGACTGGAACTATTAATCCTAGCTTTACTTCTGGTTCTATCCCATTTCAGGGAACCTCTGCTCTAACCCAAGACAACAGTAATCTTTTTTTCAATGACTCTAAAAACACTCTTGGTGTAGGCACAGCAACTCCAACAGCTAAGCTCTCTATTACAGGCTCATCAAGTTCAGGCACAGGAACCATTACTTCCTCTTCAGGAACAACTGTCACAGGAACTTCCACTCTCTTTACCACTGAACTTGCCGTTGGTGATGAAATTACAGTTAATGGTCAAACCAGAACTGTTGCCACTATTGTTTCTAATACTTCACTAACAACTACTGTGGCGTTTAGTCCGGTATTGACGGCTACGCCAAATGTTGAATATGTAAACACCGCAACGACCAATACAGGAAGTTCGGAAGAAAATACTTTATCGTGGAATCATACCGTGCACTCAACCGTTGAAAATAGTTATTTAACAGTTTCAATAGTGATTCATAAAAATGTTGCGCTTGCTTTTCCTACTGTTTCCTCAATCACTTATGGATCGCAGACGATGACCTTGGTTTCAACTCAAGCAGTTGATGAAAATAATAGACTTGCGGTATTTTATTTAGTAGCTCCAGAAGCAGGTACAAAACAAATAACTGTAACTCTTAGCTCAAGTGCAACAGCCCGTATGGTTGGGCAGTCGGTTTTATTTGCCAATGTTGATCAAGTCGCTCCATTACTAAGTGCTAGCGGTGGTGGAGGGACAAATAATGGTATTCTTGGTTCCGGATCAGGTAGTTCTATAAAACAAGCCTTATTAGTTTCCGGTTCTTTAAATGCAAATATCACTGCGGACTTGGATGAAGATGGTTCGCTTGTTGGTGGTTCTCCTAGTGTAGAACTTGGTAATCTCAGTACCGGCTCAACTTCAGATGACTCCAGACTAGTCGTAGCTTTTGCTCATTTAGTTAATTCACCTCCATTTTATAGCACCACTTCTATTTTTCTTTTAAGTGGTTCAACTCCTAACCTTGCTCGTGCGATAGTTATTAAGAACAGTGCAACCGCGACAGGAGCCTACACCTACCGCTCACCTCTTTCTGTTATGAAAGATTCATCCAGTGTTGAACAGATTACTATTTCTGCCGGTGGTCAAGCAGCCTTTCATCGTGGACTATCCGTAGATATCACCGGAGGAACTTCTGACTATTCAGCCATCTTCAACGGGGGATCTGTAGGTATTGGTACCACAGCCCCAAGCTATTCTCTAGACGTTCAAACAGACCTAGCCACTTCATACATTGCCAACTTCCTCAACGACGGTAATACTGCCTCTCGGTATGGTATCCAAATCCAAGGGGGAGCAGATGATGCAAGTGGCACTACTTACTACCTCAATGCCCTAGATGGTGACGGCACCCAAGTCGGTTACATTGCTAACACCGCAGGAACCTTTGCTCTAACTGATGTTTCTGATGTTCGTACCAAAACTAACATTCAAGACACCCAAGTAGCAGGTCTAGAGACTCTCCTTGGTCTTCGGGTAGTAGACTTCAACCGTGTAGCTAATCCAGATGGCCCAGTCTTAACCGGCTTCATTGCCCAAGAAGTCCAAGAGGTCTATCCAAACATTATCACAGAAGGAGCTAATGGATATCTTGGTATTACCAAAGAAAATCTAATCCCAGTTATCGTCAAAGCAATTCAAGAACAACAAGCTCAAATTAACATCCTCATAGACCCAGACTCTCAGCTTCAAGGCAATCTTTCTGGCAACCTTTCAAATACGCTCTCAGTTACTCCAAAGTCCCATCTCTATCTATCCAAAGACAGTGCAGGCCAAGGCAAGATCCTCCCTGGCTCTAAGACAGTGCGAATCTCTTTTTCCAAACCCTATGAATACCAACCTATTGTCACTGCTACCCCAATAGACTTTACTTCCACCCCTTATCGTATTACTGACACTGATCTCACTGGCTTTACCATAGAACTAGAAGATACAGAAGATATTTCTATCACCTTTAATTGGCACAGTCTTGCAACCAGTGGAGCCAAACTCTCTGTTTCAGATGGCACCACAGAAGACATTAGTATTATTATCAACACTCCATCATCACCACCTATTCCAGAAGAGCAACCCGAAGAGGAGTCTGAGGAAGTTCAAGTTCCAGAAGACGGAGGTGAAGCTACTACCCCAGCTCAGGAAGATGTTTCTGATCCAGAAGAAAGCATGGAGCCTCCAGTAGTAGAAATTATTCCAGAAAATCCACCACAAGAACCGCCAGTCCCAGAAGTAGTTACAGATATTCAAGAATAGTTAAAGCATTTTTTAATGAAACAAATTCATCAAAATCAAAAAGGCTTTATCCCTCTGCTTGCTCTTCTCGCAGTGGGAGTTTTAGCTATTGCCGGTATCGTTGTCTTTAAAATGCAACAACCAGAAGTGGTGGTAGAGGAACTCCAAGCACCAAAACAACAAGTCAGTTATGAGGCATCAAAGCAATTAGTCACAGAACAATCAGATCCTCTTGCCCCATCATTACAAGCACCTCAAACTACTCCTCAAACAAAGACTTCAGTTGATCCTGCTTCCGGCTCTGTCCTTGCGGCCACAGACACTGTCCCATCAACAACTTCTACCCTTGATCTCAAAGCCAGCATCATGACTATTTTGCAGGATCCAGAAATGAAGTCCCAACTCACAGGACCCATGGGTCCCATGGGACCCCAAGGATTAGCCGGAGCATCTTCATCAAGCGGAGGTTCTAGTAGTCCTATCTATGTTCAACCATACATTCCAACTAGTCCAACTTCCACCAACCCAGGAGGCACTCTAGCTGCTTTTACCTACTTATCCTCAGACAACTTTAGTACCAAAGAACTTAGTGTTTCTAGCAATGCTACCATAACCAATAACCTTACTGTTTCAGGAACAATTGCAGGATCTGTCACTGGAACTATTAATCCCAGTTTCACCGCAGGCTCTATCCCATTCCAAGGAACATCAGCCTTAACTCAAGACAACGCTAACTTCTTTTTCAATGACACCAAAAACACTCTTGGTGTAGGCACAGCAACTCCTACTGCTAAGCTCTCTATTGTGGGAAGCTCAAACTCCGGCACAGGAACTATTACCTCATCTTCAGGCACAACCGTCACAGGAACTTCCACTCTCTTTACAACAGAACTTACTGTTGGAGATGAAATCACAGTCAACGGACAATCAAGAATTGTGGCTACTATTGTTTCTGATACTTCACTGACTACAACGGTGGCGTTTAATCCGGTTATTAGTGGGACAGCTGCAGTAGCATATGAGGCAGGAAATAGTGTTAATACAGGATCTACTGAATCTAACACTTTATCTTGGACTCAAAAAGTTGATGGATCACCGGGTAATCGTTTATTAGTAGTTTACGTAGCAATCCATAAAAATGCCGCCTTAACTCTTCCAACTGTTACATCTGTTACTTATGGAAGTCAATCAATAGCGCAAACAAGTACAACCACCTTCTTAAGCTCAACAGTAAGACTGTTACAGTACAGACTTGTTAACCCTAGCGCAGGCACAAATACAGTTACTATCACTTTAGCTTCAAGTGCTACAGCGCGCATGGTGGGGCATTCGCAAGTTTTTAATAATATAAGGCAATCAAATCCAGTATCTTCTAATAGTACCGGTGGTGGGAATGGTGAAATGGCAATGCTCGGTTTTCCTGGCACAGGTACAATGATGACTGGTTTTGGAGTATTTGAATCAGATCATACTGCAACACCGGATTATACATATGGGGCATTCACAGAGACCTTAAATGAAACTACTGGAGCCACTGCAGATGATGTGAGCGCAGCAGCAGGTTTTAGCAATGACTCCTCAGTGCTCGGATTTTATATGATGCGATGGATACTCACTGGCCCTGACCAGTATCCAGAGTATGCTGCGCTTTATAATGTAATGAATGCAATTAATACTGGCATCGGCTCATACACCTACCGCTCACCCCTGTCTTCCCTCAAAGACTCTTCAGGTATAGAACAAATTAAAATAGATGCTGGTGGTCAAGCAGCCTTTCATCGTGGACTATCCGTAGATATCACCGGAGGAACTTCTGACTATTCTGCTATCTTCAACGGGGGATCTGTAGGTATTGGTACCACTGCTCCCAGCTATTCTCTAGACGTTCAAACAGATCTAGCTAACTCCTACATTGCCAACTTCTTCAATGATGGCAATACTGCTTCTCGGTATGGTATCCAAATCCAAGGAGGAGCAGATGATGCTTCTGGCACTACTTACTATCTTAACGCCCTAGACGGTGATGGTACCCAAGTCGGCTACATCGCTAACACCGCAGGAACCTTTGCTCTAACTGACGTTTCTGATGTTCGTACCAAAACCAATATTCAAGACACCCAAGTAGAAGGTCTAGAGACTCTCCTTGGTCTTCGGGTAGTAGACTTCAACCGTGTAGCTAATCCAGATGGCCCAGTCTTAACCGGCTTCATTGCCCAAGAAGTCCAAGAGGTCTATCCAAACATTATCACAGAAGGAGCTAATGGATATCTTGGTATTACCAAAGAAAATCTAATCCCAGTTATCGTCAAAGCAATTCAAGAACAACAAGCTCAAATTAACATCCTCATAGACCCAGACTCTCAGCTTCAAGGCAATCTTTCTGGCAACCTTTCAAATACGCTCTCAGTTACTCCAAAGTCCCATCTCTATCTATCCAAAGACAGTGCAGGCCAAGGCAAGATCCTCCCTGGCTCTAAGACAGTGCGAATCTCTTTTTCCAAACCCTATGAATACCAACCTATTGTCACTGCTACCCCAATAGACTTTACTTCCACCCCTTATCGTATTACTGACACTGATCTCACTGGCTTTACCATAGAACTAGAAGATACAGAAGATATTTCTATCACCTTTAATTGGCACAGTCTTGCAACCAGTGGAGCCAAACTCTCTGTTTCAGATGGCACCACAGAAGACATTAGTATTATTATCAACACTCCATCATCACCACCTATTCCAGAAGAGCAACCTCAAGAGGAGTCTGAGGAATTTCAAGTTCCAGAAGACACTGAACCTGTAGTGCTAGACCAGGAAGAGGAAACTGCTACGGAAGATAGCAATAGCCTTCAAGAGCCCGAAGTTATTTTAGAAACCACACCATCTCCACCACCAGAAACCCCTGTTTTAGAAGAAGTAGTAGAGTAGAACAAAAAGACCTTGGGGACAGGGTCTTTTATATTTTATAGATAATCAAATTTGGAAAAAGCAGCTAAATATCGTATACTTAGAGCATAAAAGTTGTGCTCTCATGAAACAAAAGTTACCAAATAATCCAAGTACCAAGTACCAAGTACTAAGTACTAATTCCGGTTTTACTTTAATTGAAATGCTTGTTGTCATTTCTATTTTAGGTTTATTTGCTGCCGCTGTAATGGCAAATTTTGCAGCCCAGAGAGGACCACGCAATTTACGAATTGCCCAAAATGAATTAGTGACAAATATTCGCAAAGTCCAAAGCCAAGCTTTAGCTTCGCGTAATAGTAGCTTAAGCGGGAAGTCGGTTAAGTATTATGTTTTACAGTTTGACCGTGCTAACCCTTCTCAGTATTTAATTCAGGCAGTGGCAAGCGATTTAACTTTAGACACTCCAGTTGAAACAATTAATTTTCCTGCAAATATTGGTATTAGCGCAGAATCTTCGTTGGTTTTAGAGCAACCAGTTGGAGCATCTAGCACTAAGCAAGATTGTGTTCAAATTACTTTTGCTCTACCTTTTGGCACGATGTACCTAGACAGTACCTGTCAGATTTTAACTACAATTGCAAGTTCTGGTGGGCTGGCTGCTGCGGCTAATTCATCGTTGACGATTGAGCTTACTGAAAGTGTTACCGGGGAGACCCGCAGTGTAAATATTAATGGTGTGTCAGGAGTAATCACGACACCATAATTATGAAGACTAAAGACCAGATAAATTTTAGGAACTCACAAAGTGGCCAAACCTTAATTGAAACAATGGTTGGTGTTTTAATTTTAACTATGGGAATTAGTGGGGCAATTGGACTTGCCGTCTATTCGTTAAATGCTTCAACAAATATTAGTAAACAAATTGTGGCGATTGGTTTGGCAAGAGAAGGCCTTGAAGTTATAAAAAACATGCGCGACACAAACTGGCTTCGCGATGACTTGGAAAATGATTGTTATAATTTTGTAACCGACGATGACACTGCTGACTGTTATTCAAAATGGCTTAATCCTAGCGGTGGTAGTAATTATTCAATTGATCCACCAAGTGGAACTAAGGACTACAGGCTTGTTTTTGATCCGGCAGATAGCTTGCCTTGGGGGGACCCAAACGCTAGTAACGATAAATTTGGCCTTGATTATGACCCTAGTGGTGACAGTGGTTTTTATGTCGCAAATCAGGCTGTTGTCCACGGAACTTCTGAGTATTACCGAAAAATTACGATAATAGCTGACGGAGATACTTCGCCATGGTCGGAAGATTCTGATAATTATCAACTCCTCAAAGTTATCTCACGGGTGTGGTGGCGTGATAGGCGTTGTCCTGCTAGTGCAGATTTTCCGGCTGATAAGAGATGTTCGATTACGCTTGAGACTCATTTAACAAATTGGAAAAATTACTAATTTAGTTCCTAGTCACTAGTTCCTAGTACCTAGTATATGAAATTACCTAGATTACAAGCTACAAGCTACAAGCTACAAGCTCAGCAGGGCTTCACTCTTATGGAAATTGTTGTTTCTACCACAATTTTTGCTGTGGTTTTAACAATGACGCTAGCAATTTTTAATTACGCTCTAAAAATAAACCGTCGCACTGAAGCACTCAGGCAAACTACTCAAGGGATGCGAAATTTTACTGAATTTTTAGTGAAAGAAATTCGTAACGGAAAAATTGAGTACTCCGCAACTCCCGTCTCGTCTTCTTGCGAAGCTAACTACATTTCCGCTTCCAACTATACAACATATCTAGCACTGGTCAGTGAGACTGGCGAACGTGAATGTATATATTTAACAGGCAGTGATTTGTTTATTGCTAAAGAAGAATTAGACCCTCAGCTTTTAAATCCGGTAAACTTTAGCGTTGATATGCTTCGATTTTTTGTTCAGCCAGCCACGGATCCTTACGATGTTGCTTCTCCACCAGACATTCAGCCTATGGTTACATTAATAATGCGAGTTACGGTTACTCTTCCTACTGGCGAGGTAAAAACAATTCCATATCAAACCTCTATTTCTACAGACGCTTATGACTTACCATAAACTTTTAAAATCTCAAGAGGGAATTAGTCTTTTACTTTCGATATTAATATTATCGGCTATTTCAGCGATTACTTTTAGTTTAGCCACAGTTGTTTTTATCGAGATTAAAGCATCAGGGGATTTTTCGCGCACTGAAGTTGCACTCTACGCAACCCAAGCAATAACAGAAGAAGCTTTGTTTAAAATTAAAAGAGGCTTGCCAGACTGTGGGTTAGATCCGTGTTTAAGTTATAGTTCGCCAATTAATGAGGTAGTCTTAGATGATCCATCTCCGGTAACTCAAGCCTTTAATACTTCTCCAGTTATAGACAGTATTCGTCAAACCACTACTAATGATTATTTTATGGTTAATCCGGCTGATCCCTATGGTGGTGGTGGTTATGGAAGTTTAAAAATAACTTACAATCAGGGTCCAACAGGCACGATTGATCTGAGTTTGACAGAGTATGACCCAACTGGGGTATTGGCTCCAGCAATCATTCCAGTGTCGCCAAGCCCAATGAACCCAACAGAAGACTCAGGTTTTATAGTCCTCGATCCAGCAAAACAGTATTCCTTGTCAATTTTAAACAATGCATCTGGTACTGCTTCTGTAACTATAGAAACTTACTCAGACACACTTCATACCACAAGCAAAGGTTTGCCGTATTTAGGACAAACTGTAATAGATATTGTCTCAAAATATTTAGGGTTAACGCGCAAACTTCAAGTCCAAATTCCTAACTAGTAGAACCCACTCTTTTGGTTAATCTCTTTGTTATTTTGCTGTGGTTTTTGTCGTCGTAGTTTGACTATGCCTCCAAAAATCCTCACAAAATGCCTCGAGCTTAATCCAAAGGAGTGTGTCCCTCAAGACTCATTTGTAAGCTTGCCTTATGCACTAATTTTAAAAGAACTCCGTCTGCCTAAGGCAGACGGAGTTCTTTAATTTTTATTGTTTTGGAATTTTTATGACCTGACCTTTTTTTAAATTAAACGGTACATCCAGTTTATTTAGTGCGGCTAATGTTGTCCAACTAACATTATTTTTTTGTGCGATGCTAAATAGGGTATCGCCAGTAGCAACGGTGTAGTCTATAAACTGTGGCTCATTTGCGGTTTGGGTTGTATTGTCGCTGACGCCTAAGACTTGAGGGTTTGCAGCTGTCTCGTCCCCACTATTTTTAAAAATAACACGAATGCTATTTGTGGCCAAAATGGCACTGACTATTAAAAATCCAATACTGGTAAGTTTTAAAATTTTATTAGAATTCATGGGTGCACCTCGGCCAACGCCGAGTTTAAGGTTAGGAGCTAAATCAAATCTTTTTTTGTTGTACATGAAAAATTTATATTTGTTTAACTTGTCCTATATAGTATAGCATGAAAATCGCTCGCGCTTGATGTGGATAACATAGTATAATATAACCATATGAAAAGTTCCTCTGAGGCCAAAAAACGCATAGAGAAATTGCGCATAGAAATAGAGGATTTACGTTATCGATATCATGTCTTGGATGATCCAAGAGTTTCAGACGACGTCTATGATTCCCTAACTCGACAATTAGTAGCTCTTGAAAAAGACTATCCAGAATTGGCCGACCCTTCTTCGCCAGTGAATCGTGTGGGTGGTAAGCCCCTCGATAAATTTGTAAAGGTTAAGCATGCTGTGCGCATGACTTCGCTTAATGATGCTTTTTCAAAAGAGGAAGTTTTGGACTGGGAAGTTCGTGTTAAAAAACTTCTGCCTCCGAGTCAAAAAGTAGAGTATTTTTGCGAACTTAAACTAGACGGGTTGGCAGTGTCTTTAATTTATGAAAATGGTCTTTTGGTTCGTGGCGCCACTCGCGGCGATGGTTTTATTGGTGAAGATATTACTCAAAATCTAAAAACTATCCCTGCTATTCCTCTAAAACTTCGAGGACAAAACTTGCCGAAATTGGTAGAGGTTCGTGGAGAGGCAGTTATGGCAAAAAAAACTTTGATTGATCTAAATAAAAAATATCAGAAATTAGGGAAACCACTTTTGGCCAATACCCGAAACAGCGCCGCGGGTAGTTTGCGTCAGTTGGACCCTGCTTTAGCAAAAGAAAGGAACTTGGATTTTTTTGCCTACGATATTGCTCAATTAGTTACTAGTGACCAGGAACTAGTGACTAGCCACTCAAAAGAGCATGAGCTCTTACGGGAGTTTGGTTTTAAGGTGGATAAGCATGAACTGGTTTGCAAGAATTTGAGTGAACTTTTTAAGTTTATTGAAAAAATTGAGAAACTTCGTCCGAATTTTGAATATGGTACTGACGGGGTGGTTATTTCGGTAAACCACTTGGATTTGCATCAAATTCTGGGCATAGTTGGCAAGGCACCACGCTATATGCTGGCTTATAAATATCCGGCAGAAAAAGCGACTACTCAAGTTTTGGATATTACTGTTAATGTCGGGCGTACGGGAGTGCTTACACCTGTGGCTCATTTTAAACCAACTCTTGTGGCAGGTTCAACTGTGTCTAAGGCCACCCTTCACAATATGGATCAGATAGAGCGACTTGGGCTTAAAATTGGTGATACTGTTATTATCCAAAAAGCTGGCGATGTTATTCCTGAAGTGGTAGAAGTTTTGTTAAAATTACGAACTGGTGTAGAAAAGAAATTTACAATGCCAGCATTATGCCCTGTTTGTAATGGTAAAGTTTTGAAACGCGAAACTGGAGATAAACAAGGAAAGGGAAGTGTTGCTTATTACTGTACCAACCCTTCATGCCCAGCCAAAAATCAGCGTGGCATGGAGCATTTTGTGAATGCCTTTGAAATTTATACTGTGGGGCCAAAAATTATTTCCAGACTTAAAGACGAGGGTTTGATTTCCGATTCGGCAGATTTATTTAGTTTAACTGAGGCGGACCTATCTGGTCTGGAACGTTTTGGAGAGAAGAGTGCGCAAAATATTATTAGTTCAATTGAAGAACATAAAAAAATTAGTTTAGCTAGATTTATATATTCGCTTGGTATTCCCAATGTTGGTGAGCAAACTTCAGAAGATTTGGCGACCAGTTTTGGCAGTTTAGATAAGTTGATGACTGCTACACTCGATAACATCAACGCCATAGAAAATATTGGCCCGATTGTAACATCCAGCGTATACGAGTGGTTCCATCATATAGAGAATCAAAAATTTATCGATAAGCTTTTCAAAAATGGTGTTCATATTCTCAGTACTAAGTACTCAGTACTAAGTACTCGGCTTGCTGATAAAACTTTTGTGCTCACTGGTACTCTGGAGTCTATGAGTCGGGATGAAGCGAAGAAAAAAATAAAAGCTCTTGGTGGTAAGACTACTGAGTCTGTATCAA
Organism: uncultured Candidatus Saccharibacteria bacterium; assembly: GCA_964617815.1. GTDB lineage: Bacteria > Patescibacteriota > Doudnabacteria > UBA920 > UBA920 > CAZTXY01. The sequence continues at coordinate 2,223 of CAZTXY010000013.1, read as the reverse complement.
AACAAACAAGTTACGTGGTGGCAGGATCTGAGCCGGGATCGAAAAAAGAAAAGGGCGAAAAATTGGGCGTAAAAATTTTAAATGAACAGCAATTCATTGATTTAATCAAATAGCATGAATACAAATCCTAGAGCTAAAAGAATACTCTGTTTCGGTGATTCCTATACTTGGGGTTATGACCCTAGTAGTGATGTTCGTATTCCTGCAGACACACGATGGACTGGCGTTTTGCAAAATGAGTTAGGCTCTGATTTTGAAGTAATTGAAGAGGGTTTGAGCAGTAGAACGCTAGTTAGTAATGATCCGCGGCCGGGTAAAGAGGGTCGCCCTGGAAAAAATTATCTCATACCTTGTTTAGATTCGCATGCTCCACTTGACTTGGTCATTTTATTTCTTGGTACAAATGAGCTGAAAGATAGATTTAATATGACTGCAGAGGATGTTGCACAAATTTTAGAACTAGAATTTGTTAAACTTATTACAACTAGAGTTACTCTATATAGTAAGGTTCCTCCAAAGTTGCTTATTGTATCACCTCCATTGCTCGATATTAACAATGCTCATACCAAAGATATTTTTTCTGGGGCGACTGAAAAAAATCAACAACTGCATCAATTATATGCCGAAATTGCTCAGCGACAAGGTTGTTATTTTTTTGATGCAGCGTCTTTGGTCACGGTAGGCGATGATGGAATTCACTTGGATGTAGAAAATAATAAAAAATTTGGTATAGCTATCTCAGGTTTGGTTAAACAAATTATTTAACAATATGAAAATATACGTTGGACATTCGAAAGGCTTTGATTATCAAGCAGAGCTCTATGAACCACTTCGTAATAGTGGGTTAGCTGATAGGCATGAATTTATTTTTCCACACGAACAAAGCTCGGAGCTTTTTAATAGTAAGGAAGAGTTGAAAAAAGTTGATTACATGATTGCAGAAATCTCTTTGCCATCTATTGGTTTGGGGATCGAAATTGGTTGGGCAAATTTATATAATGTGCCGATAATCGCAATTTGCAAAACAGGCTCAAAAGTTTCTGGCTCTGTAAAATTTATTGCTCAAAATATAGTTGAATACAACTCATCGCAAGAGTTAATAGAAAACCTTGAAAGTTTATTAAAATAAAAATGAAACGGCGGCGGCACCTTTCGGTACCGCCGCCTTGCTCAGAAGAGTTTGCTGAGCTCTTTCTCGACTCGGAGGGGGCAGCTCGTCGACAGCCTCAGAACCTGCATACTTCCAGGCGCTAAGACTTTGACCTCCAGCCCGCCATTGATGACCGCAAACTTCAGCCTGGGCTGTTTGCTTTTCGCCTTGGGGTCGATGAACCCCTGGTTGATGCCCGTAACATAGGGCATTTTGGCGGCGGCTTTGATAACCTTGTCCGCCATTGGCGTGTGGGTAGTGTGACTACCCCGACTCTTCTGGCCATTGTAGTGATTCTTCATGGACCCTCCATTTGGTCCCTTTACTGGCTTGGAAATTTAAGGCTTTATGCCACCAGTAGACGTTAAAATTTAGCATATTTTTGCTGTTTTGTCAATCCCGTAATTAAGTCAAAAATTATGGGCAAAAGGTCTTGACAATGGTATGGGTATATAGTAGTATTGCTATACAGTTATTTTAAAGGGAACTTATATGAGAAAAACCTTTTTATTAAGCGAAATTCAGCGGGTTATGTAACCAGCCTTTTTGACTGGTATGCATGAGCCGCGAAAGCGGTTTTTTTCTTGGTCAAATTTCCCTCGTTCTTTCTAAAAAGTTTTCATCAACTGTCATTCCGATCCGCCAGCCGGCGGACGAGGAATCTCTACAGAGATCCTTCACTCCGTTCAGGATGACAGTGCTAATAATAAAATTGTAGTTAAAGACTTACTGCTCACGGATCTCAGCGTTCCAATATTACTTTGGGAACTCAGGCTTGTAGATACGACTTCTGAGCAGTAGCTCTGTGGCTACAATTCCGCCTTTGGCGGAACATGCCAAGCACTTTAAAAATAAAATATATAAGTAAGGGTAGAAAATGTAAGTACATACATTTTTATACATTCTGGTAGTTCCTGTGAATGTATGAAAATAAAATTAGTGATTTGTCGATCTCCGATCTAAAGTTGGAGGTGGTTACAAATTGCTAGTCAATATCCAAGGTCTGGATAAAACAGATAAGGGTATATGGTGGATGCCTTGGTACTATGAGCCGATGAAGGACGCGGTAGCCG
>CAZTXY010000012.1:0-28653 GCA_964617815.1 uncultured Candidatus Saccharibacteria bacterium | reverse complement strand
AAAAAACTTATTCCAAGACAGCAATTCGAAATTGCAATTCAAGCTGCTATTGGTGGTAAAGTTATTGCTCGCGAAACAATCTCAGCGCTTAGAAAAGATGTCACAGGTTATCTGTATGGAGGGGATGTAACTCGTAAAATGAAATTGCTCAACAAACAAAAAAAAGGCAAAAAGCGCATGAAAAAAATTGGTAAAGTAGACATTCCACAAGAAGCATTTCTAGCAGTACTACAAAAATAAACATCAGTAAAAATTTTAAAGCTCTATGATACGAAACAGAAAAGTTTTAGGTAAAGCCACAACAATTGTAGCAATTATTATGATAATAGCTTTGGTTATGATTTTATTCGCACCAGGGTTTTTGTATTAACTATGTCTAAGCTAGACCTTTACCCAAAAGAGAATATTCTTCACCGATATCATCAAAGTGGTGTCGTTTTACTTAAACCCATATTGCTTTCAGCTATTGGGATTTGTTTGCCTTGGTTTTTTCTAATTAAGTACGAACTCTTCTCTGAGTTTAATCGTCTGTGGTTTGCATTCTCGCTTGTATGCCTTGCATTTCTAAGTAGAGAATTTATCTTGTGGTCATTTAACAAATACATAATTACTGATCAAAGATTGATTAAAATGTCACACGAAGGTTTATTTAAAAAACTTGTAGTTGAAACTCCACTTGATAGAATCCTAAATGTGAGTTATAAAACTACCGGCGTTCTCTCAATGCTTGGCAAGTTTGGAGATGTTGAAGTCCAAATCGTAGGCTTAATGGAACCAATGATCCTGCGCCACATTAACGACCCTTCAGAAATTAAAGACTACCTCTGGAAACTACACATTGCAGCCAATACAGGAAACCACCGCTTCGAGCCAGGCCACGCAGGTGACCTACAAAGACAAATTGGCTATACTAAAGATAAGCAAAAAATCTTGTAACCATGGGCAATTTACATAAACTCCTAAATTCAAAAATTGCACTGGTAATTTTAATAATTATTGCAGCTTTTTTGTTTAAGACAGAATATTCGGCTTGGCAAAAACGTAAAAGCATTGAACAAGAAATCACGACTTTGCAAAACCAGCAGAATGCATTGGAACAAAAGAATCAAGAGCTAGCAAAATCTTTAGACTACCTTAATACCTCAGACTACAAGGAAAAAATTGCGAGACAACAATTAAATTTACAAAAAAAGGGGGAGCTAGCAATTAACTTCCCAGACTCAATAAACTCTCAAAATTCATCAGCTCTTAACATTAATCAAAACCAAAAAAATTGGGAAAAATGGTGGCTCTATTTTTTTAAGGACTAAATGATGCTTAAATTTTTACAAACACATAAAAGAGTTGTTATTAGAATAGTAACGGTTTTAGTAATAATAATTTTACTATTATTAGCCTTAGTACTTTGGCTATACTTTGGGCCAAGTGGGACCCTAAAAACAGCAGCTTTAGACAGGTTTCCAATACCAATTGCCCGTGTGGGTAAAAATTGGATACTAAGCACGAAAATCGGGGAGCGCATGAAGTTAGCACAAAAGCTTGATAATGCTGCAACCTCAGGAGACAACGCAAAAATACGAGCCCAAATTATCACAAAGCTAGTTGCAGACAATATCACCCTAGCTATCTTAGAGAAACAAGGCGTTAAAGTAAGCCAGATGGACTTAGATGGAACTTTTGCTAATTTAAATTTAGTTACAGAGCTAGGCGCTGCCTCCAGTCTAAGTATATTGAAAAAAGATTATGGAATTTCAGAAAAGGAACTAAAAAAGGAAATTTTACCATCCGTGGCAATTAAAAACAAACTCCAAACTTGGTATAATACTCAAAGTAATTTGGATCCAGAAACTCATAAACAAATTAGTCTAATTAAAAACCGAATTATTGCAAACGACGAGTTTTCAAAACTTGTGACCCTCTACAGCCAGGACGAAGCGACCAAACCTTTCTACGGAGATCTTGGGCTTTTGGAAGTCAAAGAACTTCTTCCAGAGCTGGCCAGTAGCTTACAAAGCGTTGAGATTAACCAAACTGCGGTAATCCAAACACCACTTGGTCACCATATAATTAAAGTCCTAGATAAAACTAATGAGAATTCAACTCCTAAAATCCATATTCAACAGATTTTTCTAAACTCACGAGGATTTGAACAATGGTATAAAACTGAAGCCAAAACCATTAACGCCACTATTTACATTAATTATTAATCGGAATTGCGGGTATTGTACAGTGGCAGTACGCGACCTTCCCAAGGTTGAGACACGGGTTCGATTCCCGTTACCCGCTCCAGAAGCAAAAGCATAAAACTATGAAACACGACTACTACATTGCCTCCCGATACCGTAACAAAGAGCAAGTCTTAGAGCTGGCTGAAAAAATTCGCGCTCAGGGGAAAAGCGTTTACTGCTTTGTCGAAACTTATGATAACAAAGAAGATTCAATTAAAAATGATAACCCTCATGAAGTCATGGCGCAGTGGGAAGCTATTACCGACTGGCGTAACGATCCTCATGTAAAGGAAACTCATGATCGAGACCTCCAAGCTTTAAAAGATTCTGAAGCATTAGTTTTACTTTTACCCGCAGGCAAATCGTCTCATGTTGAAGTAGGAATTGGTTACGGACTAGGCAAGAAATTGATTGTCATTGGAGAACAAAAAGAAACCGAAAGTCTCTACCTCATTTTCAATGAATTCTACGAAACCATCAACGACTTTATTGAATCAATCGGAAAGGCTAACTAATTATGTCGGTTTGTGATCACACCAGCGTCGGAATTATTGTCTATAAGGGCGATTCTATGTTGCTGATTGAACGGAAAAAATTTCCGTTTGGTTTTGCTGCTCCAGCTGGGCACAGAGATGGTGACCCGGATTTTGAAACATCCGCAAAAAGAGAGTTAGAGGAAGAAACGGGGCTTTTGGCCGAAACACTTAAGCTCTTACTCGACATTCGTGTTGAAAACACATGCCGCCGCGAAGACGGCACATGGCATCAGTGGAAAATTTTTCGGGCCACAGTTTCTGGAAACGTTAAGCCAAACCAAGACGAAGTTAAAGGCTTGGATTGGTATAGTCATAGCCAGCTCCTACAGTTAGCTAGTAAAACTGAGCTATTCAGAGCCGGCAGCATTTCTAAAGAAGAGTGGGAGACTGAACCGGGGCTTGAACCTGTATGGTATGACTTTTTAAAAACGTTAGAAATTATATAAGCTACAAACATATGATTGAACGAGACATTGAATTTCTTTATGAAATTGGGACAATGCGCAACATCCAAAGAGGATGGAGACAGCACTTGGGCACAGATTGCGCTAATGTCCTTGACCACACCATTCGCGTTCAATGGTTGGCTTTAGTTTTGGCCCGCATGGAAGGCTGCAAAAATGAAGAAAAGATTTTAAAAATGGCATTGATGCACGACATGGGCGAAACGCGCACTTCCGATTTGAGCTATGTCCAAAAAGTTTATACCACAGACAATGAAGATCAAGCTGTTAATGATATGACCAAGAATACAAGTTTAACGGATTTTTACAGCGATATCATTAAAGATTATGAGGCCAGGACATCAATAGAATCAAAGATCGTTAAGGATGCTGATAATTTAGACGTTGACTTAGAGTTAAAGGAGCTCGAAGAGCGAGGATCTCAAATGCCAAAAAAATGGGCTGCTCACCGAAAGATGGTCCGAGACGAAAAACTTTACACGGACTCAGCCAAAAAACTTTGGGACAACTTAAGCAAGGTAGATGTAGGTCAATGGCACCTAGATGCCAACAAGTGGATTCATATACCAAAAGCGGGATTGTAATAGCACAATAACCAAGCTATTATTACAATCGTGCTAGTTAGTAAGTTTAAGTTCAGCACCATATAAAAAAACAACAACTCCTATGAGAACCCCAGAAAATCCAAATGAATTATATGCCGACTGGAAAGCACCAGCAGATAGAGAACAAGCAGAAACTATCTCAGAAAATGAAGCTACAAACAGAATATCGGAGCAAATAAGGAAGAATATGGATGATAATCTGAATTTCGACACTGAATCTTTGAATAAAAGGCAAACTTTGTTGGCAGAAAGACCAGTTATTGACTCTGATGATTTCAAGGATATTACTGCTGCAGATAATTTTAAAACTACATTTTCTTGGGTTCAGTTGAATAAAATAGTTGGCAGACCATCTGCAGCTCAAAATTCTGGAGGGTGGGGTTTTGAATACAATACCAGAAAAGGGAGAATCGCTGAAATTGCAAAAGAGTTATCAAGAACTAATGAAGACGTGGAGGCAGTTGAACATGTGTTTCATCTTAGAAAACCGAATGAGCGCATAAAACTATATGCGGTAGAAGGACCAATGGGTCCAATGTATACAGTAGAAGATGGGACTCACCGCGTAGCTGGATCGATGGCCGCAGAATTGCAAGAAATACCTTGCGACGTAAAGAGGGCAGAGTATCCTTTACGTCAAATAACAAGTTCTGAAGAAGATTACATGGATTGGCAAGCTAAAATCAAGATGGGCTTAATAGACGGTAGTATTGAAATCTTAGAAGATGAAACTGGCAATAAGTCCTATGAGTTAATAGTTCAAAGTGAAATCCTACCATGGATCAGAACTCGCTCTCAAAACAAATTGATTGAAATTAGTAAACTATATGAAGAGTTGTACCCAGGCTCACTTGATGAACTTGAAATACCACGAGATGTGTTACTGGACCCAATCGCTAATAATTATTTTATGGCTGGTAGATGGGCAGAATGGGATCAAAAATTTGCCAATAAACCTAAGGATGCAAATCGTCTCACGGTTTATAATTAAACTTATCGCGTTAGCCGGCTTAGCTCATCTGGTAGAGCAACGGTATCGTAAACCGTAGGTGGCCGGTTCAAGTCCGGCAGCCGGCTCCACAACTTCGCCCCGTTTGTGGGGCTACGAAGTATAAACAACAACATAAAAAGTTTCTTTGAAAAAGTTTACACTACAAAGCTTTTGCGTAGTAGTGTCAAGAAAGGTCATTTTAGGCAGTATTGCCGAAAATGGCCATTTTTGTTATACTAGAGGCGCTTAAAATTTGATTATGGACGACAATGAGCTAAAGCCAAGCAGTTCTGAAAAACAAGTAAACAACATGAAAATATTGGGGTTTGCTAGTGAATTTGGCTTTATTATAGCCCTACCGTTAGTTGCATTCATATTTTTAGGCAAATATTTAGATAATCGCTTTAGTACTAAATATTTTACCTTAATTGGGGTTTTACTAGCTCTGACCCTAAGCGTTAGTTGGCTCTACAAAAGAATTAAACTTATTTTAGAAAATTTTAGAAAGAAATAATGCTAGCACTTCCACCACTCGCAGCTGAACAGTTATTTACAGTTGCACATTTTCCAGTTTTTAATACATATATAAACTCTACTATTGTTGTTTTGGGATTTATAATCCTCGCGTTTATTATAAGTAGAGCGTTTAAAACACAAAACTTAGCTCAAAATGCTCCTAAGGGAATACTGAATTTTTTTGAGAGCATTTTAGAGTTTCTTTTAAAGTACGTCGACCAAGTAACTCACAACAGAAAAAAGTCACTTAAGTTTTTACCATTGGTAGGGAGTTTGTTTTTATTTATTTTAATTTCTAATTGGATCGGTCTACTTCCAGGAGTTGGCTCAATAGGCATCTACCAGATCCATCATGGGGTAACAGAACTAATCCCATTGTTTCGTCCTGCAAATGCGGACTTAAACATGACTTTAGCAATGGCAATTATTGGGGTTATTAGTTCACACTTTCTAGGGATAGCAACGATTGGTTTTTTTAAGTACGCTAATAAATTTATCAAGCTAGGAGATTTATGGCACGGCCTTAAAAGTGGTAAACCAGTTTCAATTATGGTCGCAATTATAGAATTTTTTGTTGGCTTAATTGAAATCTTTTCAGAAGTGGCAAAAATGGTTTCGCTATCACTCAGGCTTTTTGGCAATGTCTTTGCCGGGGAAGTCCTGTTAGCTGTAATTGGCTCGCTAATTGCGTTTGTTGTACCATTACCTTTTATCGCCCTAGAAATTCTTGTCGGGTTAATTCAGGCAGTTGTGTTTTCCATGTTAATCTTAGTCTATTTAACAATCGCTACGACCGAAATTCAAGAACATCATGGCAACACTGAAACAAAAGGGGATTTAGAAGCAACGCCAACGGCCTAGAATTAAGAATCAAGAATAAGGAATTATGAGAAGCATGATTCATAATTCTTGACTCATAATTAAATTTAGAAAGACGACATTAAAAAATAACCCTTGTCGATCGAATCTAAATAAAGGACTAATTATATGGATGCAGACGCAGTAAAATTTTTAGCACAAGCTTTTACAATCGCAGTTGGTGGCTTTGCTCCAGCTCTTGCGGTTGGTAAAATTGGCGCCAAAGCCATGGAATCCATTGGCCGCAACCCAGAAGCAGCAGACAAAATTTTCGTACCAATGTTACTTGGTATGGCTTTCGCTGAAGCTATCGCTATCTACGCTTTGGTTATCACTTTTATTCTATAAAAGACTCGATTTTCAATCTACAATTTTCAATTGAACTTTTCAATTGAAAATTGGTATTGGCAATTGAACATTAGCAAAACTTTATGAATCTAGACTTTATCATCAACGTAGCCCAAGCTGCAGAAGAAGCGGAGTCAAGTGGAGTCGTAGGTACTCTTGGTCTAAACCTTAAGCTCTTTATAGCACAGTTAATTAACTTTGCGATTGTTTTATTTGTGCTATGGAAATGGGTTTTTACTCCAATAACCAAAGCACTTAGCACTCGCACAGAAAAAATTGAAGCCTCACTTAAAACTGCGGAGTCCATTGCTCAAGAACGTGAGCAATTTAGCGAATGGCAAAAACAGCAAATGACAGCAGTCAGACAAGAAGCTGGCAGTGTTTTAGTAGAAGCTAAAAATCAAGCGGAAGCGCTTCGTAATTCTATGCTTATTGAAACCAGAGAACAGCAAGAACAAATACTGGCAAAAACCAAAACCCAGCTTGAAGCAGAGCGTGCCCAAACTATGGAAAGTGCTAAAGCTGAGCTGGCCAATTTGGTCATTGCTGCCTCAGAAAAAATTCTAGGAGAGAAGCTCGACAGCCATAAAGACAAAGAACTTATTACTAAATCGATTAGTGAAGTCAATCTTTAATTCAACCTCAGTTTCATGAAATATTCTGCTGAACAATATGCCAGTGCACTTTTTGAGGCCTTAAGTGAAGTTGGCCCAAAAGATCATAATACAGTTATTGAGAATTTTATTACTGTCCTCCAAAAACAAAACGAATTGGAGCACTATGAATCGATAATTGAGGCTTATGAAAGACTAGACAAAGAAAAGCGCGGCATACAACCGGCCACTGTCACTCTCGCACGTGAAATGAAACTGAGCGGTGAACTACTCGAAGAATTAAATGGCCTGGCGAAAAAGAAACTAGAAATCACCACGCAAGTTGATGAATCAATTATTGGCGGAGTAGTAATACGGATGGACGACACTTTAATAGATGCCAGCGTTAAAACTCAACTAGAGCAATTAAAAAATTCACTTCTGAACTAACTGTTCCTAACAACTAATTACAAAACTATGAGCAACTCCGATACTATAGTCCAACACTTAAAAGACCAAATCCAAAAATTTGAAAAAACCAATCTCGTTGAACACGTCGGTACAGTTCTTGAAGTTGGTGATGGAATTGCTAGAATTTCCGGCTTAAGCCAAGTTGCCAGCATGGAAATGCTAGACTTTGGCAATGACATTTTTGGCGTGGCCTTAAACCTCGAAGAACGCAGTGTTGGAGCAATCATTTTAGGAGAATCAACTTCGGTCAAACAAGGGGACACAGTGAAGTCAACCGGAAAAATCCTTTCTGTGCCAGTCGGAGAAGCTCTTGTTGGCCGGGTAGTTTCTGCTTTAGGGGAACCTAAAGACGGCAAAGGACCAATCGCTACAAAAACTTTTTATCCAATTGAAAAAATTGCCCCAGGCGTAATTACTAGACAATCAGTTAAACAGCCTCTTCAAACTGGGATAAAAGCCATCGATGCGCTCATTCCTATTGGTCGTGGCCAACGCGAATTGATTATTGGCGACCGACAAACAGGTAAAACTGCAGTTGCCATTGACACTATCATCAACCAAAAAGGTCAGGATATGATTTGTGTCTATGTTGCGGTCAGCCAAAAAGAAAGCAAAGTCGCCAAAATTGTGGCGGAACTAGAAAAAAAAGGTGCGATGGACTATACCATTGTTGTTTCTGCTGGCGCCTCTGAGCCTGCGGCCCTGTCTTATATTGCTCCTTACTCAGGATGTTCTATGGCCGAATATTTCATGGACCAAGGCAAAGACGTTTTAATTGTTTACGATGACCTTTCAAAACAAGCCGTAGCTTACCGTGAAATTTCACTCTTACTTCGCAGACCTCCGGGACGAGAAGCTTATCCAGGAGATGTTTTTTACTTGCACTCCAGACTACTTGAACGTGCTGCTAAATTAAATCCAGACTTTGGTGGTGGCAGTATCACCGCACTGCCTATTATTGAAACTCAGGCTGGTGATGTTTCAGCTTACATTCCTACCAACGTTATTTCAATCACCGACGGACAAATTTTTCTAGAAAGTGATCTGTTTTACAAAGGTATCCGTCCAGCCTTGAATGTTGGTATTTCCGTGTCTCGCGTAGGCTCAAGCGCCCAAACCAAAGCCATGAAAAAAGTTGCAGGCAAATTAAAACTGTCTTTAGCACAATTTCGAGAAATGGAAGCTTTTGCACAATTCGGCTCTGATTTAGACCCAGCGACCCAAAAACAACTCGAATTAGGTAGACGCCTTACAGAGCTTTTAAAACAGCCTCAGTACAGTCCTATAACTTTAGAGAGGCAAGTAGCAATTCTCTATGCAGTCAACAACGGGTATTTAGATGACATCACAGTGGAAAATGTTGGCGAGTTCGAAAAAGCTTTTTATGAATTTTTAGACTCCCAAGGAAAAAAGACCCTGGAGGCGATTAAAAATGACAAAGACATTAGCGAAGCAACTGAAGCAGGACTTAAAACTTTAATTGAAAACTTTAAACAAGGTTATCAACAATAAACACGTAGCATATTACGTGTTACATGATTCATCCCTATGCCCAATACTCAAGAATTAACCAGACGCATAAAATCGGTCAAAGGCACACGCAAAGTCACGCGCGCCATGCAAATGGTATCTGCGGCCAAAATGCGCAAAGCTCAAAATGCAACCATGGCTAGTAGGGGCTATGCAAATTTAGCCTGGCAATTAATTTTTGGGTTACCAAAAAATCAAGAATTCAAACATCCTCTTTTAGAAACACACAGCAAAGCCACTAAAATTGGAGTGGTTTTAATTAGTACAAATAGAGGGTTAGTTGGTAGTTTAAACAGCAACCTCTTAGGTTTAATTAGAAAATTGGAAAAAGAGGAGCCAAACCTAAGCCTTGAATTTATTGTTTTAGGAAAAAAGGCTGTAGATGGAACCAAACGACTAAACAAAACTATTGTGGCAGAGTTCCCAAAATCTGACTCTATAATCGACATGGCCGAAGTTTACCCCATGACCAGACTACTCTCTCACCACTACGCCTCAGGCCAGTATAAAAAAATATTACTAGTTTACAACCAGTTCGTCTCAACCCTCGTGCAAAAACCAATTAGCAAAGTAATCCTGCCGCTAATTGCCGAAACGCCAGCGAAGCAAGACCAAACCTCAACAGATTACAGTTATGAACCAAACCCGGAACAAATTTTCTTACACTTGCTACCGCGCATTCTTGAAAGCCAACTTTACCAAGCAATACTCGAAAGTAACGCCTCAGAACATTCCGCACGCATGGTAATGATGAAAAATGCCACAGAATCAGCCGGAGATATCATAGACGATCTGACATTAACCTTTAACCAACTCCGGCAAACTAAGATAACCACTGAACTTTCAGAAATTACCGCTGGAAAGATTGCGCTAGAGAATAAATAACTAACCCCTAAGCACTAAGACAATAATTAACGAATTACTACTATGAAAGAACCCGTCGCTACAAAAACTAAGACTCAAGCTGCCATTGGCCACGTTAGCCAAATTATCGGCCCTGTTGTTGACGTCAAATTTTTAGAGCAAGTCCCAAATCTACTCAATGCTTTAGAAATTAAAACTGAAACTGGAATTCTAACACTTGAAGTAGAACAACAACTCCCAGGAAAAATTGTTCGAACAATCGCGATGGGCTCAACCGACGGCTTAAAGAGAGGCACAGAAGTCATAGATACTGGCAAACCAATTTCAGTCCCAGTAGGCAAAGAAACCTTAGGGAGAATTTTCAACGTGCTTGGTGAAGCAGTAGACGGCAAACCACAAGTATCCAGAACCACAGTCTACCCAATTCACCGAAGCGCCCCACCAATCACAGAACAATCAACAAAAAGCGAAATTCTCGAAACAGGAATTAAAGTCGTAGACTTAATCTGTCCAATTTTAAAGGGTGGTAAAGTCGGTCTCTTTGGTGGTGCCGGTGTCGGAAAAACTGTTATTATCCAAGAGCTCATTAACAACATTGCCACAGCTCACGGTGGCTTATCGGTTTTTGCTGGAGTAGGGGAACGAACGCGCGAGGGCAATGACCTTTACCATGAAATGACTGAATCTGGAGTTATTGATAAAATGAGCATGGTCTTTGGTCAGATGAATGAACCACCAGGAGCGCGTGCTAGAGTCGCTCTCTCTGGACTTGCTATGGCAGAATATTTCCGCGACGCCAACAAGCAAGACGTCCTGTTGTTTGTAGACAACATTTTCCGTTTTGTACAAGCAGGTAGCGAAGTTTCAGCCCTTCTAGGACGCATTCCTTCTGCTGTGGGGTACCAACCAACCCTAGCTACTGAAATGGGCGCCCTACAAGAACGCATTACTTCCACTAAAGAAGGCTCAATTACTTCAGTGCAAGCCGTTTACGTGCCAGCAGACGACTTAACAGACCCTGCCCCAGCCACAACATTCGCGCATTTAGACTCTACTGTGGTTTTGTCCCGTAGTCTTTCTGAACTTGGAATTTACCCAGCTGTAGACCCTCTTGATTCAACTTCAACTATTTTAGACCCTGCAATTGTCGGAGAAGAACATTACGCTGTGGCACGTGGGGTACAAAAAACCCTTCAACGGTACCGTGACCTTCAAGATATAATTGCTATTTTAGGGATGGAAGAACTTCCTGAAGAAGATAAAATTACTGTTGCCCGTGCTCGTAAAATTCAGCGCTTCTTATCCCAGCCATTCTTTGTAGCTGAAGTCTTTACCGGAAGCCCAGGACAATATGTTTCTATCGCCGACACTGTCAGGGGCTTTAAAATGATTCTCGAAGGTAAATATGACGACCTCTCCGAACAAGCATTCTACATGAAAGGTTCTATCGATCAAGTGACAAACAATAATTAAAACTATTGTAGTGGTCATCCTGATCCGCCAACTGGCGGACGAAGGATCTCTCTTCCGTTATAATTACAACCAATGAACACATTTAAGTTCCAACTTGTCACTCCTGAAAAAACAGCCCTTAGCGAAGAGTTGGTAAGTTTACGTTGCCCAACCAGAATGGGTGAGATTACTATTTTACCCAACCATGCACCGCTAATCGCACAACTTGTGGCCGGAGAACTTGTGGCTATTAATAACTCTGGTAAAGAATCCCTGCTCCATGTCGCTGGTGGGTTTATCGAAATTAAACCACACAACGAAGTCATAGCTCTTGCAGATAGCGCCGAACACTTTTATGAAATTGACGAAGCGCGGGCACAGAGTGCAATACAGCGAGCACAAAAAATTATGCAAGAAACAAAACTTTCTAGCGAAGAATATGCGCTAGCCGCCGCTAGCTTAGATAGAAGTTTGTCGCGCTTAAAGGTTGCTCGTAAACATTCTCACAGGCGTACAGCTGGAATTACTGGGCAAGGAATTCTCGAAGAATAATTTCTTACCTAAAATTTTTATACAAAAATGCGATTTATTTATAAACCAAAACAAAATAATTTAGAAAAATTTGGTTTCAAAATATATAATTTACTTGTGGAAAACTTTTCTGCAAGTTTTTTTGTTGGTGGGACATCCAGAGACATGCTATTAGGAAAAACTATTAAAGACATCGACATCGCAACAGTAGCAACACCTAAGCAAGTGCAAAGTCTTATGGCAAAGCATAGGTTTAAAACAGACCAAGCCAACCAAAAATATGGGGTCATTAAAGTTAAACAAGCAAGCATGGAAGTAGAAATCACCACGTTTCGCAAAGACATTAAGACTTCCACAAGATACCCTAAAGTAAGTTTCATCAAGAGTCCTAAACAAGATAGTCAAAGACGCGATTTTACCATAAACGCCTTATATTACAGCCCAAAACAAGAAAAAGTATTCGACTTTCATAAAGGTTTGCTAGACCTAAAAGCTAAAACAATCCGCTGTATTGGAAAACCAAAAATTAGGTTTGAAGAAGATCCACTTCGAATAATCAGGGCTCACCGTTTTGCTGTGAATCTTGATTTTACGATAGAAAAAAATACCGAAACAGCGATGAAAAATAATATTAGTCTGACCAAACAACTTACTAAAAGTAAACTTCAAAAAGAATTTAAAAAACTAAGTAGTGCAAAACAAAAAATCAAACTACTAAACAAACTTCGCGCAATAGGGCTTGACGAGGACTTACAACATGTCTTATAATACTATTATAGTTTGTGATAAAAGAAACTAAATAAGTTTGAGAAAAGAAAATCAGAAATACAAACAAAGAAGAAAAGCAGAACGCGTTATTACTTGTACTACTTGTCCATATTTAGGGCAGTAGAAAATTAAGGAAACGTAACCAAAAGTTAGTTACGATTCCAGGGAGACTAGCCACATGGCTGTAAAAAAGAGAAAAGCTGCTAAAAAAGCTGCTAAGAGACCAGCAAAGCGCAAACCAGCTCGCAAAGCTGCAAAAAAGCGTCGCTAGGCCTTACGCTTGCTTGCAAGCGACATGACACCGCCCCAAAACAGGGCGGTTTTATGTTGACTAAATTTATTTCATATACTAAAAAATCCCCTGAAAAGTTCAGGGGATTTTTTATGGCAGACCGAACGGGACTCGGCCACCTCCCGCTATGCTCAAACAGCTTCGCAGTTTTCGCATGACACTACGGCGACCCCTGCCATTTGTATTGCTCCAAATAGTCGCAATACATTTTTTACATGGTAAAAAATCATTCTCTTCTTCGCCCGATCTACCCAAAATAAAACACCCATTTTAAATGGGTGTTTTATTTCTGGCGGACCGAACGGGACTCGAACCCGCGACCTCTCGCGTGACAGGCGAGCGCTCTAACCAACTGAGCTACCGGTCCACGTCGTAATTTGCTTCAGGTTTTCGGTCTCGACATTCGTCGTGAGCCTGTCACCCTGCACAATTACTCCTCTCAACTTTACGCTTAACCTTGTTTCACTTCGGCCCAAGTGTAAAGTTGCAGGGATACAATGGGACCAATCCATTTACAACTATGCTTTTTAGAGGGGGCATCAATCTGAAAGATTGACTGACCCGTGGTAGCGGAGAGTGGAATTGCACCACTGACCTTGGGCTTATGAGTCCCACGCTCTAACTAACTGAGCTACTCCGCCTCGTCATACTTTATTAGGATCTACGCATGCCCGGCTATCGCCGGACCTGCTTTAATCTCCATAAAGTACTCCTCTTAACTTCACGCTTAACCTTATCCTACGGATTCGGCCCAAGTGTGAAGTTAGTACTAACACAAAACCTCTGCGGACAGAGGTAAAATCTGTCACGATTTTCTAATTCTACTCTAACACTAACCACAGGTCAACCCAAAATCTATGTAAGATTTCCATCGACTGACCCGTGGTTGCGGGACCCGGATTCGAACCGGGAACCTCAAGGTTATGAGCCTTGCGAGCTGCCAATTGCTCTATCCCGCGCGTCATATCATAACCCAAGCTTATACAGAACAAACTATGCTTCTTGGCTTATAACAAAAACTAACTCCAACTAGTATACTATATTTAACCCCAAAAATCAAGTACTTTTGAGATATCAACAGGGGACCACAAATTTCATTGATAAATAACTAAAAATATGCTATAATTTCTAGGTACTCATTTGAGTGCATAAGAAAACTTTTCAAAAACCAGCTTTCTAGAGAAGCTGGTTTTTGTTATATATAAAAAGGGTGGCCCGAACCATTTTGGCTCGGGCCGACTACTTAATGCGGGCATGATACTCAGTCCTTCGAACCACAAGACCTCGAGAAAGGTGAGTTGGTCCAATGTAGACGCAGGACGTTCCGGTGTTTCCGTCCTGCTCTTTTTCCCAAACCTTTCGACCTTCTTGGCAGGAATGTTCGACTGCCACTTTCCGAGCGTCTCCCTCGGTTCGGGCTATAACGACCATCTCGTGGGCCGTGTGAGTTGGAATCTGCGGGACAAAATGCGCAACAAGATGGAATACATGCATTTCTTCCATCAGAGAACCTCCTTAGCTGAATCTCAACTAACAAAAGTAGCATAGCCATCCCAATTTTCCTTGTCAATAAGTTCTAACTTCTATAAACTAAAAAAGCAGACAGCACTACGGAGGCCAATCAATAATGACCAACCAGTCTTTGCCCTGGCAGGCCATTGCCGTTGCAGCGTTTTTCCAAAACGCCGAATACGGTTTAGGCTTGTATCTGAAGCTGGATCCAAAGGTTTTCGCCTCGAGGACCAAATACGACTGCGTGGACTTGCGCACAGGCGCACTTCGGACTCGGCAGTCCGGGATCTTCTTTCCCGCAGAAGGACCCAAGGTCCAGCAACTGGAAACCCCACTCTGCTTTGGCAAGATTGAAGTGGGCAACCTCTTCGTCCTGCCACAGAGCCCGACGATAGTGTGGATCAAAATTGAGACTCTCCGAGAATCACCGGAGGACTATAGCGTGTGGGCCAACGCGATATCCCTGATCAACGGCCAACCCCACGCCTATGAGAAAAGTGAGCTGGTCTTCATGGCCAGTACATAATTCCAAGCGGACCCCCATCGTAGCCAAAAGCTATGTCGGGGGTCCAACGTTTTTTTTACCATCAGACAGAATTGCTAGATTTTGTTATACTATTGTCATGAATCCACTCTATATTACGATTGCAATTTCACTGTTAGGCTTTGCGGTTTTAGCTTATTTCTTAGTTGATCTAAAGAGAAAAGCTGAAAAACCTAGTGGCGATGGACTCAATTTAATCCTCCAACAAATCAACGAACTCTCCCGCACTGTTGATACAAAAATTTCCGAGTCTCACAAAATCATGAACGAGTCAGTCCAAACTCAGTTCAGTGAATCAGCCAAACTTATCAAAAGCGTTACCGAGGGTTTAACCAAACTCGACAGCACCAACCAACAAGTAGTGTCCTTTGCAGACCAACTAAGGCAACTCCAGGATATTTTAAAGAATCCAAAGCAGCGTGGCGTTTTAGGTGAATACTACTTAGAAACTCTTCTCAAAAACGTCCTCCCACCAGGTAGTTACGAAATGCAAAAAAGTTTTGCCGACGGTAATATCGTCGATGCTGTAGTTTACGTCAAAGACAAAATCATCCCGATTGATTCCAAGTTTTCGCTTGAAAACTACAACCGCATGGCCGAGACCAATGACCCAGCGGAAAAGGAACGTTTAAAAAAGGTTTTTGAGAACGACCTCAAACTCAGAATTACTGAAACAGCCAAATACATCCAACCAAACGAAGGGACGATGGACTTCGCCTTTATGTTCATCCCTCACGAAGCCATTTACTACGACCTTCTGACAAATAAAGTTGGTGGAACTTCAGGTGAAGACGAAAACCTTATCTATAGAGCACAAAGTAAATACAAAGTGATCATTGTTTCGCCGACGTCTTTTTTGGCTTACTTGCAAACAGTCTTGCAGGGCTTAAAAGCTATGCAAATCGAAGAAACCGCCAAAGATATTATCAAAAATGTAGGCCAACTTGGAAAGCATCTCAAAAGTTTTGAAGATTACAACACCAAACTTGGCAATGCCATTTCTACAACCGTTAATCAATATAATTTTGCCGGAAAGGAATACAAAAAAATCGACAAAGATATCCTGCGCATCACAGGTGAAACTTTACAAATTGAGACCATTACTTTGGACAAACCAGAGAGAGACGAAGAATAATTTTTTAAATTATGAGACGATTATTGGAGGGAGAAAAAATAGGTGCGGGCTTCTATAAAGATGTATTTACGAGCAAAGAAAATCCCGACCTTCTGATTGCTAACTTTCGTGAACCACTAGGCAATGATCAAGTTAAAAGTGCTTATTATTTAGGAAAAATTGCTCACATATTATTTCCTGATAACGTTCCAGATATACACGCAGCCTTTAATAGTAATAAGGATCAAACGAGTACACTATATCTAGAAAACGCCCATACAGATAAAGAACATAGACAGAATAACAAGTATCATGTAGATCGATCAAACGGCGGTCTACGTGATGAAGATAGAGCGAGACTTAGTCGTAAATATAGCATTAAAAACAAGAAGAACCCAGAAGTTAAAAAACTTCTTAAGACAATGGCGGAGAAGGGACTAGAGCCAGATCCCAATGGTCTAAATTTTGGGAGAAGCGAGAAAGGAAAAGTCTTATACCTAGATACCGATCCAGGTTACGTCGATAGTCTTACACCTCGCATACTTAAATTTGACTCTTACTTACTGAGAATAGCTATTGAGGATCTACCAGAAGGATCTCAAAAACAACAAGCCTTAAATTACTTTGAGCGTTTAATAAAATTAACAACAGAGGTAAAAGAGGAAGAAGAAAAATCAACAGAAGAATAATAAAATTATAACTCTTAATTCTTAATTCTAACTTATGTCTATACGAAATCCAGATCAACGAGTAGGCGTGTTTGTAGACGTGCAAAATCTTTACTACTCAGCACGAAATATCTACAACGCTAGAGTAAACTTTAATGAGATTCTTAAAGCCGCAGTTGGCGACAGAAAACTTGTGCGCGCCATTGCCTACGTTGTCCAGGCCGACATGCCTGAAGAACATACCTTTTTTGAAGCCTTAGAAAAAGCCGGCTTTGAAGTTAAACGAAAAGAACTCCAAACTTTTGCTGGTGGCCATCAAAAAGGGGACTGGGACGTGGGCATTGCCATGGACATCATTAAACTTATGAATAAACTAGACGTTGTGGTCCTTGCTAGCGGAGACGGCGACTTTATCCCTCTTTTAGAATATTTACAAATGACAGGGCAATTAACCGAAACTGTAGCGTTTGGTAAATCTTGTAGTGGGAAAGTCAAAGAGCTCACCGACCATTTTGTTGACCTCGATGAATCGCCAAAAAAGTTTTTAATGCCAATTAAAGGCTCCACGCTAAAACGAAAGCCTACTCCAACACCAGAACCATCTCGCGGCTTTTTCCTCACCCGCAAATCTTAAATAATCATATGACTCTAAAAAGAAAATATGCCCTGATGGGACTTTTACCTGGTTTGTTTTTAGCTGTATTATTGTATTTTATAGCTTTGGGTTATACCTCTATGGGCACTAATGCGAGTCTGACTACGACCGATTTTTTATTCCAAATATTTAATCCTTTTATCCTTATTTTTGCTCTTGGGGTTTCTATCATCCCTCTAATTATAGGGGCGCTAATTGGCTACTTTGTTGGGAAAAAGGCAGAGCAATCAGTGGCTATAGTGGGTGGCCCTCAAAAGACTCATATTATTCTACATCTAACCATTGGAGTAATTATTTTGGGTTGCTTTCTGTTTTTTTGGTATGGTTTTGATATAATACTAAATATTTTTTAACTCTGACTTATGAAAGTAGTACTAGACACCAACGTCCTTATAGACGGCCTGAAAGACGAATACTCTTACCAAAAACGAATCATCAACGAAGTAATCGCGGGGCAACTAGAAGCGTTTGCTAATCGCCAGACCCTGCAGGAAAATCGGCTAATCACCAGGCAGCTAGTCGATAATCCGGACTATGAAAAACAGCTTAACGACTTTTTTACCCAAGTCAATTGGGTTTATAACCCCAGAAACATCCACGTCGTTAGAGATGCTGAGGACAATAAAATCCTTGCGAGTGCCGTGGAAGCAAAGGCCGATTATTTAATTACCAGCGACAACGACCTTCTCTCAATTGAAAAGTACGAAAATGTAAAAATTGTAAACCCCACTGAGTTTTGGGCAAGATACAAAGACGAGGAAGGGGATGACCTTTGGAAAAAATGGAGCGGTTTTTTAACCGGAAAATAATTTTTTATACTAATTAACTTAATATTAATAACCTAAATAAATCTAATGGAAAACGAACCACAAAATAGCGAAAGCCAAAACCAACAGCCAGCTGTTGAGCCAAATGCAAAACCCGCCGAAGGACAACTAAGCGCTGAGGTGCCGCAACATAGTATGCGCAATGTCTTTTTAGGAGTATGTCTAGTGCTTATTTTAATTGCTATCGCAGGACTTTGGTACTGGTTTGCTGTTTATCAAAAGCAAAGCCCAGTAGTCCAAGTCCAAAAAACTCCAACCGTTAAAGAAGACGCTAAAGACCTTGGTAAACAAATCTATTTTTCAACAGCACTTACTCCGACAGGGCAAGGGTCTGAAAACTACAGCACCACAATTACCCTGTTTAGGTACGACGGTACGACGGCCAAACCTAAACAGATCACAGAAAATAACTTGAAGCTTTCTGGAACAATCTTTGGAGCTACTACGTCAGCTTTATATTTTGATTCAGCTTCAAACTCTGGGTACACAATCGTAGAATACAATCTCTCCACGAAACAAACTAAAATTCTCGCAACCTCAAAGTCAGAGCGATTTAATATTGCAAGACCCTCGCTATCTCCAGATAAAACCAAACTTTTGTACAGCGAAATTTGTGTCACTGAGTGCGGAAATAATATAGATGGCTCATATAGCATAGTCAAAGTATATAATTTTACAGATGGGTCGATTAAGACGCTGTTAGAACAGCGCACTCCTGAAACAATCTTTACTAGTGTTGGCGAAAAGTGGGTGACCAATGACTTAGTCTTGCTAAGTGGTTACTGTGAATGTGACGGCATCCCTCCACTAAAAGAAACGTCTTTAATTAACGTAAATACTGGGGTTAGAACAACAGTAGCGTTAGAATCAGACCTATTGGTCAGAACCATTAGCATTAGCCCTGACGGTAAGTCAATTGCTTACCTAGCTTTGAAACTTAAAAATGAAAACGAAAGCGAAACTACATACACCAACTATATTAAACTTAAAGATATTCTAACTGGGGAAGTCAAAACCTTAAACACAAGTTCAAAAGATTTTGCCGATCAAATCTATTGGCGTGGCAATGATGCCCTAGTCTTTTCCAGTCATCAAACAACAACAGTCGCGGCTGGCCCTGGTGGCTATTATGCCAGCGGGGGAACACATAGTATTAATAGTCTGAGTATTAATAGTCCAGCTGATATCCAAACCATACTTTCTGACGAGTCCCAATACGGCAACTCACAAGTTGTCTATATTGACCAAGACATCGTGGTCTTGTCCGAAAACCTCTCAACTTCTGGTAATGGAACTTACACAGAAAAATATACTCAATACGTCTATAACTTTAAGACTAAAACCAAAGAGGTTATAGCCAAAGACACCATCTGGTGGAATTTCCTAAAATAAACGCTTCGTTAAAACCGTCCCGAGCTAGTCGAAGGGCGGTTTTTGTTTGCTCAATGTCATCCCGAGCGGAGTCGAGGGATCTTAATTTTTCTTTAGAATTTCTTTATCTGCGTCATGCTATGCTTACCAAAATTAAGCTATATAGGCATGTATATATTTATTGACGAGTCAGGAATCCATAAAAATATTGACCATTCGGTGATTGTTCTTGTCTACATTGAAACTAAGGATCTTCGTAAATTAGAGCAATCAATTTTAGAAATTGAGAAGAAACTTAAAATTAAATATTTTCACTGGTCATCTACCATCATAAAAGTAAAAGAAAGCTTTTTAAAATCGATTCTAAAAGAAGAATTTATAATCAAAATTGCAGTTTTTTCTAACCCTATACACATACAAAAGGAATTAGAACAAAGCCTTCAGCATATGATCGTCGAAAAAAATATTTATAGTATTGTGATTGATGGTAAACAGCCTAAACTTTACTCTCAACGAATAAAAAAAGTGCTTAGGGACAAAGGAATTACTGTAAAGAAGTTACGAACAGCAAACGATGAGCAAGTACCAGCTCTCCGCCTTGCCGACGCACTAGCTGGTTTAATTCGAGCTCATGTGGATGACAAAACGAAATTTAAAACTATTTATAAACAAATTGAAAAGAAAATTGTTTTAAATATTAACGAATTATAAAACCCGGGCAGAACCCGGGTCAGATAATTTGCTAGTTGTTTGCACAACTTTCCCACTGGGATTTGTCACAAATTTCTTGTTATGTATTGATTATACCACGCCCAAAATTAGTGTCAAACCAATCACACCCCTTTAAAGCAGTACCTAGCACCTAGTGACTAGTGACTAGTGACTAGAATTATGCTATAATATCTGTAATTAAATAACTATCAAGAGTGCAGCGAGAGACCAGCTCCGTGACCTGCCAGCAACCTGACTATTAATAAAAGACAAGGTGCTAAATCTGGCCCATTAATGGGGAAGATAAGTGAGTATCTCTTTTCATCCCCGGAAAGAGTTTTTTTGTATGTTAAAAACTTGTGAATTTGTAACGCCAAAGCATCCGGATAAACAATGCGATATCATAGCCGACACATTACTAGATGAGTATCTAAAACAAGATCCTTATTCTAGAGTGGCCATAGAAGTCATGGGCGGACATGGTCGAATCACGCTATCCGGTGAAGTAACTAGCAAAGCAAGTGTAGATGTCGTTCAAACAGTGCAAAATTTAGTTGGCGCAAACTTTTCCATCGAGAGTTTTATAGAAAAGCAAAGTCCAGAAATTTCTCGTGGGGTAGATGTTGGAGGAGCGGGGGATCAAGGCATTATGGTTGGATACGCCACCAGCGATACACAAAGCTTTTTACCCAGAGAATACGAACTGGCTCAACAGCTCTGCGAAAAACTCTACCAACAATTTCCGTTTGATGGAAAAGTTCAAGTTACAATAGATGGCACAAAAGCAACAAGTGTTGTCGCTAGTTTTCAAAATGTTTCCGCAGAAGTTTTAAATAATGCCGTCAAACAACTCATTGAGGCACAAGAATATCACATTAATCCTGCTGGTGATTGGAATTTAGGAGGATTTGATGCCGACAGTGGACTATCAGGACGAAAAATAATTATCGATAACTACGGACCAAATATTCCTGTTGGTGGGGGATCGTTCTCCGGTAAAGATGCCACCAAAGTAGACAGAAGCGCAGCTTACATGGCGAGGTTTGCGGCAAAGAACATTGTGGCGCAAGGACTAGCCAAAGAATGTCTGATAAAAATTGCTTACGCGATTGGAGTAGTAGAACCAGTGATGCTCGTGGCTACCAACGAAAAAGGTGAGGATATTAGTGAGCTTGTTAGAAGTAAGTTTGATTTCCGCCCACAAGCGATTATTGAGCGCCTAGACTTAAGACGACCTATTTATAGCCAAACAGCAAAATCAGGGCACTTTGGGTATGGAGGGTTGCCTTGGGAGCAATTAGCTTAAGAGCTTAAAAAGGTGTAAGATAAAGGAAATATAAAGTTTAAATAAATGGCTACACTTAATTGGATTGGAAAAGAAGCAGTAGTAAACCACGACAAGGAGGTGGCTTTTAAGTTGCTTGAAAAAGTCCCGGGTGCATCTGTCGGCAAAGAATCAAAAAATCTTGTCATACACGGCGATAATCTTGAAGCTTTAAAAGCACTCATGCCTTTCTACAAAGGTAAAGTGAAGTGTATTTATATTGATCCTCCCTATAATACGGGTCATGAGGGCTGGGTTTATAATGACAGAGTGAATTCACCTAAAATTCGTGAGTGGCTTCATAAGGTTGTTGGAATTGAAGATTTGACTCGCCATGATAAGTGGCTATGTATGATGTATCCCCGCTTAAAATTGCTCCGAGATTTGTTACAGGATGATGGTATTATGTTCATAAGCATTGATGACAATGAACAGGCAAACCTAAAATTATTATGCGAAGATCTATTTGGGGAAACAAATATTGAAGAATACATATGGAATGTTAAAGATGAATCCGAGGGGGCTATGCCAAAGACACCGAAAAATACAGTAAGAAAGGAGCATGAATATTTAATCGCTTGTTTTAAAAATAAAAATCTAAATAAATTTAAAAAGTATAGCGACCTAGTCTATATAAATAGTGGTGTGGAGTGGTCTAATCCTGATAACGATGCGAGAGGTGATTGGATGTCTGGTAATTTCTCAAGAGGAGCAACTACAGATAATCAGGGTAGTAAATATTTCACTATAGAAACGCCCACTGGGAAAAAATATTCCAGGAATTGGTCAGTTTCTGAGGGAGAATTTAATGACTTAATTAAAGATAATCGTATTTATTTTAGTAAGGGTGGAGATGGTGTTCCGCGAATTAAAATATTCAAGAATGAAGCTCGAGAAGTCGTTCAAAGTAGTATTTTCTCAAATTTAAAGTCCTCATCAACGGGCAAGAAAGAGGTTGTTGAATTATTAGGAAAATGTAATTTTGATCATCCTAAACCAACACAACTCGTAAAGAGAATACTGAAACTTATTTCTGAAAAAGACTCTCTTATTCTCGATTCCTTTGCCGGTTCTGGCACTACCGCTCATGCAGTTTTAGATTTAAATAAAGAGGATGGTGGCGACAGAAAATTTATTCTAGTTGAATTAGAAGATAAGGTGGCCAAAAAGATAACTGCCGGGAGGGTTAAAAAAGCAATAAAAAAATATGGTTATAAAGAAGGTTTTGAATATTGCGAACTTAAAAAACCTCTTTTTAACGAAAAGGGGCAAATAAACGAAGCGTGTTCATATGAGGAGCTGGCTTCATATATTTATTTTACAGAAACGCAGACAAATATTGATAAGAAAAAAATAAAAAATCTATTTGTTGGAGAAAGCCGCGATATTTCGTACTATCTGATTTACACCGGCAAAAATAAAAATGACCTCACTCGAAGTGTTTTGTCTAAATTGAAAGTCACAGGACAAGCGGTAATATATGCCGACCGATGTCTCGTTGATGAGGAAGATTTAAAACAGAATGGAATTATTTTCAAGCAAATTCCATATGAAATAAAAGTTTACTAATATGAAATTAAAGCGCTATCAAGAAAACGCTATAGAAACACTTGAGGAGTTTATGGCTCTCATAAAGAAGCCGAACATAACTCCCGATTTAGCGTTTTATAAAATAACGAACGAAACATATAACAAGCGGTATGGTGACGTGCCTTTTGTTTGTGTAAAAATCCCCACTGGTGGAGGAAAAACACTTGTCGGCTGTAAGGCTGTGGAGCGTATTATGGCGACAACGCTCCAACACAAAATGGATAAGGGAATAGTGATGTGGTTTGTTCCATCTGATGCGATAAAAACGCAAACGTTGAAAAAATTCAAAGACCCAAAAGATTGGCATTATGGAATGTTTAATGAATCTTTTGATACGAAGTTCAAAGTGTTCTCTAACGAGGAAGCGCTAACTATCACACCCGAAGATGTGCGAGATAATCTCTGCATTATCGTGGCAAGTGTTGTTGCTTTCCGACATGAAACAGCGATCCAAAAGAAATACAAGGTGTATCAGGAGAACGGCTCGCTCATGGATCATTTCCATAATTTAAAGGATGAGAAAGATTTGGAGAAAGATAAGGAGGGCTGCATTATAAATTCTCTGGCAAATGTTATACGTAAGCACTCTCCACTTGCGGTAATTGATGAAGGGCATCGAACAACGGGAGTATTGTCTATTGAGTTTCTATCAGAACTTAAGCCGTCTTTTGTTATTGAATTCACCGCTACTCCGCGAGATGGCAGTAATATTTTAGTAAACACCAGCGCATCTGAATTAAAAGTTGAAGAAATGGTAAAAATTCCCATAGTGCTTGAAAGCCGTTCCCAATGGGAGCAAGTAGTATCAGATGGGCTTATGAAGCGTGAAGAATTGGAAAAACGGACTAAGAAATTAAAAGGAGAATACATTCGCCCAATAGCGCTTCTTCAAGCACAGCCAAAAAGCTCTGTTCGAGCGACAATTACGGTTGAACAGTTAAAAAAGATGCTCATAGATAAAGGTATTAAAGAGGCGCAGATAAAAATAAAGACTTCAGATATAGATGAACTGGAAAATATAAACTTGTTTGATAAAAAGTGTGAAGTTAGATATATCCTGACTGTAAATGCTCTTGCTGAAGGGTGGGATTGTTCTTTTGCCTATGTTCTTATTTCTGTCGCAAACTTGGGAGCAAGAGTTGCGGTTGAACAAATTATCGGGCGAGTTATCCGAATGCCCTATGCAAAACGAAAGAGCGATGAAGTATTGAATAGGAGTTATGTGTTTGCTTCTGCGCCAAACTTTAGTGAAGCAGCGAATAAAGTAATCAAGGGGCTCGAAGATAACGGCTACAGCAAGGCGGATTTTGTTGGAGCAAGTGACGCTGAAAACTATTCCGACCCGTTGGAAGCAAAGAAAGCGATTAAGAAGGATTTGAAAGTACCAATAATGACTTTTGAAAAAGAAAAACTCTCTTTTGAGGATTTAGTAGGTGAGGATTTTGAACTTGCAAAACAAAACACTGATTTTGATTTTAAAATACATTATGATCTAGACGGACAAGCTACAATTGATATTACTGAAGATGATGAGTGGCTACAAGGCAAGCAATTATCGCTTCCATTTCAGTATCTTGTCGGAGAACACTCTATAGACGAACTCGTTGTTTGGCTTGATAAAAAATTGCGATTCCCAATGGTAAGTCCGGAAGATAAGGTTGCATTTATTGAAAAAGCTGTGCTATCGCAAATTAAAAATAACAGACGCTCATTGCCAGAACTTTCCGTAAATCGGTATTTATTTGCCGATCGATTGAGTGTAGCGATAACTGATATTCTTGAAACTCATACTAAGAAAGTTTTTACGAATTTATTATCAAAAAAGAAAATTACCGCCGTGCCATTTGATTCTTATCCTGCGACTATCTCGCTAAAATCACCAACACCTCATATTTTTAATAAAAATTTGTATGAGAGAGTGGACGCTGTGAATGGCGAAGAAAATGGATTCATGAAGCGCATTGACCTTGGCGCATTGGATAATGTAGAGTTTTGGGTACGCAATAGAGAAAAAGTTGACCCATTTTATATACAGGGATGGAAAAAAGGAAAGTTTTATCCAGACTTTGTTGCGGTAACGAAGACAGGAAATATTATTGCTCTTGAATGGAAAGGTGAAGATAGATTGGATAATCCAGACACTCTATATAAAACGGAAATTGCGAAGGAGTGGGAAAAATTAGGTAAAGGTAAATTGCATTTCTTTTTGGTACACAATGGAAATGCTGAAAAAGTTCTTAATGAAATAAAAGTATTGTAGTTATGATTGAAATGGCTCAAAAGCTACACACTGTAGCAATTAATTTTTTACACCGCGTCGAAGTCTTTTTAGAGCCATTTATAAAAAACTTAGACCCTTCATTGTTACAGAATATTATTCTGGGTATTTTGGCAATCTTTATACCATTTGCAATTGTTTTGCTTACCGATATTTTAGGACGCAACAAGGAAAGAACCGGGTTTGAAAAAATGGTTTTAAGCCAAGAGGTCTTAGGAGTAAAAAAAATATTTTGGTTGTCAGTGTTAGGTCTTGGAATACTATCCTTTTTTACGGGAAAAGATATCTCTGTCCTTGCAAAAGTTATAGCAATATTGATAACGCTAATCTTAATAATCATTTTTGGAAGGTTTTTTAAGAAAACCTTACAGTTTTCAGAAGGATATAAACCCGAGTTTGAAATTAGTTTTTTGAGAAGGTTAAATCTATCAATATTATTCCGTTTTAGAAATAAAATTAAATCGGAAAGAATGATTAGGGCTTGGGATTCTTTTTGGTCAGAGCAATTAACTGTAAACGAGAAAGAGTTTACTGAAGTATTTATTAGGCATGTCGACGATGCGATAGTAAAGAAACAATATAATTTAGCAATTTCATTAGCACAAGCATACAAAAAAAATATAGAAAAGAGGGATCGTTTTTCAATGGGTTATGAAATATTGGCAAAGCTTTTTAAATGGAATGAAGAATTATGGCTTGTGCATCAGAAGTGGCTATACAAAATGAGTTATGTTGAAAATGTTAATAAAACATTTTCTGCAAAATACTTTCCAACATTTAAGAGGTGGGGTTTGAGTCTTGCCAACATACTTGATTCTAAAGATGATTTTTGGAATTGGCATTATTTCCAACACGAACTATTTCCAGCTATCGTAAAAGTTTTGTTAAATGATAATCATAGCCCATATCAACTATTTACTGGTTTTAAAAAACATATTGATGAAGCCGAAGCTAAATTGGAAAGTTTTGAGAGCGACGATAAAAGACAAGGATGGTGGAATCAGATCATGGGGATGATCGGTAGTTTTTGTCCAGTATTTTTTGATAACATAAATAATGTTTCTCAAAAATACGAGATTTGGGAACACAATTTTCCAGGTGAATGGAAAATCTCAAGCTCAAATTCTAATAATCGGATATCAAGAGTTGTATTGCACGAGTTTATGCAATGGAGCAAGGATCGGTTGGTGCGTAAACATGAAAGCGAAGAATATGATCAAGATGTAACTGAAGTAGTCAATGGTATATTCCCAAATGTTCATCAAAGTTTATTCCCAATATTTTTAATGTTAATAAGTTCTAGTGAGGTAAAATATGCGCTTGAAAAGATACCAAGCTTTTTTGTGGTAAACATCGGAGTATCATGGTCGGGAGAGAAAAACGATCAAGAAATTGAACAAATGTTTACTCAACAGGATTTATCAAGAAAGGAAGAAACTTTAGATATTATTTTTCAATACTTCTCATACTGGTCCATGCTCAAGGTCTATAAAGATGATCTAACAGAAGATGAGACTGCACAGTGGGAGCAGTATTCAGAAAGTCAGAGAAAAGTTATTATCGACAAGGTCAGATTTAATAAATTGCAAAACTCACTCAACATTCTGGAAAGCCAAGAAATTATTGATTCGTGTAAGAAATCCGAGCAAAAAGAAAGCAGAAGGTTGGCCACAATAGAATTACTTGAACTATTGCTGAATAAAATATCTAAAAATTAATCTATATAAGATACCTTAAATGAATCGCCTTAAGGTCAGTTTTTTGATACCATAAGATTAATGTCCCAATTCCTCAAAGACTTAAACGAAGAGCAAGAACAGGCCGTCAAACATGTTGACGGACCTTTGTTAATTGTCGCTGGTGCCGGTACTGGGAAAACCACAGTTATCACCAGACGCATTGGTTATATCCTCGAACAAAAACTGGCTAAGCCCGACGAACTCCTCGCTTTAACTTTCACCGAAAAAGCAGCCACAGAAATGGCTGAACGTGTCGACAAACTTTTACCCTTAGGTAACGTTGATCCATGGATCTCAACCTTCCACAGCTTTTGTGAGCGCATTCTCAAAGCCCACGCCTTAGACATCGGTTTACCAAATGACTTTAAACTCCTCGACTCCACAGCTCGCTGGATTTTAGTGTACAAAAACTTTGATAAGTTCACGCTCGACTACTATCGTCCCATGGGTAGCCCCAACCGTTTCATCGACGCGCTGTTGTCTCATTTCGACAAATGCAAAGACGAAACCATCACCCCACAAGAGTATTTAGCTTACGCCGAGAGTTTGGATATCAAAGACACGGATCCGGAAGAGATCGATAGACTCAAAGAAGTCGCAAACGCTTATGACACTTACCAAAAACTTCTCATCGACAACGAACTCTTAGATTTCGGCGATCTCATTTCATACTGCCTCCAGCTATTCCAAAAACGTTCCAACATTTTAAAGTTCTACCAAAACAAGTTTAAATTCATCATGGTTGATGAGTTTCAAGATACTAACTACGCGCAGTATCAACTCGTTAAGCTTTTAGCCAGAGAAGGTGACACTAATCCTAACTTAGCCGTAGTCGGGGATGATGACCAATCTATTTACAAGTTCCGTGGAGCATCAGTTTCCAACATTTTAAAGTTCAAATCGGAATTTCCAAAGCTATCGCAAATTACTTTAACCAAAAACTACCGTAGTTGCCAAAACATTCTCGACCTCGCTTACGACTTTATAACTCACAACAATCCTGATCGTCTTGAGGTTGAGTTGGGGATAAACAAAAAGCTTAAGAATCCGCTGACGAAAAAACAAGGGGTCATTCAAGTTCTTCGAGGACAAAGCTTGAACGAAGAGCTCGACTTAGTCGCGAAGAAAATTATCGAAATCAAAACCGCTATTCCGACGAGCAGTTGGAACGATTTTGCTGTACTCATTCGTGCTAACTCCGCAGCTGATGAAGTCTTGCCTAAACTCGACAGTCTCGGCATCCCATACCATTTCGTCGCCAACAAAGGGCTCT
>CAZTXY010000011.1:0-29869 GCA_964617815.1 uncultured Candidatus Saccharibacteria bacterium | reverse complement strand
CATGGATTCCAGATAGCCCTTCGTCGCTTCTGGAATGACAAACAGAAGAAACTCTGATATTGCAAACCCTTGTAACATCTAAAAAAACTTCATCGATACTATATTTTTCAACAAAATCTGTATAATCTTCAACAACTTTTAAAAATCTGGCTGTGTAAAATCGATATCGATTTGGGGTAGTTGGCACTAAAATAATTTGCGGGTATAGACGCTTGGCTTCCCATACCGGCGTCCCTGTTTTAATACCATAGCGTTTAGCTTCAATGCTGGCGGCAATTATAATCCCTCCCAAATGTTCACAGACGCCCAAAGGCTTCCCTCGCCATGCGGGATTATCCTGCTGTTCGCAAGTCGCGAAATAGCTATTCATATCGATATGCATGATAATAGGCGTCATAGTACTTGGTACTGAGTACTTAGTTCATAGTGTCTGCAAAATCTCTATCTTCTCTGTACTCAGTACTAGGTACTAAGTACTTGGGCAGGTATACATTCGTTCACCTTTATTCAGTATAAGGGGTCTTGCTTAAGATTGCAAATAAAAATAATAAAAAAACCTCTCCGATGTACATCGGAGAGGTTTTTTTTATGAAACCATTTTTACAGACTTCATTTTTCGCCGAATATCAATGTGCCGTTTTTTATGAAATAACAATACGATAATAATACCTAATAAATAACTTAACCAAAGCAAAAGCGTTTTAAAAATACTATAACCAACAATGGGTCCAGTCACAATAAGATCCATAAACAAAATCATAATAAACCACAACCCTGCTGCAAGCATAGCTTCAAGATAATTTATAACCCCAAGGCGCCTAGTGCATGCCACAGTTAAAATTAAAACTACAAGTCCAAATAGCATGCTAACAACTAGAAGTTTTAAGTCAAAAAATTGAAACGCAATTAATTTTAAAACTACTAAAATAATAGTCAAAAATCCGCCGAACCCAAATAATTTAGAAAATGCCATGATTATAATGCAGCTACTTTTGACCTAGTCTTTACCACTCTCTTTTTTGGTTTTAAACTCACTGTTTTATTTATCTGAGATACTGTGGCTTTTTTTTCTTGTCCCACTCTAACTGCTGACTTTGTTTGAGATGGTTTAGTAGAAAGTTTTACTGCTGGTTTAAGCACTGAAGCAATTGAAGTAGTTGCTTGTTTTGGGGCAAGTAAGTCATCTAAATCCCAAGCTTCAGAAATTTCTTTTCTGGCAGTTGTCTGAACTTTAACTTTTGGTGTTACTCGCTGTGTTGGAAAACTGCTGTTCCGGAGTGGAGGCATAAAACCTCGTCCTGCACGCTGTTGGTAAACTAAGTTAAACCAATAACGCCCAAGCCAAACTCCATATAGACCGCCAACAAAAACACTCGCTATGGTCGTTCCAAGATAAACAAACCGAAAAGTAATTGGACTAAACCCAAAACCATAACGCGCGTAGTCAAAACTTATCAAAATATAGTACAACAGCGCAAAAGACTGCTGAATTACCACAAATAATAAAATTCCTAACACTACAGTTAAGCTAATGTAAAGAATCCTTTTAAATTGTGATTGCACAAGGTCTGTACTTTGCATTTTTGTTTCAAGTTCAAACAAATCTATTTTTAGTATACCATAAAAATACTAATCCGACAACTATTTTTTTTCTTGATGGCTTAATAAAACATCGTAGCCAAAAAATACTTGATCTTCTTTCTGAATTCCTAAGGTCTGCAAAAATCTAAACAATTCTTCTTGCACGTCCTTTGCATTTTCGTCAGATATTTTTTCTACTTCGATAAAACTCCCCAACCCCTCAACTTTATCAAGACAAATCTCCATACCCTGATACTGACATTTTTGTCTTACCTTTTTAACTTGCGAAGATTCTTCAAAGCCCAAGAGTAAAAAAATCTCAACTAAGACCTCAGGATCATCTATCCCTAACTCTTTCTCTACACAGTCCAGCTGATTACTTACTGCTTGTTTTAAAGTAAATAAAAATTTTCCATCTTGCTGCCGAATTCGTAGCACACTTACCCCAGGAAGGGCTGGGACAGAAGTGCCTTTTGGTATAAAAATTCGATCATTTTGAACTATCGGTTTTGAAAACTGGCAGCCTAGTTGCGATAGAGCGTTGGCTAAACGGTCAAGATCATCTGTTTTTGCTTTTACTTCTATCTCCTTCATCTTAATAAATTTATTTGATGCTCAATATACTTTTTTTATAACTGTCTAAATGGTCTAGTGCTATACCCGTACCTTTAACAACACATAACAAGGGCTCTTCTGCTAAAACACATGGCACGCCAATATTGTCAGTAATATAATGATCAAGGTTTCGAAGCATAGCAGTCCCGCCAGTCATTACCATACCTTTGTCTATAATATCAGAAGCAAGCTCTGGAGGAGTTTCTTGAAGTACATGCTTTACTGCTTTGACAATCTCTTTTAGGTCTTCAGAAATTGCTTCAACCACTTGATTGGTAGAAATGGTTACTGTTTTAGGTAAGCCTGAAACCATATCACGCCCTTTAATTTCCATAACTTCTTCTTCAGAAAGAAGCGTGGCACTACCAATTGTAATTTTAATATCTTCTGCTGTCCTGTCGCCAATTGCCAAACCATGCTTTTTTCTAACAAAGTCAATAATCGCTTGGTCCAGTCTATTGCCTGCCACCCGTACGGAAGTAGAATTAACAATCCCGCCCAAACTCAGGACTGCCACATCCGTTGTGCCACCACCAATATCAATAATCAAATTACCAGCAGCTGAAGCAATTGGAATACCTGCTCCAATAGCAGCAGCTACGGTTTCTTTAATAACATAGGCTCCTTTTGCACCGGCGGCCTGAGCGGCTTCTATAACCGCACGACGCTCTGTAGAAGTAATTCCACCGGGCACACTTATCATTACTTCGGGTCGAAAAAAACGCACACTACCTAAAGCTTTATTAATAAAATAACGGAGCATGGCTTCGGTAACACGATAGTCAGCAATGACGCCGTCTTTCATAGGCCTGCTTGCAACAATTGTTTCTGGAGTTCTACCAAGCATATCTTTTGCTTCTTGTCCCACAGCTAAAACTTTGTTGTCATCTATAGCGATAGCAACAACAGTAGGCTCGTTAATAACGATCCCCTTTTTAGGCACAAAAACCAATGTATTGGCAGTTCCTAAATCAATTCCGATTTTAGTTTGAAACATAATTTTCATAGTACTTAGTACTGAGTACTTAGTACTTGGTTTTAGATTTAATCTACTTCTTCAATCTGTGCGCCAAGTCCTTGCAAGCGCTGGACAATATTTTCATAGCCACGTTTAATTAAATAGATATTATCAATTTCTGTTTGACCACGAGCGATTAATCCTGCGATAACAAGTGCAATCCCCGCCCTAATATCCGGACTGGCCACTTTACGCCCACTAAGTTCTGTTGGACCTGACACGAGTACTCGGTGTGGGTCACACATTAAAATATTCGCCCCCATACTATTAAGTGCGTCTATGTAAAAGAGTCGTCCTTCAAATATAGTCTCATGGACCAAGGAGTTGCCACGGGCTTGAGTCATAAGCACAGTTAAGGCTGGCTGAAGATCTGTGGCTAAACCTGGGTACTCGTGAGTAACAATATCTTTTGGTAGGGCTTGGATATTTGGACTTGGGAGCATTTGAATATAGTCAGCGCCAAGTTCAAAATTAATATTCGCTTTGCGAAATAGCTCCCACAATACTTCATTATGTTCTGGAACAATTCCCGTAACTTTAATTTCAGAACCAGAAGCAGCACCTAAAATAGCAAAAGTTCCAGCTTCAATTCTGTCTGGAATAGTAGTAAAACTACCAGAATGAAGTTTGTCTACGCCCTCAATGGTAATAACTGAAGTTCCCGCTCCTGAAATTTTAGCGCCGCAAGAATTTAAAAAATCGGCGAGTGCCAAAACCTCTGGTTCCATAGCCGCGTTAATTAAAGTTGTTGTTCCAGAAATTTTTGTAGCAAAGGTCATCAACGCTTCGGTGGCAGTATGACTAACTCTTGGAAAGACAATTTTTGCTGAATGTAATTTTTCTACGATCAAACTATATCCATCGTCACGATTATCAACCCGAACACCAAAAGCTTTAAATCCCTCTAAGAAAAAATCAATTGGCCTTTTGCCTAAAACACAACCGCCAGGCTGTGGAAAATCAATTGTCCCTTTTTCTAAAAGCATTGGCCCAATAAGCAAAATTGAAGCCCGAAGTTTTTGATGTAACTGAGGATGAAGCTGAGTCTTTGTAATAGTTGGATTAATAGTGTAGCTTGATCCTTGTTGCTCAATCCCCACTCCAAGATCACGCATAATCTCTACCATGCGATGAATATCTTCAATTTGAGGCACATTAGAAATTGTCGAGACCCCATCCAATAAAAGACAAGCAGGAAAGACTTTGAGTGCTGAATTTTTAGCACCACTAACTCCAATTTCACCCTGCAACTTTGTTTGCCCAATAATTTTATATTTTGCCATATATTTGTGCTTAAAAAGAAATTAGTCACTCTATTATACCAAAATTACAGGGTTTGTAATAGACCAAGTTTTTCATTACAATATAGGGAGGGATTTGATTAAATATTTACATTTATGAAACGACGAAGCCGCTATTTTGTTATTATTATTGGAGCTGTCACTTTTTTTGTCCTCTCCCCTATTATTGTCTTATATGTCAGCAATCTTCGCTATGATTTTGAAACTCAAGGTTACGTTATCGGTGGAATTATAACAGTTAAGACAGAACCAAAAGATGCGCAATTTTTTCTATATGACAAACTTATACACAACACTCCGGCCTCTGCATAATTATTAACTCCTGGTTAATACAATATTCGAATAGAAAAAGATGGTTATTTTCCGTGGACCAAACGACTCGAAGTTAAAACTAGTAAGGTTACCTGGATAAATAACAGCCTGCCCAAACTCTATTTGTTATTTAAAAATCCCGCGGAAACTTCTATAAATGAAAGCATTCTTGATTTTGTTGTTGCGGATAAAAAACTTTTTTATTTAACCAATACAGCTCTAGTTCAGACTTACGTAACTGATCCAAGCCAAACTTCAAATATTCTCGTACCAAAAGGTTTTACCAGCTTAGAACTATCACCTTCTCTTGGCTACGCCATTTTAAGCAACCAGACTGAAAGACTCCTTATAAATTTAAATAAACAAACGCAAATCCCAGCGACGACTTTACTTGGTAAAAATAGTGAGTTAATTTGGAATGAATTTGACCAACTTTTTACACTTGATGCTGGAGTGCTTTCTGTAATTGACACTGTTGAAAAAAAGAAAACTCAGCTAGCAGATAAGCTCATGGCTGCAACAATAACTGATAATCGGTTTTATAACATTGTATCTCAGAATTCAAAACTTCAGCTACAGTCGCAAACTCTAAGTAGTTTAGGAAAAAGTACAGAGACTACTGTTTTGTTAGATTTACCAAATTTTGCAAAGGTGCATATAATTGCGACCCCACAAAAAGAGTTATTTATTATTGGCGACGACACTCTTTATAAAGTAAACTCTTCGCTAGAAAAACTAGCGGATAATATAATTTCAGCTAACTTTGAGGTAGATCGTAATGCACTAATTGTAACTTCAAAAACGGGCTTATATTTCTATGACTTTGACGAACATGTTCTGCGACTTATTACTCGTCAAAGCGAACCAATCCCCTTTGCTGAAGTCTATCCAGAATTAGGCTATGCTTTTTTAATAAAAAATAATGCTTTTTTTGCACTTGAACTAGACGACCGAGACCAACGCAATAACTACGAACTCACAAAACTAACTGCTCCACTTGGCATGCAGTTAGACCAAGAAGGTAAAAGGGCTGTTGTCCTAGACTCGGGTAAATTGAGAATATTTAAAATTCGTTAAAGGTCATTGACAGGTCTTAAAAATCTGGATATACTCTGAAGTCGCCAACCCAACAAGAGGAGGAAACCCGTGTACGAAGACCGTTACTTTTTTGCTCTTGTGCTATCACCCCATCTGGTGCCTTTTTCCCACAGACAGACTTGTCCCAGCAATTGGCACAATGGCACCACAAAGAAGCAGGGTGCTTCTGCAATCAAACCCAAGCGACGCTTCTGGCGATCGCAAAAACGGTAAAGGAGAGCTGAAATGAAACCTGTACTTTTTTCGGCACTTGGAGTCGCACTAAGCTTCGGGGCATGGCTCGGACCAATGTCCGGCCTTGGTGAGCCCCCGCCACCAAAGCAAGAAGCACCTTCGCGCCGAAGCGGCAAGGGTCGGCCAGACCCCAAGCCACTGCCGAAGATCAACCGACGCTGACACGAAGACACAGAGCGGACAGCGACTTTCAAGTCGCTGTCCGCTCAATTCATTTTTATACTACTATATGGCGCTATCGATTGCCTGATTAACTAGAAGATCAGCTTCT
Source organism: uncultured Candidatus Saccharibacteria bacterium (assembly GCA_964617815.1). Classification (GTDB taxonomy): domain Bacteria; phylum Patescibacteriota; class Doudnabacteria; order UBA920; family UBA920; genus CAZTXY01. Next base: position 23,439 of record CAZTXY010000011.1, on the reverse strand, counting down.
TTATTAAACTCACGGCGCACGTGAGTAAACGAAATTTTTTGAAAATTGTTCTGAAGCCGAAAAACCTCAGCAGCCAACTCTCTTAGAGTTGGTTCTTTAATTTTATAATGGCCAAGCATCTGCTTAACAATTAATTCAGAATCCATATTAATTTGTAATTCTGTCGCGCCAAGATTATGTGCTTGTTCCAAACTGCGAATCAAGGCTTTATATTCCGCAACATTATTTGTCGCAGTCCCAATATATTCGCCCACCGCATAAAGCACCTGACCATTTTGATCTTTAATAACCACCCCTGTTCCTGAAGGCCCTGGGTTACCGCGAGCACCCCCATCTGTATTGATTACAACAATTTTATTCATGGATATCTATTTCTAAAAGACGTAATTTAAATTTTCGATTACCGTTCCAACTATCAGCCAATAGCTCAACGACTATATCTATTATAGCACCCAAAATTAATTTTTCAGCCAAATAGCCCATACTAAAGCCTATTGAGTCTACAACAACATCTCCTATTTTTAAAGTCAGCTGCAAGTGCTGGCGCAAGCTACCAACAAAACGAAACTGTATGATTTCTGCTTCAAAGATTACAAATTGAGGCTTTGGATTACCCATACCAAAAGGCTCAAATAAACTTAATTCATCCACCATACCCAAGCTCATGTGCTGGGATGATAAAGCCGCCTCAACTTCTTTTGTAGGTTTTTTATTTACATCCTTAGGTAATGACTTTGCATAATCTAAAAGTGCTTGATAAAAAGCTGGAACATCTTTATTCTTGAGCGTTAGCCCAGCAGCTTGTTTGTGTCCCCCATATTTAACAAGTAAATGCGAAGCGCTTTTTAACGCTGAAACTAAATCAAATTCGCTTCCGGTTCGCGCCGAGCCAGTGCTTTCTTCTTCCCCTGTTTCTAGTACAATAACTGGTCTTTTGTACAGTTCCGCTAAGCGACCTGCGGCTAAGCCAACTACACCTTTTGGCCAATCCGTACTTGTAACCAACAAAATTTCTCTATCAGAGATTAACTCTGCTTGTTCTTTGGCTTCTGAGACAACGCGCATTGTTAAATCTTGTCGTCGTTTATTAATTTGTTCAAGCCCAGAAGCCAACTCTATTGCCAAAGCGGGATCGGTCTCCAATAAAAGCTGGAGCGCTACGTCTGCATGTTCTAGGCGGCCAGCCGCATTAATTCGAGGCGCTAAACTAAATCCTAAAGTTCGCGTATCAAGATTACTTAAATCAGCTCCACTAATTTGCAATAAACTTCGCAAGCCTACCCATTTAGTTTTAGCTAAAACCCTTAAGCCAAGTGAAACTAAAATTCGATTTTCTCCCAACAACGAGTGGCAGTCCGCCACTGTGCCAATTGCTACTAAATCAAGTAACCACTTGTCCCATCCTTCAATATAATCTACCTCGTCAATCTCTTTGGCTAAACAAACCTTTTGTTTATTCGATAATAAAGCTTGAGCTAGTTTATATGCTACTCCAACTCCAGTAATTTGATTGTCAGGGTAAACGTCGCTCGGATTTTTTGGATTGATCAGCGCAAAGCTCTTTGGCACCTCTCCTGTAATTTCATGGTGATCGGTAATAATAAGATCAATTCCATTTTCAAGACAAAACTCAGCTACATCGACAGAGTTGGTTCCACAGTCTACTGTAACTACCACCTTAGCTTTGGCTTCTTTAATTTTCGAAAAAGCGTCAACGTTTAGGCCATATCCTTCTGTAAAACGGTCAGGAATATAACTTTCTACAGCCACTCCAAGGTATCTAAAAGTTTGTTGTAGCACTGCATTTGCTGTTACCGCATCAGCGTCATAGTCCCCATAAATAAAAATCTTTTCCCCATTTAAAACAGCTTTCCAAATTCTATCAGTAGCTTTTTGCATATCCATAAAAATAAAGGGGTCATATAAATTTTTATAGTCTGGGTGCAAAAAAGTCTCAACTACCTCTTTATCACTTAAATCCCGATTATATAGCAATTGTGCCACCAAAGGCGACAAATCAAAAAATGTCTCAAAAAAACTTTGAGGCGGAAGAGGTTTTACAATAATATCTTTAAGCATAGCGGTATAGTATCAAAAATCCTCTCTTTCTGCTAACAGAGAGGATTTTTGATTAATAATCAATAAAAAAACTACGGAGCTTGAGGTAATGGAGTTTGAAATATCACGCTTGGTGCATCTAAACTTTCAAGTAAATTAAGACCTGTCATTTCTACAGGTTTAGATAAACCCAATAAACTTATGATTGTTGGGGCGATATCACTGATAATCCCCGCTGGAACATGAGCGGATAAAGAAACATAATCCCGCTGTAGGGATTTTTCATATCTAAATTGATTCGCAATGAGAATAAATGGGACTGGACTTGTGCTATGGTCTTTATCTATTTGCCCAGTATGAGGATTTATCATTTGCTCAATGTTGCCATGATCTGCAGTAATTATTAATGCTGCGTCAACTTGCAGTACTGCTTCCATAATTTGTTGCAACAACATATCAATGCAGTGCACAGCTTTTACAGCGGACTCAAAATTTCCTGTGTGACCAACCATATCAGGATTAGCAAAATTTGCGACAAACAAACTATGATCACTGTGCAAAATTTTATCTATGAGGCTAGCAGATAATTCCGGAGCCGACATTTCTGGTTTATCCGAATAGTTTTTACTATTGCTTGGACTTGTAACAATATAACGCTCCTCCCCTTTTAAAGGCTGACTTAACCCTCCGTTAAAAAAGGAGGTAACGTGCGCATACTTTTCACTTTCAGCAATATGATATTGAGATAAGCCAGAGACAGAAATAACTTCTGCTAAATTATTATCCAAATTATGAGAAGGGAAAACAACGTTAACTGGTAAGCCAAAAAAGTACTCTGTCATTGTAACAAAATATAGATTATCCAGTGGGCTATGTTTATTGTTAATATCCATAACCTCTGGCCGCACAAAAGCCTGAGTTAATTGTAACGCTCTGTCTGAACGAAAATTAAAAAAAATAACTGAGTCATTACTGCTAATCTTTGCTACTGGAAGCTTTTCTTTTGTGACTGGATCAACTTGTACAATAACGCTTGGCGGGATCATTTCATCAAAAATATTTTGGCTATAGTTATCCAAAATGCATTGTTCTGCACTAATGCAACTCTGCCCCTCACCATTCACTAAAGCTTGAAAAGTCATCTCAGTCTGATCCCAGTGCTTGCCACGATCCATAGCATAAAAACGTCCAGTTATTGTGGCAATTTGACCAACTCCAATTTCTGTAATTTTTTCTTTTAGCTTCCGAACCGATTCAATTGCAATTTTTTCATCAGTATCCCGACCATCAGTGAACATATGAATATAAACTTCTTGCAAACCATGTTTTTGTGCTAAACCCAAAAGTGCGTACAAATGCTGGTCTAAACTATGCACACCTCCAGGACTTATCATGCCCATTAAATGTAGCCGAGATTTGTTTTTTATGGCATGATTAACCGCTTCTAAAAGCACTGGATTCTTAAAAAAATCTCCTGTGCTAATGGCATCGGTAATACGTGGTAAATCTTGGCCAACAATACGACCAGCACCAATATTTAAATGCCCAACTTCACTATTCCCCATCTCCCCCCAAGGAAGCCCTACTAAGGGTCCTGAAGCCTGTAAGGTAATGCTGGGGAACTGACTGACCATATAATTTAAAGTTGCAGGGTTGGCTACGGCAATCGCGTTGCCGTGGTTGTATGAAGCGACGCCAAAACCATCCAAAATGACCAAGGCGACTTTTTTATATGTTTTGTGTTGCATAAAAATGACTTGTAAAATCTAAGCGTTAAGTGTATACTTTTAGAGATAAAATTTGGAGGATCCATGGAAGAAGACCACGAGACTCTAAAGCAACGATTCGCGCGAGTCGATGATGACATCGCTCGTGAACCCCGACCATCAGTTCGCTTGCTTGCCGAGCAAGCGGATCGCACCGACGGATCTTCGATTTCGCCCTCGTCCTCTTATTCAGACCGCTTTGAGTCTGAATAACATTCCATCCACCCTCCCCGGACATCTGTCTTGGGAGGGTTTCGGTTTTCAAGCCCCTTCTATAAACTTAAATCTTGGCTGCTTGATGCCGTCTCTATCGACTTCTTCTGTAAACATAACAAGCGGCCGAATCCAAAATTTAGCTTTCGGGTTTTCGCCAATGTGCTCATAAGCTACAAAATCTTCTTCAGTTTCTGTGTGCTTAAAAATACCAATTACCCGCACATCATGGCCTTTAAAATGCCTATATAATCCTGGTTTGATTTCCATATGTTACTATTATTCTAAGGCTTTAATCCCTGGAAGCTTATCTCCAGACAAAAATTCTAACATTGCGCCACCACCTGTAGAAACATGGTCAATAAACTCTGCTTGATGTGCATGCCTAACAGCGTCTACTGTTTCTCCCCCACCAACTACGCCATAAGCACGACCACTACTAACAGCGCCAACAATCTTTGCAAGAGCAAGGGTTCCGGTAGCGAAAGGTTTTTCTTCAAATAGACCCAATGGTCCATTCCAAACTACAGTTTTAGCTTTTTTTAATTCGGTAGCAAATTGCAAAATTGATTTTGGACCAAGATCAAGAATCATCTCCTCTTTTTTTACGTCATGAATATTACAAACTCGAATAGAACTCTTTTCATAATTACTATTTGCAACCACAACATCTTGAGGAAGAACAATTTTATCTCCAAAATTTTGTAGCAAGTGCCAAGCAGTTTCGCGAGCTTCACTCTCTACATTAGACTTCCCCACACTAATCCCCTTAGCTAAGAAAATCATGTTGGCAATACCTCCGCCAAGCAAAATTTTATCCGCTTTCTTGCCCAAATGCTCTAGGGTCTTAGCTTTTTCTGAGATCTTAATTCCTCCAAGCAGAATTACAAATGGAGACTTTGGCCTAACTAAAACAGTCGTCAATGACTTAATTTCTTTATCCAGTAAAAGTCCAGCATAACTTGGTCTGTGTTTAGTTATACCAACAATAGAGGCTGACTCTCGATGTGAGACTGCAAAAGCGTCGTTAACATAGACGTCACAAAGGTTTGCTAAAATTTTTGAAAATGCTGGGCTATTTTCTTCTTCCCCTGGATAAAAACGTAAGTTTTCTAAAAAAATAATATCTTTTTGTAAAATGGCTTGCACAGAGGCAGAAGTTTTTAAGTCCGTAATGTTTCCTCGAAAGAAAATAAGATGATTCACTGGATAATCCGGCAGACCATGTTCGGTTTCCACAAACTTAAAGGTAAGCAACTCAGCAAGTCTTTGTGCAACTGGCCGAAGAGTTAAGCTCTCATCCCACTTTCCTTCTGGCCTACCTAAATGCCCTGCGATGATTACTTTACAGCCCTGCTTAATTAAGAATTGAATGGTTGGGATAATTGCCCGAATACGAAAATCGTCTTCTAAAACGCCTCGCTCATTGATCGGCTCATTAACATCAACGCGAAGCAGGACAGTCTTATTCTTTAACTTTGCTGTTTTAAGATATTTTATTGCCATTTTCTACTCACCAATTAAAATCACTTGCTCAACAAGACGATTGCTGTAACCAAACTCATTGTCATACCAGGCCACAACTTTAACCATATTTCCCCCAGTAACTTGAGTTAGTGACAAATCAATAATCGCAGAAGCTGGGTTTCCCACAATGTCACTTGAAACAAGTGGTTCATCAGTCGCCACAAGCTTACCATGATAAACTGGACTTTCGCTGGCATCAATGAAAGCCTGATTAACTTCTTCCTTAGTCACATCTTTTTTAAGTAACACAACAAAATCTGACAGGCTACCAACTGGCGTTGGCACACGAATCGACAAACCATCAAACTTACCAACTAAATCTGGGATAACCTGCGTAGCCGAAATGGCTGCGCCGGTTGTAGTTGGCACAATGTTAATGGCTGCAGCACGGGCACGGCGCATATCGTTACTGTGGCCTCCAGGAGGCGGACCATCTACTAAGTTCTGCTCTGCTGTATAACTATGGATTGTTGTCATCATTAATTTTTCAATGCCAAATTTACCGTGCAATACTGCCACCACAGGAGTTATACAATTTGTTGTGCATGAAGCGTTACTAATAATAGTTTCGCCATTATATTGGTGATCGTTAACCCCAAGCACAAAAGTTTTTGTGACACCCTCGTCTTTTGCTGGAGCGGAAATGATAACTTTTTTTGCACCGGCTTTAAGATGGGCCGAAGCTTTTTCGCTGTCCGTAAACCTTCCAGTGCTCTCTATTACAACATCGACAGCTAAACTACCCCAAGGTAATTTTTCTGGTTCTTTTTCCGCGTAAACAGGGTATTTTTGATCGTCAATAATAATATGTTTTTCATCGCTACTAACTTGCTTATAATACCGACCATAGTTACTGTCGTAACGTAGCAAATGTGCCAATACTTCTGGTGAGGTTAAGTCGTTAATTGCGACAACTTCAATGTCTGATTTTTCTAAAGCAATTTTAAAAGCCTGTCTGCCGATTCGACCAAATCCATTTATTGCAAGTTTTATTTTTCCTGGCATAGCAAAGTCCTTTGTATTAATTTAAAATTAAAGTTCATTAATTATAGTTGTAGGAGCTGGAATTTTATTTGTCTTTACTTTTGGCTGGGCAGTTTTTTTGTGTGGTTTGTCTAAAATAATTTCCGGATATTCTGATGCCACAAGAAGCTCTGCACGCGCATATAGGATTACTCCAAAGGCTACTGTCCCCACAAATGCAACAATTAACAAACGAAGTCTGCTATTTGGGTTTGACACTCCAGTTCCTGCAATTGGCATGGACTACTTGTTAATAATATTTTTAGTAGAAAACTGTGAAAGCTTAGCGAGAGCTGCAATTTTCACTGCCTCAATAACTGGTTTCATAATTTTACGAGGATCCACCTCTGTTGGCTGGTCCTGCAAAGATTGTCGCAAACTACTGCTGTAAGCGAGCCGAAGCTCAGTGTCGATATTAATAATTGCAATGCCGTTATTTATCGCTTGTCTAATAACATCTTCTGGTACTCCACTGGCACCATGAAGCACTAAGGGAATTTTAACGCGCTCTGATACAGCTTTGATGCGTTCCAAGTCAACATGAGGCTTAGCATCGCCTGTAATTTTTGCAATGCCATGAACTGTCCCAAAAGAACAAGCTAAAGTGTCTACTCCCGTTTGTTCATAAAACTTAACTGCTTCCTCTGGATCAGTTAAGAGGGCTTCGCTGTCGCTTACTGAAATCCAATCCTCACTGCCACGAATCTTACCAATTTCACCTTGAATCCACGCTCCTTCTTTATGCGCAAACTCAACCATGGCTTTAGTATCTCGAACATTTTCTGCAAAGGGCAAATATGAATGATCAATCATTGCGCTTGAATAACCAAGCAAGATGCCCTGCTTCAACAGTTGGGTGTCTTTACCGTGGTCCATGTGAAGTGCAATTGGGACTTTTGCTTTTATTGCTAAAGTTGCCATAATTTCAAACAAAGTCTCTAAGCCAGCATAATTTTCTGCCCCCTCGCTAGTTTCCATAATAATCGGAACGCCAGCTTCTTCTGCCGCTGCCACAATTCCAAGAGTGCTTTCTAAATTCTGTGTGTTAAAAGCTGGGTAAGCAAATTTACCCAACACATCGCCTTTAAATAACTCTTTAATATGAACCAACATCTGTTATTTTTGTTTCAATTCTGTTTATAATACTCATAAATTATACCATATTTAAGGGTTTACTCAAAACAAAAGACCCCCAACGGAAGGGAATCTTCCGTTGGGGGTCTTTATTTATAATTTAATCTTTTTTCTTGGCAACCATTCTCATTATTTGCTGTTTCATTTTTTCACTAGTAATTGGAACTGACTGAAATGATTTGTTCTTCAAAAGTTTCGCTTCAATTTCCGACTTTGCTAGGAGTCCTTCCTGTGGTCCAATTTTTAAAACTACGCTCCCAGCATTAACAGGCCCCCACCTCAAAGCTTCTTTGTGCGTTTTGCCTAAAGCTAAAGCTGATATATAGGCTGTAGTAAAAGCATCTCCTGCTCCCGTTGCTTCAATACGTGGCCCTGGAAACTCTGGAATATAATAAAAGCCTTCACTGCTAAAACTATAGGCACCCCTGCGACCATCAGTTAAAGTAATAGCTTTTGGACCAAACTGCATTAATTTTTGGCAAAGTTCTTCTGGATCGTTACTCTCTCCAACCCAAGAAATTGCCTCTTCTTTATTGAGTGACAAGACTTCTGTCCGTTTTAAAATTTCCCGATTTGCTGCAACACCTTTGCGAAGCTGAAAAGTGCCGGGATTAAAACCAACTTTAACCTTATATAAATCGATATAATGTGCGAGGTCTTTATAGATTTTTTCAAACCCATCTCCCATGCTGGTTAAATAAAGCCACTTGGCTGCAGAAAACTTTGGTAAGTGATAACTTCTATGCTCGTGATAAACTAAAATTGTACGTTCACCTTCAAAACTAATAACAGTAGAGGCGTTGGTCCCATGCTTATCGTCAATCACAATATACTCTGTCCCAACTTTTTCTTTTTGCATTTTATGGACAATCTCCCTACCGCCAGCATCATGAGCCAAAACCGTATAAAAGGCTGTTTTTAAGCCTAAACGGCTTGATCCCACCGCATTATTAGCTGCATTACCAGCCACGGTTCGATACAATTCATCGACTGGTAATTTATCACCCCAATTAATTAAAGCTTTTTTTTGTCCCTTAATATTTTTTATTTCAATATCATGGATAAATAAAAATGTGTCGATGGTGGCGTCACCAATCGAGATAATATCATATTTTGGTCTCATACGTTTTAATAAATGGAGCATAAAATAAATTTCTAATATCTAATTGCTAATTTCAAATGAATGACGTAAATCAAAATTTTAATTTAAAGTTTTAATTAGAAATTAGGACTTAGGAATTTTCCTTGCGATTACTTTCCTCACTGCATTAATAATAGCATCTTTTCCCATACCATACTTTTCAATAAGCTCTGTTGGCTCTCCACTTTCACCAAAATGATCTTGAACACCTACCATTTCAACAGGCACTGGGCAGTGCTGAGCCAAAACCTCGCAAATTGCACTACCAATTCCTGCCATAACTTGATGCTCTTCTAAAGTCACTACTGCCCCACAATGTTTGGCGGATGAAACAATAGTTTTAATGTCAATTGGTTTTACTGTATGATTATTTACCACCATTACACTTATCCCCTCTTTTTCTAGCTCAAAAGCGGCGAGTAACCCATTGTACAAAACTGGACCACTACCAATAATAACCACGTCATTACCTTCTTTAAATACCTGTGCCTTGCCAATAATAAATTCTGTTTCCAAAGTAGTCATTACTGCGGTTTTATCACGTCCTAACCGAAAATATGCAGGTCCCTGCATTTGCCCTAATGCAATAGTTGCTTTGCGGGCCTCAATACTATCACAAGGAACAACCACAGTTAAATTTGGCAATACTCGTGTAATGGCAATGTCTTCCAAAGCTTGATGGGTGGCACCATCTGGCCCCACAGAAATTCCAGTATGGGCACCGGCGACTTTAACATTTGCCTCACTATAACAAACTGAAACGCGAAGCTGGTCCCAACTGCGACCTGGTGAAAAAACAGCATAACTAGAAACAAACGGCACTTTTCCAACCAATGCCAATCCTGCCGCCACTCCCATCATATTTTGTTCAGCCACTCCACATTCTATAAAGCGCTCAGGAAATTTTTTTGCAAACTCTAAAACTCTAGTACTTTCTGCCAAATCTGCAGTTAAAACAACAACTCGCTCATCCCGAGTAGCAAATTCAACAAGCCCCTCGCCATAACCATTGCGGGTAGGAATTTGTTCAATATCATCACTTCCAATTTTTGGATTTAGTTGAATCATTTTTGGTCTTCTGCCTTAATAAATTCTTGTATGGCACCCTTATGCTTCTGATAAATAAATGAAACAATTAGTAATAACACGCCGAGAGTTACAAAAGACACAATTTTATAGCCTGTTTGGAGTGCTAAGATATCGTAAGTAAAGACTTTTAAAATTGCTACGACAAAGAGAACAATTGAAGTTTTTCGGAGTATGCCATGACCCTTTATAAAACTAATTCCAGTTAAGATCATAGCGTATACAATCCACCACAAACTTATAAGTAAATTGCCTAAATTACTTGCGTCTTGGCCACGAAATTCAATTACCAATTCCCATGAAACTGCAAACCAAAGTAGCAATGCGACTACAACTTTCATAAAATTCATAACTTTAAGCTCATCTGGCAACGTTGAATACTTCGCATAGACCCAACCAGTTCCTAACAATACCAACATAGTAATTAATTCGTTGATGAATTTTACATTTAACAAAAATGTCATGTTAGTCAAGTCATATTCAAAAGTAAAGGCTTGTACAGTCCCGCAAAATATACTCACAAGTCCCCATGTTCGCAAATCTTTACGCCCAACTCCTAAACCAACTCCAACTCCCAACAAACCTAAAAGCAACCAATATGTACTCAGTGAGAAGCCAGAAAATTGCCAATAGCAGGCGGAGATTAAAAATAATGCTGCGTTTACTGAAATTAAATGATTTAATTTTTCTAAGCCCATCCGATCGACTAAGGCATATCCAAGTAAAACAATAACCCCAAATAACGCAGATGTGGCTGAAAGATAACTATGATAATTTTGATCTAACACTACTATAGATGCTATAAACACGGCAATGCTAGATAAAATTGTAAATATACCAACGTAATCTTCAACGTGAGGCTGTAACTCACCTCGCTGGTGAAATTTACGAAAGCTAATTAAGGAAGTCAGCAACATCACCAAAAAATTAAACCCTAAAAACATCATGCTTTGTGCTTCAAGAGCTTGTGTACTTCCAGGCAATAGCCATAGACCAAAAATTATAGTATTTCCAAAGAGTGCTAAGAATAATAAATCAAACCAACTGTATTTGACCAATAAAGCCAATACTCCTAAATTTACCAAAGTCAAAAATAATAAATAACTAATTTGATGATTTTTATATCCCAAAATTAGTAGTGGGGCAAGATAAGCACCAGTTAATGCCAAAGCGGCCATACCCTTTGAATTATATCGGCTCGCCAAAAATACCCCTAGCAAAGTCACGACAATCAAGGCTACAAATGCAAATGATTCTTGAATTAAATTATAATATTGAAAACTCGCATACACACTAAAATAAAGAAGTCCTACGCCACCAGCACTTAAATACTGAGCGTACTTCGCATATTTATTTTTCCAAAGCTCACCTAAGATAATCAACAAGCCACCAACAAGTAAACCAATTCCAACTCGCATCCATTCACTCACCCAGCCTTGATCAATCGCATATTTAAGAAAGAAGCCCATACCAAATAATAAAGCTAACACACCAATAATTGTCAGCCATTGATTCGCATTTATGGAACTAACCGGCTTTTGTAAGCCACTAGGCGCCTCCAATACCACAGGCTTATGGTCATCCACTATCTGAACGTTCTGTTGTGCAAAAGGCTGCACTGGCTGTTGCGCAACTTGAGTTTGATTAATATTCAATCGAGACTCAATCACAGTAAGTCTTTTAGACAAACTGTTTAACCAAAAAAACAATACTATAACTCCAACGAGTACTAAAAAATCCATAGATTTATAGTTAATTATTCATGTTCGCTAGTAATTTGACCACGAAGCGTGCGGAGCTCGGCCAAAGCAGTTGCTGCTTGTTCTTTATCTGGAGGCGTTCCATGCCATTTATAATCGCCCTCCATAAAATCTACACCCTTTCCTGGAATAGTGTGCGCAATAATTAAAGTTGGTTTTTCATAGATTGCCTTAGCTTCATGGCAAGCATCGATAATCGCACTAATATTATGACCGTCCACTTCCAATACATGCCAATTAAAAGCCTCATACTTTGCTTTTAAATTTTCAAGTGGCATTATGTCTTCAGTGTAACCGTCAATCTGAATATTGTTTCGGTCCATAATTGCGGTAACATTATTTAGTTTGTATTTTCCTGCAAACATCACAGCTTCCCATGTTTGACCTTCATTCTGCTCACCATCGGACATAATTAAGTAAACATGTTGACTACTTCGGTTTATCCGAAAACCATAAGCCATCCCCATAGCTTGACTCGTGCCCTGAGCTAAAGGCCCAGAGGAAGTTTCCAAACCAGGAAGAGCTAAATTATGTGGATGACCATGTAGACGCGTCCCTAGTTGGCGAAGCGTCATTAATTCTTCTTTTGGAAAATAACCACTTTCTGCCAAACTGGCATAAAGAACAGGGCAAATGTGTCCGCAGGATAAAACTAATCGATCCCTCTGTGGCCAAGTTGGATTTTTCGGATCATGATTTAAAATTTCAAAATATAAAGTCGCAAACACATCGGCTATACCTAAAGGCCCGGCACTATGACCGGACTTAGCTGCCAAAAGCATTTGGATAATGTCTTGGCGAATATCATTGGCTTTAAATTTTATTTCGTTTACAGAAAGTTTTGGCATTTTTATTTTTTAAACAACTACGTCTAGCTATGCACTTCTTGAGTCAATGCGTCAAAATTTTCTTGAATATTTTCTGTTTCAAAAAGTCCAGAACCAACCACGAGTAAATCCGCACCCGCTTCATTTAGCGAGGGAATTTGCTGAGGTTTAATCCCGCCATCTACCTCAATTATAGCATGCGGGGCTATCTCTCTCAATTCTTTAACCTTCTCAACTGTTGCAGGAATAAATTTACCACCTTGCTTGCCGGGATGCACAGAAAGTAGTGTAAAATGCTTTATTGTATCTGCAAAATACCTGAGTACTGAACTTGAAGTTTCAGGGTTAATAGCTAAAGCTGGGTGCATTCCAAGAGAAATAATGTTTTCTAAAGCTGATTCTAAATCTGTTTCGTTTTTAAATGCTTCGTAATGTAAAATTAATGTCGAAAATCCTGCAATTTTATAATCAATAAAATTCTGGGGATTTTCAACCATTAAATGCGCCTCCCAGACAAAAGCTGGATTTAGCACGTCCATCTCACCGACCGCAAGACTAATATTTTTGACAAATAGTCCGTCACAAAAATCAATCTGAATTTTTTCCACTCCTAAAAGTCGCTCAAGTTTATAAACTTTATCGTCGAATAGTTCTTTACTATTTTCTAGAATTGCAGGGACAATTGTGGACATATATAAAAATTTATAGTCTCTCTATCTCACTAATTTTATCAATTCGTCTCTGGTGACGTGGGTCAGTGGAATACTCTGTTTCAAGCCATTTTTCAACAATTTTCTCAGCGGTGCGAGGACTAATATAATCACTAGGCAGACACAAAACATTAGTCATGTCATCCAAGCGGCTCATCTTGGCCTCTAGCATATTCCAAACTAGCGCTGCTCTCACACCTTTATATTTATTGGCTACAATGCACACCCCTTGCCCACTTCGGCAAATTAAAATTCCTTGGTCTTTATGAGGCTTCTTAGAAACTTTCGATGCAACTAACTTTGCATAGTCAGGATAATCATCTCCATCTTTAAATTTTTTTGGACCTAAATCAGTTACAACTAGTCTTTGCTTTTTTAAAGCAATTTTGAGATGTTCTTTGAGTTCAAAACCGCCGTGGTCTGAGGCAATGTATAACATAATTAGCTTATTATTTTATTAAAATCTTCTGGCAACAGACTAGCTCCCCCAACTAACAAACCATCAATATGACGTTGATTTAAAAATTCATTACTGTTAGTACTATTAACACTCCCGCCGTAGAGGACTTTTGCAACGCCAAATTTATTTTTGATAAACATAGCGATTTGTTCTGCATGTTCAGGTTTAGCAGTCCGGCCACTACCAATTGCCCAAACCGGCTCATAGGCGACAACAACTTTTTTTGCATTAACTTTTCCCAAACCAGCTCTTAACTGCTGTTTTAAGACATCGACAACTTCTAGCTCGTCTTGTTTAATTGTGGTACCGTAACCAATGCAAAACACAGGAGTGATTTTATAGTCAAGTAAAATTTGAATTTTTTTATTAATTTGATTATCACTTTCCCCTTCTAATCTTTTTTCACTGTGACCAACAATGCAGTAACTAATACCAGAAGACTTTAGCTGAAGTGGCGAAATTTGTCCGGTAAACGGCCCTTTAGTTTGCCAAAAACAATCCTGACTTCCAAGGTTTGGGTATTTTACTGTTGTCAAAAAAATTGGGGGTGGACATAAAACCACTGTATGCAAAGTTTTTCGGGAAATACTTTGCGCCAAAGCTTTTGCTTCTTGCTCTGTTGTTGGATTCAATTTCCAATTCGCAATAATTAATTTTGGCATATTTAAAGTTAATTGCCTCTTAAAAATTTAGTGCTTTCTTCTGGGGGCACAGGATTTACCGGAATTCCTGTCGAATACTCAAACCCTGCCCAAATTGTAATTCTAGGAAAAATTGTTAAATGCCAATGGAAGCTACGCTCTTCATGAAGCGTATGACTATCACGCTTAGTTGGCATTGTATGTACATAAAAATTTAACGGTGGATCTGAAAGTTTTGTATACAATTGGCCTAAAGTAATCTTAAGTACAAAAGATAAGTGTCTAAGTTGATCTTTAGTCATGTCCTCAAACCGTGCCCCATGTTTTTTGGGTAAAATCCAAGTTTCAAAGGGTTTTCTGGACGCGTAAGCTGAAATCACCACAAAATGCTCACTTTCGTAAACAACTCGGTCGCGAACATCTAGCTCTTCTTTAATAATATCACAATAAATACAACTGTGGTTATCCTGAAAATAGTGGTAACAACCAAGTAGCTCGTCATGGATATGTGGCGGGACCATTGGCGTCGCCATTAACTGATAGTGTGGGTGGATTACGGAAGCGCCCGCATCTCGCCCATGGTTATGAAAAACTTGTACGTAGGAAATAGCCGGGTCTTCAGACAGTGCTTTTATTCTCTCCATTAAAGTTTGCAAACTCAGCTCAACTGTGGCAATGGACTGAAGTGCCACTGGTTCGTTATGTTTGCGAGTGATAATAACTTCATGGTCACCATAACCAGCACGTGACACATAGAAATCTTTGTGTCTATAAATTTTTGTTTGGCCAAGTGCTTGAAATTTATTCGGAATAATGCGAAGCTCCCAATTTCCTTTAGAAGGAATTCGGAGTAATTCTTGATTTTTACTTTCATTTCCTGGACAAAAGACACAAGCTGAATCAATTTCAGGAAGCCCACTCATAACACTATGAGTACTGTATTCTTCTGGTCGCTTTGCTCGTCCTGGAGCAATGAGCACCCACTGTTTTGTAATTGGATTTTGGCGAAATTCTGACATATCAAATGCTAAGTACTGGCTTTTTGTTGATTTAAATAATTTTGCAAGATAATTTGCGCAGCTAAACTGTCTATATTTTTATGACTACCTGATAAATTTCCCGCCATCACGCTACTAAGTCGCTCATCCACTAAAACTACTGGTATTTTTAACTTCTGTTCCAACTTAAGCTTAAAATTATTTACCTCTTCTGTCTTTTTAGTTTCATTACCTGAAAGCCCCAAAGGCCAACCCAAAACAATAGTTGTAATTTCATGTGTAGCCAACAAGCTTTCAATAGTATCCCAAAACTCTTTAGGCGACAGAATGCTAAGTTCACGAGCCAACATTAAACCCTCGTCTGAAATTGCTAAACCAATTCGTTTTTCGCCATAATCTATTCCAAGTATTTTCATACCTTTATTCTGTCTCTCCCAAAATTATGGTTAGTTCTTTTTCTTGATCTTTATGAAAAATTTTCAAGCGAAGACTATCGCCAGGACTCAAGTCTTTCAGCATCCCTAATAAACTACTGTTCTCATCTAATTTTTTACCATTAATCTCTAAAATAATATCATTTTCTACTAAGCCCGCCTTGTCAGCAGGACTTCCTGGAATTACAGCAAAATCGTTTAGAGTTTGTCCACGAATAATTAAAGCACCAAAGTCTCTAGGTAATTTTTCTTGTACTGCCAAAGCTTTGGTTAACATTACATAGCGCACCCCTAAATATGGTCGTGTTATTTTGCCATTTTTATTAAATGAGGCTAGGGCTCTGGAGGCGTCGGAACTTGGAATTGCAAACCCAACCGACTGCCCTTCTTGGTCAACCGCAGTATTAATTCCGACAACTTGACCAGCTAAGTTTAATAAAGGTCCACCAGAATTTCCAGGATTAATAGCCGCATCAGTTTGAATTACACCCTCTAACTGTTCAGCTAAGCCCCTATTATTTCCAGCTGTAATGCTTCGGCCAATACCAGAAACTATTCCAGTAGTAACTGTATTTTGATATTGCCCAAGAGAATTTCCAATTGCCACGACCCTTTGACCAATTTGCACAGTTTTTGAATCTGCTAAAACCAAAGTTGGTGCCCCAGAAATACTAATTTTAACAATGGCCAAGTCATTTACAGGATCCACACTCAAAACTTTTGCATCATAACTCTTTCCATCGTTTGTTATGACTGTATAAGACGCTGCAGTGTCACTAACAACATGTTTATTGGTTAAAATTAAGCCGTCGCTGGAGACAAAGAAACCACTACCGGCTCCAACTTTTTGGATATTTGGTTGTGCCTGATTTTCTGTTGGCAAACCAAAGCCAAATAATGGGCTAAATAGGTCATTGCCAAAACGATCAATCCCATAACCTGGAAGTTTGCTTAAGTCTTTAGAAATAACAATCGAAACCACGGCCGGACTAGCTTTTTTTACAACCTCAATTATAGCTGAGTCTTCAGTTAATGAAATATTCTGGGTCACTGCTTGCCCATTTTGAAGTTGATATTTTTTAACTCCTGGAAACATTGGGCCAATGACACTCCCAATAAGGCCGCCAATTAATCCAAAAAGTAAACTCAATGCTAAAATTTTAACAGTCGAAATTTTTTGAGGTTCTAATTCTGTATTTTCTAAATTTTGATTATTTTCGATATTTTCCATATAAATATTTCCCAATTACCCAATAAGTATAGCACAAAATGGCTTTGTTTTCTAAAAAAGACTCCTGTTCAATTTTTTGAACAGGAGTCTTTACTTTAATACAAATCTATTACTCAAGAGTCTCTAACAGAACTGACGCGGTGGCTTGTTGCAAAATTCCACCTGGGCCTGTCACGCGAACAGTATTTATTTTTGGTTCCTGAGAATTAGCCCGAGGAGTAGAAGTTACGGTTGCCTGATAGCGGATAACTGCCTCTCCCCTACCTGGAACTAAACTAATAGTAATTGGCCAATTTGCTTGGCTTGGATAATTGCCTGTGTCTTCGCTTGGATTAACAAGTTCGAAAGTTCCATCATTTATAGTTAGACCGCTAGGTAAATCGTCAGCAATTTTTATATTGCTTAGTGGTTTATCACCGACTAGCCTTATGGTAATTCTATAGTCTATAATCTCTTGTTGAAATGCTGAAGTTGTCGGTGAATAAGAAGTTTCGGCCCGAGTTAAATTTCTAACTTCTTTTTTAACTTGAATTTGATCGGTTGGATTTGTGGCATCCAAATTTACTTGTTCGGTAGCAACAAGCTGGACATATTGAGGAGTGGCACAAGTCGCTTGGTCTTGAAGGACAAATCCACCCTTAAACACAAAGTTATTAATTAGCGCTTGAGTAATGCTCGCAGCAATTAAAGCGGCAGTGCTCTTAGTATTACCTGCGCCAAAACCTAATGCTTTGTCTATAGCAGCGGTCACAGAGCCTTGAACCTTGGCCAATGCTGTACTTATTCCTTTGCCAGCTTCTGTGAGAGCCGTTTTGTAACCAGAACTTAATAACTCATTTCCTCCAGCAACAAAACCTTGCGTAGCCGCCGCTCCACCAATTGCTAAAAACTTATTTTCTTGACCATAACTTGAAGCATAGGAATCATAAAGTTTGCGTAAATTATCCAATGCTTTTTCTGGACTTGCATTTGGATCTGGCTTATTTGGATCAAACCCTAAATAATCTTGTGCTTTTGCATCAAAGATAGCTTTTAAGTCAGAATTATCCTTGCCACAATTTATTTGCGGGATAAAACGCTGAGCAATGGCCCTGTCCACCGGATCAGTAACATACTTATTTAAATAGTCAGGGGCATATTTTGTGACCAAAGCATCGGAATAATGCAGAAAATTACTAATTTTAAAAGTCTCGTCTAATTTTTGAATCATCAACTGCAAAAATTGAGAAATAAAGTTCGCAAATAACGTTGAAACAAAATCTTCCCAAAAATCTCTGAGAGTTTTTATAACATCACCTATAGTAAAGTTAAAAATACTGAAAGCTGAAGCGGTTTTTACTCCAAGCACAGTATCTAAAACTGTGCTCTGAACTTGACCTTGTGGCTGAAAAGCAATTTTAGAAAGTGCCTCAGTTAAAGCATATTTTTGATCTAGAGATCCATATTCATTTCGTAAATTTGCCGTTTGCGTGTCTAATATTGCGTAATCTCGATATGTTTTACTCCAAGGGTCATCCAAAGAATCAAAAGCATACTTCTCCACCCCATCAAGCATCTCAACATAACGGTCAACTGCCAAAATCTGCGACTTATGGTAAGCTACAGCCTCTTTCGGCACTGCAAGACCACGTAACTCTTTACTAAAACTTACAGCTTGATCCCTTTGTCCTTCTAAAATAGTCTTGCTTCCAGTTCCGACAAAGGAAGAAGCGCTGTCTGCACTTGCCTCAATTGCAAAAGTCGACGACGGCTGAGAAAGTCTAGTAAAATAATCCACCACAACCTCTTTACCTGTGCGAGGCGTAATTTTTATTTCTGAGTCCGCTAATGTTGGTTGAACAATTTTTTGCTTAGTATCAAGCTTTTCTTCAACCATAACCCTAACTTCTTCTTCAGAAATGGCTGATTGAATAATCTTTTTGCTAGCCTCACGCTCTTCTTCTGTTGTTTTTAAAAACTTGTCGTAGATAGCTTGACGTTCTGCTGCACTTAAATTTTCATAAGCTACAGTCTCTTTCGAACCATCTTTTGTCTTTTGCCTGTAAGGAGAATAGCTCCAAAAAGTCAACAAAGACAAAATAACAATCGCAATAATTGAAACTACGAAGTAATTTTTTTCTGAATTATTATTAAATTTAAACATTTTTTTGTTTCTTTTGTTTGGTTGATATATCTCCTTTATTATACCACACTTTATTGGGAGTCAAGTGTTTACTAAGTACTTGGTACTTAGCTAGTCTACCAATTCCCCACCAAAAACTTTTAAAGCATCAGCCAAAGCTTCAACCGGGCCGACTTCTGGCAAAATATCTTTTTCAACTTTGGCAGAAAAGCCTAAGGGTTGGCCAAAAATTGTTGCCAGAACCTCTTTAACTAAAGCTCTATTTTTTGTACTTTCTAAATGCTCTTTATGAAACAGATATTTAACCCCAACTACAATTTTCCCATTTTCTAACTCCACAATTGGTGAGTTTTTGACTAATGTTGCAAGTGGACTATTTTGCTCCTTAATCGCTGTAATAACTTCTGGCCAAGCAAGGCGAATTTCAGGTAAAGAAACAGTCACAAGTATCGCTTGAGCCTCAGTTAGCGGGGCATTTTCTTTGGAAGGCTCTTTTGCAGCTTGCGTGGAAAGATTAATTTCTTTACTTTCTTTTGTTGCAGTTTGAATCTGAGGACTAACAACTGCCGGCGCATTTACTGGAGGGTTAGACTGCCCACGTAAACTTGCCTCCACACTTGCAATCAATACCGGTAATTCTGCGCTTGGGCTACTGGAAAATTCTTTATACGCCCGTAAAAATAATCTAATTACAAATAATAATTCTGCCGTTGTCACAGATTGCTTCTGTATCTCCAAAATATTAGCGACTTCTGGAGTGTATTGTTCCAAATGTCCCTGCCCGCTAATTTTATAAACTAAAATTGTTCGCAGATATTCTAAAATGTCTTTACAAAACAAACTATAATCAACACCAGTGGCTAATAAACGGTCAAAAAAACTTGGGATATTTTCTGCATCTTTGTTAAAAACAAGCGTGATTAATTCCTGGACCAAAGCAATGTCACTAACCCCAAGTGACTCTTGAGCGCTTTTTAAATTAATTTTATCACCAGTACTACGAAGTTTTTCTAGCACCGACAAGGCGTCTCGAAGACTACCACCGGCTTGATTAGCAATTAAACGATAAACATCTTCTTGGATTGTTAACTTCTCTTTTTTTGCGACATCCTCTAAATGCCTGACAACATCGGCATCTGACAGTGGCCTGAAGTCAAAACGTTGTGTTCTGGAAATTATAGTTAACGGTAACTTATAAATTTCTGTGGTCGCTAAAATAAATACGGTGTGTAGCGGTGGCTCTTCTAAAGTTTTTAAAAGCGCGTTAAATGCCGGCTTAGAAAGCATATGCACTTCGTCAATTATAAAAACTTTATAAACTCCTTGTGTTGGACTAAAACGAACATGCTCAATAAGTTCACGGACATTATCAACACCAGTGTTTGAAGCAGCATCAACTTCAAGCAAATCAAGAAATTTTCCCTCAGTAATAGCAATACAAGTTTCGCAAACACCACAAGGTTCCCCAGCTTTTACATTGGGACAATTTAAAGCTTTGGCTAAAATTCGCGCTACCGAAGTTTTCCCAACACCCCTGCTACCAGTAAAAACATAAGCATGACTGGGGCTTTTTCTAGCAACAGCCTGCATAAGTGTTGTGATAATTGGAGTCTGACCAACCACATCTGCAAAAACTTGTGGTCTATATTTTCGGTATAAAACAGCCATAAATTGAAAAGTACTTGGTACGGAGTACTGAGTACTGAGTAAATTACTAACAACTCGATTATAACATAAAACCTCCGGGTCATAACCTGGAGGTTTTACCTAAGTACTAAGTACTATGTACTCAGTACTTTCCTACTTCCTAAACACAAAGATTTTATAGCCCAAAAAGTTCCAAATCAAAGACAGTCCTGTAGCAAAAATCTTAGCCACATTTTTAATCAAATCTGGAGATGTGGACAATAAACCTTTATCTACAATATACTGCGACACTAACCAAACCACAGCGCTATTTATAATTAAGCCAACAAAACTAACTAAAATAAATAAAATAAACTCTTTGCCTTGTGACTGTGTATGGCTCACTCCCAGTCGAAGTCCAAAAGAGATCCAGACAATAACTTCTACTAAAATAAAAGCACCAAGAATTGCTAAATAAACTATAGGTAGAGCTTCAAGTTGCGCACTAATTAACACTGAGGCAAAAGCCGCAAAACCAACAACCCCAACTGTGACCAGTCTCATAAATACTTTAGCCACATTGGTACCGGCACCATCTGCACCATTAAAAGCCCAGTATCGATTCCACATAAAACTTTGAACCATGGCTAGTGCGAACCCAAAAACATTGACTACGCCCAAAGAAGTTCCTGTGGAGATATCAAAAGTTTTTGAAAGAAAATTTAAAACAATAAAGTCGAGTGCTGTATTTAGCACGCCAATAGCCACAAATCGAGCTAATTGCAAAATTACCGGAAAGCGCAACAGCAACTTTTCGAGTTTACTTGATGAATATGAAGCTTGTGTGTATGGTCCTGGCAAAAATTTGTTATTTATATCTAATAATGTAATGTTATCCTAAGTTTTTGGACTGTCATTCCGAGCTTTCCGAGGAATCCCTTCAGAGATCCTTCATTCCATTCAGGATGACAGTAAAATAGGCGGACTATAAATTCTTATAATTCATCGTCAACGTCGCGGATAACTCGACTAGAAGTAGCACCATCCATCTCAACATCACTATGACTACCGGCTTTGATAACGTTTTCTACAGCAGCCCATTCAGACTCACTCTCGGCTGGTACAATAATAGTGACTTCATCACCTGGCTCGGCTTTAAAGTACGTCAAGGAAGCCAAAAGTACGCGGTGGGTTTGACCGTCAGCGACCACGCGATAATCCCCACGTTCGTCCTGAGTTAAAATGCCCAAAATCTTTTTGCGCTCAATTGGGTCTATCTGTTTATAAATAAAGGATCCGTCTTCAGCGATGGTAAGTTTTAAAGTGTCACCTTCCACAAGTTTACTTTTTGAAGCATAGTTTGCAGGCACGGGATACTGCTTATTGTCTGGGCCTATCATATTTTGCCCATCAAACACACCCTGAATAACCTTACCACCTTCCATTGGCATAAGTTGCTGAAGGCGCTCAGTAATTGCTCCAGATTGCTGCTTTGGCATGACAGAGCCACCCATCATTTCTCTGAGGAGTTGTTTTGCTGAACCAATATTCTTCTCGGCAGCCTCGATCATTTGTGCGATCAAAGCTAAATTTGAAAGCTTATCCATAAATTTACTGTCCTTTTATTTTGATTTTGAATTTTGTCTTGGTTTCAACACTAAAATAGCTGAATATAGTATACCATAGTTCTGTGGATATGCAAATGATAGTTTACAAAATTTTTGCAAATTGTCATCCCGAAGCTTGTCGAGGGATCTCTGAGTCTACCATTGAGATTCTTCTCCGCCGGAGGCGGATCAGAATGACAGTGGAACGATTTCTAGGAGAATATCAACGCACCTCATACAGACTAACAGCCGAGTCACTATAAACCATTGGGAAGTCTTGTTTAACAATTTGGTCAGTTTCCAACAATAACTTAAGTTTCGGATTCCGGTCATTTTCAACAAACAAAAACTTGGCATTAAACTGGCCCTTAACAATGTCTCGCAACTTATGCTCGTGGTCAAATTTTATAACTTCATCATCATTGACCTCTCGCCACTTCCAATACTTGTCTTTGTCATGTAAATACATAAAAGTGGGGTCCATGCCCACAATATAATAATTTTTACTATTCCAATAGAATAACTGCGGAAACTGATCCCACTGGGTGTTAAACACAATATCACCTTCCTGAGAATTAGCCAGAAGCCAATCGCTTGCTCCTTTAAATAAAACTGCCGACTTTGCTGTGTGAAAATCAATGTATACAGTTCTTAAAGTATAGATAGCAAAAAAACTAAGTGTAACTAAGACAACTCCGCAAGCAAATTTAAATTGCCAATATGATTTAAAAGATTTTAAAAAATTGTGCCACTGAAGCCTACTTATATAAGGACTAAAAATCAAAGCACTAAATAGAATAGAAAAAGGCACCCAATACTCAACAAATCTCTTGCTACGCAGTGTGGCAATTAAAAATATAAAGGAAACTAATGCTGCCCAAAAATTTCTTTTCAGATCATACTTGGATAAACTATTTTTTGTTGAAACAAATAACCAAAAAGCGCTCAAAAATAAAACAAAAGGTACTACGTTAATTACAATAAAATCAACTAGGCTATAAGATAGCCATTCATTAGCAGTCTGAATTGTCGAGTTAAATATACTAGGGGTAGTCAAAAAATGTAAAAACTGAAT
>CAZTXY010000010.1:0-34074 GCA_964617815.1 uncultured Candidatus Saccharibacteria bacterium | reverse complement strand
ATAATAATTTATGGGACGCTTTTGCAGTTTGGCATGGGGGCTTAAGTATTTTTGGCGCAGTCCTTGGTGGAGTAATTAGCTTGCTAATCTATGTTTCGTGTCATCCCAGACTTGATCTGGGATCCAGAATCATAGATCCTAGTCTTCCCTCGATGACAAGAAGCATGTCCTCGACTTCGATCGGGGATGGAAACTGGAATGACAAAGTAAAAACGTTGCACTTATTAGACTGGCTGACTCCAGGTGTTATTGTTGGTCAAATTATTGGACGTCTGGGAAACTTTTTTAATTACGAATTATATGGTTATCCTACAAACCTTCCATGGAAAATGTTTGTGCCAGAAAGTTTTCGCACGCAAGACTACCTTACACAGCAGTATTTTCATCCATTATTTGCGTATGAGATGTTAATAAATATCTTCAGCGTTCTTATTTTGTGGCTGGTTTCTCGCTTACACAAAAAGTATGCAATTAATACAGGGCATGGAAGTCTTTTCTTGGGGTATGTGTTCCTGTATACTAGTAGTAGGTTTTTACTCGAGTTCTTAAGAATCGACAGTGTTTTCATAGGCGATCTTCGTTTAAACGTTTTAGTTAGTTTCGCACTTTTAATTTTTAGTGCCACAGTGTTAATGTTTCGTTACTATGTCCATATCAGCAAAGCAGCATCAAATAGTTAGTGCGGCAATTAGTTTGGGTTATTTAGTTGTAATTCAAATTTTTGCTACACCTGTTCCAGTGTTTCGTTTTTTAATACCAGCTTTTATCGGTTACTTATTAGTCGTAACAGGTTATAACTATTTTTACTTAAGAACTAAAGGTAACGTTACTTTTTGGCAAGTTATTCGCATGCCACTATTTTTGCTTAGTTGGTTTGGTTTATTCTTGCTTGTCCCAAGTAGCATTTTGCGCGGTCTATTTTTAATAGTTGGAATGCCAATAATTTTTATGTTAGAAATTTTTATTGGAAGAGTTGGCGAGCAATTATTGTTTAACGAAGTACTTCTAACTGCTTTTGGTGGTTACATTTCACTAATGGCTTTTTATCAATATTTTCAAATTACCCCTGTAATCTATTTATTTGTTGTCTTTGGCTTGAGTGTATTACTTTGCCGAACTTCCTACGAGATGACACCAACAACAAGCGCCGTAAAATGGGGAGGAGCTTTAGTTATAAGTTTGTTCGTCACAGAATTATTTTGGGCTTTAACATTTCTCCCTCTACATTATTCTGCTTTAGGGGTTATTGTATTTAGTTGTTTTTATTCTGTTTGGGCTTTATATTATTATCATTTGTTTAATCATTTAACCAAAAGCAAAGTTCAGTTTCACTTAGCCCTATCTGCTTTGTGTATAATTGTAATTAGTCTAATTACACCTTGGAGGATTATTAATTAAATATATGTCAAAAAAAACCAACGTAAGCATTGTTATCTTTGCAGTTATTATTAGTTTAATTATTCAGATCTTTTTAGGTCCTTGGCTTTCAGCAAAGCTCTCAACACTACCTTTGCTCCGCCGTTTTGACGTGCTTAGGCCAGATGCTCCGATTGTTATTACAAAAAAAGAAGTTGTGCACACTAGCGACAGCGGAGATGTACTTGATGCCATTGCTAAATTTAAAAATCGTATAAGCACAGTGGCGATTGTTTTTCCCGATGGCAAATTTCAGTCTATGGGCACTGCTATAAATCTAACATCTGATGGGTGGTTTTTGGCAGACGCTGGATCTGTGGCAGTGCAGGATCTGCAGTTCTCTGTTGTTTTGTCTGACGGCCGAATCGGCGCTGTTACTAAAATTGTTAATGATCGTGTTACGTCATTGGTTTTTTTGAAAGCGGAACTTAGTGATGTTCCGGTAGTAAATTTTGGTGCTTCCAAAGATATGTCTGCGGGTGAAAAAGCCTTATTCGTAAGTAGCTCCTCTCAGCTTCACACTGTACGTTTTCAGCAAAGTTTTGTGACGGTGGGCCAAGGAGATTTAGGCGACCAAATACGTAATGCAGATTTTCCAAGACGCACATTTGGCACGCAAGAACTAAAAAGTATTGAACTGGGAAGCGGTATATTTAATACGAACGGCGAATTAATCGGGATGTTTGACAATACTTTAGTGCTCAGTTCAGATGTTATCCGGGCGACTGTGGATAAATTCTTAAGTGCAAATCAAACTCTGGTGCGCCCACATTTTGGATTTAGTTATCAGGTTATTGGCGAAGCTAAAAGCAAAGCTACAAAGCTGCCCATGGGGGCTCTCGTGTCTTCTTTAGAAGACACGATAAAAACAACTCCTGCTGTTTTGGCAGGATTGAAGCCGGGGGACATTATTATCAAAGTTGGAAACAGTGTAATTGAGCCAAGTGTTGACTTAGAGCAGATTTTAGAGAAAGCAGTCATTGGACAACCACTTACGTTACAAATTTACCGAGCCGGTCAGGAAATTAGTTTGACTCTGACTCCGACTGCGTTGCAATAAAGTATAAAAAAACTCCTCCTTATATCGGAGGAGTTTTTTTAATACTGGCTACGGCCTTCGAGTGCGCGACTCAAAGTAATTTCATCGGCATATTCAAGGTCACCGCCCATTGGTAAACCGCGAGCAATCCGGCTGACGGTAGCGCCCGAGTTTTTTAAGACTTTAGCAATATGCATGGCTGTGGTCTCGCCTTCCAAGCTTGGGTTTGTGGCTATGATTATTTCTGTGACACCTTGTTCTGTAACACGGGTAATGAGAGATCCAATATTCAAACGTTCGGGGCCAATACCTTCCATTGGGTTAAGTACGCCACCTAAAATATGGAAGACGCCTTTGAATTGGCCAGTCTTATCTATAGCCACTGCATCAAGTGGTTCTTCTACTACGCAAATAATGGTTTGGTCTCGGTTCGGATCATTGCAAGTGCTACAGGGGTCAGTTTCGGCCATGTTATGGCAACGCACGCAAAAAGTAATACCTTTTTTTAGTTCAGAGACAGCACTGGAGAGGTTGTTAATTTCAATGTCGTCTTGTTTGAGTAAGTAAAAAGCCAGGCGTTGAGCAGTTTTCGGTCCAACACCGGGGAGTTTTGCAAACGCGTTTATTGTTCGTTCTAAAGAGACGGGGAGTTTGAGCATAGTATAAAATAATAATTTCCAATTCTAAGTTATCAACTTTCATCTAATTTACAAATATACAATTGAAAAATTTATAAATTGGTTATTAAATGAAAATTGCAAATTGACTATTGTTCTAGGTCATCCTCAGCTATTGATTGCATGACAGTTTGTGGCGAAGTGTCAAAAGTTTTATCTAAATTCCTAAAACTGGCGCGCTCGTTGTCAAAGTATAAGTCAACTTGGCCTGTAGGACCGTTGCGATGCTTTTTGACATGAATTTCCGCAACATGAGGCCGGCTACTGTCTTTGCCTTTGTACATATCCTCGCGGTAAATAAACATAACAACGTCTGCATCTTGTTCAATGCTTCCTGACTCACGAAGATCGGCAAGTTGAGGAACTTTGTCTGGTCTGTTTTCAACGCCACGAGAAAGCTGGGATAGTGCTAAAACTGGGACATTAAGTTCGCGCGCTAAAATTTTTAAACTGCGCGAGATTTCGCTAACTTCTTGCACACGGTTTTCTTGGCTACGCCCTGTCATTAACTGTAAGTAGTCAACAATAATTAAACCAATGTCGTGTTCTGCTTTAAGGCGTCTGGCTTTCGTGCGCATTTCCATAATGTTACTTCCAGCCGCATCATCAATAAAAATTGGCGCGTCTGCGAGGGAGCCCATGCCGTAGTTAATTTTTTCAAAGTCACTTTCAGTAAGTTGCCCTGTGCGGATTTTCCATAAGTTAACATCTGATTGGGACGCCAAGAGTCTGTCTACTAATTCATCTTTGCTCATTTCTAAAGAGAAGATTGCCGCTGGGACTTTGGTGTTTACCGCAATACTTCTCATAATATCTAAAGCTAAGGCTGTTTTTCCCATGGATGGGCGAGCGGCCAACACAATAAGGTTGGATTTTTGAAAACCACCCAGGAGTCGATCTAAATCTAAAAACCCAGTAGCAACACCGCGGAGTTTGCCTTTTTCGCGATGAAGCTCGTCAATTCGTTCAAAGGTTTCGTGTAAGATTGTGCTAACTGGAATAAAATTTTGTTTTAAATGTTTTTGCGAAACACCAAACAATTTTTGTTCGGCTTCGTCTAAGATATCTTCCACGTCACCTTGTTCTCCAAAGGCTAAGTTTGTAATTTCGCCACTACTTTTAATTAAGCGGCGCAAGGTTCCTTTTTTGCGTACAATGCTGGCGTAGTAAGCGACATTAGCGCTACTTGGGACGGCATTAACAAGGCTTGTTAAATAGCTGGAGCCACCTGCTCGTTGCAAAAGTTTTTTTTCTTCGAGACGATTTGAAACAGTTAAAATATCAATGGAAACATTCTTTTCATAAAGCTCAAGCATGTTTTCGTATATAAGTGCGTGTCGGGCATCGTAAAAGTCGTCTGCTATAACTGTGTCTGCCACACGAATAATAGCATCTCGGTCAAGCATAAGACTTCCTAGAACTGAGCTTTCAGCTTCCAGGTTTTGGGGAGGCATTCGGTCGATTATTGATTTTGTGTTGGTGTCCATGCTTTTTAATTAGGAATTACGACTGCGGTTCTAAATGCTTTATTTCGAGTTCATGATTTTCAGCTTGTTGCTTATCTGTGGATAGAGTGTTAAGAATGTCTTTAATTTGATCCAGAGTTTCAACTTTAGAGAGTTTTGCTCTAAGTTCAGAAGCACCAGGAAACCCTTTAAAATACCACAGGAGATGTTTGCGCATTTCTATTATACCGTGGTTACCTTTATGCGCCAACATTAACTGACTATGCGCTATAATTGTGTCAATTTTTTGGTTTAAACTGATTCCAGAATAGGGGAGTTTGTTTAGGGCATGTTTTATCTCTTGAAAAATAAAAGGGTTGCCTAAGGAGGCTTGGGCGACCATAACCCCGTCAGCCCCCGTGTACTCTAAAACTTTAACCGCATCTTCTCCAGAAGCGATTCCGCCATTGACGATGAGCGGAATGTTTTTTTGTCGTAGATAGTCTTTAAGCTCTTTTCCAGAATCCCAGTTTGGTGTGCCAAAGTGAACTTGATCGTAGGTGCGCATGTGGAGCGTTACATTTTCATATGGCGCGTCGGAAATAGCCTCAAGAAATTCTTTGGCTGAAACGTGTTTGTAGGAAGCGCGTAGCTTAAGCGATGTGGGCAGGCCACCGCTTGCATCTTTAACAGTTTGAATAATTTGTTTAGCCAAGCTTGGCTGAAGAAATAGACAACTGCCAGCGCCGTTGTTGATTACACTTCGAGCAGGGCAACCAAAGTTAACATCAAATCCGTCTGGGTTAAATCTTTCCCTGAGCACAGTTACTGCTGTTTTAAAATGTTCTGGTTCGTTACCAAAAACTTGAATAATAAAAGGACGTTCTTCCTCAATAAATTTTGCTAAGATGCAGGATTTATCATCTGTCCATGCACTGTCATCCTGAGCGCAGCGAAGGATCTCTGACTCAGGCAACGCCACTCCTTTAGGGTGCGCCATGTGTAAGTAGCTGGCAACTTTGTAGTGGAGTGCATCTGTGGAAATAAATTCTGAAAAAGTTAAGTCAGAGCCCCAAGCTCTGGCAATACTTCTCATAGCAATGTCAGAAACACCGCTCATAGGAGCGAGAGCAACAACAGGTTTTTTAATTGTGTCCCAGGAGAAACTCATAGAATTCAGAATTGGGAATTATGACTAAAGAATATTTAACCCCACCCTTTCCCGACGGTCATCGTGGATAGGAGGGGTATTCGTTTCTATATTGTAGCTAAATACTAGTGAAAGATAAAGTATTGACAAAAGTATTAAAAAGTGTTATAATTATAAAAGGATTCGAAGGATCCTGCAATAACTTTGGTTGTTGCATCTTTGGTCGGAGGAATGTGCGTGTCTTTTTCAATAGTTGCTTCGCTCGGGGGCGCTATCATCTTTTCTTTGATGATCGTCGCTCTGTGGCTGTTCGTGCCTCTGCGAGAGGGAGTGGGGAGGAATTCCCAACGCCTTTCGCTTGCCGATCTTTTGGTCGGCGTTTGGGCGGGATGGGCCACGGCGCTCTGTCTGGTCGTCTGGCTTCTGCCGAAGCCGGGGTTCGACCAGATCTTTCTGCTCCCGCTTGTGGGAGCAATCAGTGGTGCCGGGCTGGTGCTCTGGAGCAACGAGCGCCAGTGGGCTCACAGGCTCCGTTGGCGCCATGAGCTGTGGCGACAGCGCCGAAAAAGGAGATTGCGATGACACAATCACGAAGCCGGCAGAACACTCGAGTGTTCTGCCGGCTTCTCTCATTTCCGTATCATTTTTTGGACTCCAATACAGCACCGTAATAGAGTGAGGTTATTTCTTTTTTAATTTTTGGCCTTCTGGTGTGTCCATAAGTTCAAACCCAGAAATCTCAATTTCAATGCGAAGCTTGTCTGACGTTGCAAAGTTTTTAGTGTCGCGGGCAGTTTGGCGTTGGTCTAGTAGTTCTTGTACTTCTGCCGGTACTACAAGTGCTGGTAGATTTTTTAATCCTAGTCCTAGCACGCCGTCAAATTTAAACAAGGAGTGCAGTTTTTGACCATCACTGTAATTGCTATTATTTAACATTTGCCAGACATAGGACAGAGCCTGCGCTGTGTTCAGATCGCTGTCAATTGCTTTTGTAAATAATTCTTCGTACTCAGCACATCCTGATTCTGCAACTGTCTCAGATGTATTGCGAACAAAGTCGTAAAGCTTTTCTAAAGCGTGACTACTAGCCTGCAGGCTTTCCCAAGTAAAGTTTAGCTGGGTTCTGTAATGCGCAGAAAGACATAAATAACGATATGCTAAAGGGGAGTAGTTTTTGTCGGTTAATGTTTTTAATGTAAAAGCGTTATTTTCGCTTTTTCCCATTCGTCCTGCATCAATAAGCAAGAATTCTCCGTGCAGCCAAAAATTTGCAAGTGGTTGGCCAAAGGCCGCTTCGCTTTGTGCTATTTCGTTGGTATGATGTGTGCCAATGTGATCCACGCCGCCAGTATGAATGTCGAATGGTTGACCCAGTAACTTTTTTGAGATTGCGGAACATTCAATATGCCAACCTGGAAAACCCGGCCCCCATGGTGATGGCCATTGCAGAACATGGTTAGCATATTTACCAGCTAGAAAAAACCACAGCACAAAGTCTTGTGGGTTTTTCTTTTTAACATCGATTACTACTTCCTGCCGTGCGCCGGTTTTTTTATCGCTAAGCTTTTGCCCGGAAAGTTTTCCATAGTCTGGAAGTTTGCTGGTATCAAAATAAATTGCAAGCTCATCTTTATATGTGAAGCCTTTTTCTTCTAAAATTTTAATTAGCTCAATTTGCTCAGTAATAGAGTCTGTCGCCCGCAGTACTTCGTGTGGAGGTAAAATATTGAGCGCTCCAAGATCTTTAAAAAATTGTGCTTCATATTCTCGGGCAATTTCCAAGGGATGCCTGCCTTCTCGCTTAGCGCCAACCTCCATTTTATCTTCACCATCATCACCGTCGCCAACTAAATGGCCAACGTCCGTAATATTCATGGCATGAGAAACTTTGTAGCCGTTATACTCCAAGCTACGCCTAAGAACGTCTTCGAAAATGTATGTTCGTAAATTGCCAATATGGGCAAAGTCGTAGACTGTTGGCCCGCACGTGTAGAGACTGACGTGGTCTTTGGATATTGGACTAAACTCTTCTAGTTGTCTTGAAAGTGTATTATGAAGCGTTAACATAGACGCATTGTACCATAGGGGAGTAAAAGAAAACAAAGCTGACGAAAAGTTGCAAATTTGACTATGCGCGCCGCAGAAGTTTTAGGTGATTTTGTTTTAGAGCTTTAAGGTGACTGTTAAAACCTATGCCTGTTCCTAATAGTCTGGCAATGTGCATGCCACCAATAAAGTGGGGAAGAATAACGTAGTCGGTATTGCGGTCGTAAAGTATTGTTGCATCAGATTCTTCTTGCGCTGTGACAATAACTTTTGTTTTTGATTTATTCTTTGCGACTGCATCAATCACCATAAGATTATCGTTAAGGTCTGGCAGAGTAGAGATAACTAGCTTGGCAGTTTTTAAAGCGGCTAATTCTTGGATGTGTGGGTCGGTGATGTCACCACAAAGAACTGGTATTCCTAAAGCAGAATATTTTTCCGCAACGTCAGGGTTATGGTCAACAACAAGAAATTGGGTTTTTTGTTTTTGAAGTGTTTTTATAATATGTTCTCCTACACGGTGCGCACCAAGCAGAACAATGTGGTTTTTCATTGTGTGCTGTTGCAGGCCTTTTTCGGCAGAGCCTTTTTTAAAATCAAACCATGACAATGGTTTTTGGAAAATTAAAAATAATTTTTCAGCGTATAAAATTGTGTAAGAACAAAGTGCAATGGTTATAATACCAACTAAAGTTACAAGACCCACAGCACTTTGATCAACATAACCAAGTTTATATGCTAGGGCGATTAAAATTAAACTAAATTCAGAGATTTGCCCAAAAGTTACGCTGCTTAAGAATGCGGTCCGTGGTTTGTAGCCTAAAAGTCCTAATGCAGTCAGAACGATTAGAGGGTTTCCAATTAAGACAAATGCAGACAGAATTAAAGCAGGCTTCCCCAGATGCAGGACATTGTCTAGCGCGATTTGTGAGCCAAGGACAATAAAAAATAATATAATAAAAAAGTCACGCAATGACTTAATGCGCGCGCCAATTTGGTAGTGAACAGCAGAGTTTGCAAGAGCAAGGCCTGCAATAAAACCACCAATTTCAAGATTGAAACCAATTACTGGAAGCGAAACTAGGGTGGCTAGTCCCAGCGCCCAAGCTAAAGAAAAGACTAATAATAATTCATCTGAGCCTCCAAGATGCTGGAGAATTTTTGGAAAAATATATTTACTGTGAAAAATAACAATTAAAGCTAAAACAATTGCTTTAACAATTAAAAGTAGAAAATTCAAACTCGTTGGTAAACCAGAACTAACCATGTCGCCACCACCAAGACTAGAAAGTGAGATGAGTAAAATAATGGCAGCGAAGTCCTGAACTAAAAAAATTCCAATCGCAATTTTCCCGTATAGGCTTTGAAGGTCATGTTTTTCTGACAAGAGTTTAACAACGATAATGGTTGAAGAAAAAGTTAAACAAATTGCCACAAAAAATGAGGTGATATTGGTGAAGCCCAGTAATTTTAAAATTATAAACCCGAGTGATGTAGTAAAAATGATTTGGCATAAGCCTGCAATAAGAGCAGTTTTACCAATGCGTTTCATTTGGCTAACATCTAACTCTAGCCCAACCATAAATAAGAGTAAGGTTATTCCAATCTCAGAGAGACTACTTAAAGCTTCGCCTTGGTGAAGTTGATAGTAGCCTAATGGTCCAAGAATAAGACCAGTTGCAATATACGCAATGATGCTTGGTTGTTTGAAAAAGCTAATAACAAACGCAATGCCACCAGCTATAATCAAAACAAGCGTTAGCTCAAAAAAAATCGTGTTCATTTTACTAAACTTTGTGTTTCAGTTCGTTTTTATACACCAATATTATACCTAATTTTCTGTGATTTTCAAAATTATTGCGATGTTTCTGAAAATTTACTATAATAAATCTAATTATGACATACGATACAATATTTTTTATTGGCCCGCAAGGCTCAGGTAAGGGGACTCAGGCTAAATTGCTCGCCAAGGAACTTGGCTTTTTTTATTGGGAAATGGGCGCGATTCTCAGACGCGAAGCTGGAACTGATTCCGCGTTGGGCCACAAAATCGCCGGCTTGATTAATAATGGTTTTTTGGTTGATGATCCCACTTTGATTGAGATTATCAAAGATGAATATAAAAGTTTACACCCTACAGGTGGAATTATTTTTGACGGCGTGCCTCGGCGTATTTTACAAGGACAATTTTTATTAGAGTTTCTAAAACAAAATGGACACACAAATTTTTTAAGTATTTTAATCGATTTACCACACGAGGATTCTATTAAAAGACTGCTTGAGCGAGCTCATCACGAATTTCGGCAGGATGACACAGAAGACGCAATTATGTTTAGACTTAAGCAATATGATACTGAAACCTTGCCCGTTCTTGATTGGCTAAAAGTTAATACTACTTTTGTAACTATAGATGGGCGACCAAACCCCGACGATGTTACCCGCGCTATAAAAGAAGTTATCCAATATGTCCAAGACAATCCTAGCTAAAAAACCTTTTAATATAATTTTGCTTGGTGACCCAGCCGCTGGTAAAGCCACACAGTCAAGCATTTTAATTAAACGCTATCCGTTAGTAGATTTTGATATGGGTCGGGAGCTAAATAAAAGACGGCAAGCAGATAAAAAATTAGATTCTTTATTAAAGTTCAATACAGACAAAGGGAAGTTGACTCCCACAAGAGTGGTGCGAAAAATTTTGGAAGAAACAATTTCGAGCACCCCACAAAGTAAAGGGATTTTGTTTGACGGTACTCCAAAAATGCTGGGTGAAGCACGCTTGGTTGCAAGCGCCTTAAAAAAAGAAGGTCGACCTGACCCCTTGGTTCTCTACGTAAGTGTGCCCTTTTCTGAAACTATGACTAGAATGCGACTTCGAAAAGGTTATTTTACCGGGAAATTTGGGAAGCGTCCTGACGACACCGATACCGCCTTAAAAAATCGCGTACGTTACTATCGTACTAACATTGCTCAAGTTGTTAATTTTTTTGAATCTAAGTATAAATTTAAAAAAATTAGCGGGGTGGGTACTGTGCGTCAAGTTGCACAGCGCCTTGAAGTTGAAATTAAAAAGTTTCAAGCGCATCAAACAATAATATGACCAAAGGGCTGATAAAAACCGAACAAGAAATAGAGTTAATTGCCGAAGGCGGAAAATTGCTTCGGGATATTTTGGTGCGTGCAAGTAAGTTAGTGCGCCCAGAAATTTCAACCTACGAGATAAATCAATTTGCCGAACAGGAAATTATAAAAACCGGAGGCCGGCCAAGTTTTATTGGGTATGGAAGTAAAAAAAATCCATTTCCATCAGGCCTTTGCATTTCAATTAACGATGCGGTCGTGCATGGAATTCCCTCGCGCCAAGATATTTTGCAGGAAGGTGATATTGTCGGACTAGATATTGGCATGGATTATAAAGGACTGTTTACTGACACTGCAATAACTGTTGGCGTGGGCAAGGTTAGCCCAGTGGCAGAAAAATTGATGCTTGTGACAAAGCAGGCTTTAGATAAGGCAATTAGCGTTGCAAAAGCAGGCAATAGAATAGGAGATATTGGCAATATTATTCAAGAGACGGCAGAGAAAAATGGTTTTTCCACAGTGCGCGATTTAGTTGGTCATGGCGTTGGATATGCTGTGCATGAAGATCCGGCCATACCAGGGTATGGAAAAGCCGGCAGCGGCTTAGAACTTAAAGAAGGCATGGTGATTGCGATTGAGCCGATGTTTTGCCAAGGGGAGCCGGAAATATTTTTTGACACAGACGGCTGGACTATTCGCACATCAGACGGCAAGCTTGCCGCTCACTTCGAACATACAATTGCAATTACAGGCAAAGGCGCTAGGGTTTTGACATAAGGAAATGATCGATGAACTTTTAAAAACTTATGATGATTTTGGTACGGTTGTTTCTCCTTTGATGCGTTCTGAGATTGGAGAACAAAAAGAGCCAAAGACATTTTTTCCAGCTATTTCTGCTATTTGGGTTGTAAATATTTCTGGACAGCTTCTTTGTTCGCAACGTTCGCTAAGTGTTAAAAATTATCCAGGTTTGTGGCAAACTTTTTTTGGTGGCCATGTTAAAGAAGGAAGCGATTTTTTACAAACAGCGATAGATGAACTCTACGAAGAAGCAGGAATTGTGGCAACAGCAGATAGACTGCATAAAATTACATCGGGAAGAACTAAGTACGGAACTTATTGTGAAGGATATGTTTTTTTATTTAATTTCGACCAAGATAAAATTTCGTTTGTAGATGGAGAGGTTATGAATACTCGATGGATGCATTTTGATGAGTATAATACCGAGCTTGCTGCTCAAACAGAGATTTGGTGTAATGGCTGTGGTAAAGACGAACAGCTTAAAATTAAAGAGTGGTTAAAAATTTGATTATAAAGTGAAAACCGCTCCGATGCACATCGGAGCGGTCTTGCGTTTGGAAGAAGAAGTTAGCCGCGTGCTCTTGCTTCTGCGGCAAAACAGATGCGGTCGTAATTGCCTGACCGCAGATCCTGGACGGTAAGTTTGTCGGTCGTGCCAGCGCGGCGGATATCAATTGGCCATTCATTGTAAGGCGCTGTGTTTGCACAAATAAGTGCGTAAATCAGCGCTGGCTGGTTCTGGTCTCGAAAAACCTCAACTACGCGGACACCTTTGAGCATCTCAAGCCTTTGTAGGTACATTGCTTGTGATGAACAGACAATCCGAGCAATTTGAGGGTCTGTTTGACTTGCTTCTTCCATCGTTTACCCCTCTTCTTTCGTTTTCGAACTTATGAAAATTAACACAAAAATGCTGGATTGTCAATTCCTCAACAAAAAAGACCCTGAAATAAGGGTCTTTTTTGTTGAGGAATAATTATTTCTTGGTATCAATTTCTGCTTGAAATTTAGTTATTGCATCACTAATTGGTAAAGCTCCAAGGTCTGTGCCATCGTGAGCGCGGATTGCCACATGTCCAGATTCCATTTCTTTATCTCCAACAACAAGCATGTAAGGAATTTTTTGGCCAGTGGCTTCACGAATTTTTTTGCCAATGGATTCACTTCGTTCATCGAGCTCAACTCGAAGCCCGTGCTCAATCAGTTGCTGTTGAATTTTGTGCGCATAGTCTAAATGCTTTTCTGAAATTGGTAAGACTGAAAGCTG
This sequence comes from uncultured Candidatus Saccharibacteria bacterium, assembly GCA_964617815.1. Lineage (GTDB taxonomy): Bacteria > Patescibacteriota > Doudnabacteria > UBA920 > UBA920 > CAZTXY01. The sequence continues at coordinate 21,155 of CAZTXY010000010.1, read as the reverse complement.
GACAGGGGAAAGCCACAGCGGAAAATTACCAGCGACGTGTTCGATGTAGACTGAAAGGAAACGCTCTATAGAACCCATAATTGCCGCATGAATCATAACTATGCGTTCGGAACTTCCATCTTCCGCAATACAGTTTAAATCGAAGCGTTCGGGCATATTGAAGTCAAATTGAATTGTGGCTACTTGCCATTCACGGCCAATGGAATCCTTGGCTAGAAAATCTAACTTGGGTCCATAAAAAGCAGCTTCACCTACACCGTCAAATGTTTCGGTTTGTTTTTCAGCGGCGATCTCCCTAAGTAATTGCTCAGCTTGCTCCCATTGTGCTGGCTTTCCTAGGTAAGCATCAGGCTTATTAGGGTCGTGCATAGAAAGTCGAACCCGCATTGTAAATCCAAAAGTTGCATAAAATTCTTGAACCATATCCCAAACTTTGCTAAATTCTTCCTTAGCTTGTGATAGCCGGCAAAATACATGGGCATCATCTTGTGTAAAAGCTCTAACACGAGACAACCCTGAAAGCTCTCCGCTTTGCTCATCACGGTAACACATGGTGGTGTTGGCGTATCGCTGGGGTAGCTGACGATAACTCCATTTTTTACGGTTATAGATTTGAGTGTGGTGAGGACAATTCATGGGCTTCATCGCAAATTCATGACCTTCACGAGTTGTAATTCGAAAGAGCTCATCTTTAAACTTATCCCAATGACCACTGGTAATGTACAAATCTTTTTTAGTGATGTGGGGTATCTCTACACGCTCGTAGCCTTTAGCGATTCGTAAGCTCTGCACGTAAGAGTCTAGTAGTTCTCTTAGTAGTGTTCCCTTTGGTGTCCAAAGTGGGAGACCTCCACCTACTAAATCTGAAAAGACAAAAAGATCGAGTTGTTGACCAAGTTTTTTATGGTCGCGTTTCTCGGCTTCCTCACGCATATGTAAGTAGTCAGCCAAATCTTGCTTGCTTTCAAAAGCTAAACCATAAATGCGCTGCATTTGTTGATTTGCTTGATCCCCACGCCAGTAGGCACCGGAGACTTTGTCGAGTTGGAAACTTCCCTCAGGGATTTCTTTGGTGTTGTCGACATGGCCACCACGACATAGATCAATAAATTCTCCAGTTTTATATAGACTGACTTGAGTTATTTTTTCTGAGTCTTCGCTGGCTACTGGTCGTTTGTCGCTGTCTAAGGAAGTAGTGCCAAATTTTTCAATATCAGAAATGAGTTCAACTTTGAAAGGTTGCTTGCGCTCTTCAAAAAACTTTGTTGCATCAAGAGTTGATAGCTCTTGTCGCTCAAATGCTAGGTTCTGTTTTGCTAAATGCTTCATCCTCTTTTCAAGCTGTTTAATGTCTTCTGGGGTCAGCGATCTTGGGAGCAGAAAGTCATAGTAAAAACCAGTGTCGATTACAGGACCAACTCCAAGCTTAGCGTCTGGAAAAAGTTCCAGCACACTGCTGGCAAGGAGATGGGCAAGTGAGTGGCGAATATTATGGAGTTTGTCTTGGTTGTTCATATTTTTTAGGTAGGCTAATTAATTGTATTAAATAATTTTGGTTATAAAAAATCCCAGAATTCAATCACCGATGCAACAGCATCAAGTTATTGTATTCTGGGGTCTTTATTTAAAAGACGATTCCGTCCCAGTACTCCTTGCCATTAGCAAGGTCTTTTTATTCTGCTTGTTCAAACTCCTTGGTTGGTAGCCATATCATCGTTTGAGAAACTTATTCTATTGGTATTATATCCCAAAAATAAAGTTTTGCAAATATTACTATTGGTCGCTGACCAAAGTAATTTCTGGAACTTTTCGAAGTTGGCTCACAAAATCTCGGGACACGCGAACTTGTGACTTTGTTTTTAGAGTTTTAACCCCAACTCCTGAGCCTACACTTAAATAAACTTGGGCTTGGCCAGGATTCTGTTCAATAATGACTTTTATTTGATCTAAAACTGATGGATTATTTGCAGACTGGATATGAATGGTAACTCGTTTATTTTTCTCCATTTCTGAAAGGGCGAGCAAATATAGCTCGTCGTTAGGCATTCCTTGAATGTCGTTAGCAATTATTTTTACTTCCCCGTCTTTATCAGAAACTCGCCCAGTAACTTGAACAATATTTTCAAGGTTGAGTAAGTGCATGGTCGTTGGCATAATTTTTGGAAAAACTAAAACTTCCAGTGACCCGGTGGCATCTTCGAGGGTGAAAAAAGCCATTGGTTCATTTTTCTTTGTTAAAGTTTTTTTCATTTTAGAAATTATGCCGCCAATAGTTACCGTTCGCTCGGCCCATTCTATCTCGACCTCTTTTAGAGGAGGAAAGTTTTTTAAGACGGCTGTGTAATTTTCTAGAGGGTGAGCGGATACATAAAATCCAAGATATTCTTTTTCCCACTGGAGTTTTTCGTTTGGATCTACAGGTGGGGCGTCTTTCAATTTAAGCTTGTTTGCATGCAGGCCACCAGCAAATAAAGAATCTTGGCCAATAGCAGGGGATTTGAAATGATCTCGCAGGTATTCAAGGATACTTTCTGTATTTGCTAAGAGTTGGCCGCGTTCCGCAAAACGGTCTAGCGCACCAGCTTTAACCAAGGCTTCCCAAGATCTTTTATTAAAATTTTTAACGTGACTGCGCATTAAAAAATCTTCCAGATCTGCAAAAGGATCCTGGCCATTTTTATTTTCTGTAATAATTTGAGTAACTACGTCTGAGCCAAGATTTTTAATTGCATTCAAACCAAAACGGATGACTTTGTCTGAGACCACAGTAAAGTCGCCTTGTGATTCGTTAACGTCTGGTGGGAGGACTTCTATTTGCAGGCTTTTGCATTCATCTACAGCCGCGTAGATTTTGTCTTCATCACCACTTTCTGCTGTCATTACCGCGGCCATAAATTCTACAGGGTAGTTTGCTTTCATGTAAGCGGTTTGGTAACTAACCATTGAATAGCTAGCGGCATGGGCTTTCCCGAAACCGTAAGCGGCAAAAGGCTCGATTAGTTTGAATAAAGAATTAGCTTTTTGTTGGGTCATGCCTCCACTAACACAACCTTCAATAAATTTTACTTCTTGCTTAGCCATCTCCTCGGGAATTTTTTTACCCATGGCTTTTCGCAACTTGTCGGCTTCTTCCCATGTGTAACCGGCAATGTTAATTGCAGTGAGTAAGACATCGTCTTGGTAAACTAACAGCCCAAGAGACCTCTCTAAGTAGTCTTGCATGCGCGGATCAAAATATTTTATTTGTGATGAGTCGTGACGTCTGGAAATATATTCTGGGATAATACCCATTGGGCCAGGGCGGTAGAGGGCTATCATAGCCATAATATCAAAAATATTTTGCGGCCTTAGCTCTTTTAAGTAGCGAGTAATGCCTGAGGATCCTAATTGAAAAACGCCAAAAGTTAAGCCATCGCCAAGAAGCTTCATGGTTTTTTTGTCTTCATCAGGTAAGTTGTAAATATCAATTTTTAGATTGTGCCTGTCTTGGACAAGTCGAACAGCCTCTTCGAGAATACTTAAGTTACGAATTCCCAGTAGGTCCATTTTAATTACGCCTAAAGCATGGCTGTCAGCCCCAACGTCAAGGGCGTACATGTCGTACTGAGTAATGAGTCGCTCACCGTCTGGTTCTTTTTGCAGTGGCGCATAATCGGTCAGGGGAGTGGGGGTGATAGCTAACGCAGCAGCATGAATAGAGGCATGCCTGGCACATCCTTCAAGTTTTTTGGCAAGATCTAAAACTTGTTTGGTTTCTGAATCGGTATCATAAATGGCTTTTAGCTCAGGGTTCATTTTTAGGGCTTTGTCGAGCGTCATATGAAATCCTTGTTTGCCAATAGGAATCATTTTTGCAATACGGTCACACTTGCCGTAAGCAACGCCAAGAGCTCGGCCAACGTCGCGCACAGCAGCGCGTGCCATCATGGTTCCAAATGTAATAATTTGCGCGACTTTGTCGCGGCCGTAGTGCTCAGTAATCCATTCAATGGCCTCATCGCGGCGGTTATCAGAAATGTCTAGGTCTACATCTGGCGGAGTTGGACGATAGACAGTTAAAAACCTTTCAAAAGGAAGTTGGTAGTAAATTGGGTCAATATGGCTGATTCTTAGAATTCGACTGACAATACTCCCGGCGGCGCTTCCTCTAGTATTTGTAATCGCACCGATACTATGTGCTCCGTGAACAATATCTGCAACCATCATAAAATATGGGGCGAAACCTTTTTGGCAGATAATATCTAACTCATATTGTATGCGCTCCTTAATTTCCGAAGACAGTTGGCCTTTGTCGTTTTGATATAAAGCTTGTCCTTCTCTCCAAACCTCGTCTATTAAAAAATCTTCCGCTGTTTTATTTTCTGGTAGTTTTACTTTGGCAAAATAACGTTGGTTTGTAGCAATTTCTAAATTACAGCGCTCGGCAATTTTTTGTGTGTTTGAAATTGCTTCTGGCAGGTCGGCAAAAATTTCCGACATCTGTTCTGGAGATTTTAAGGAAAGTTCATGGCTTCGCATATCGAGGCGATTTGTATCATCTACTGTTCGTCCTGTTCCAATACAAACTAAAATATCCTGAGCTTCAGCGTCTTCTGGATGGATATAATGACTGTCACCGGTTGCAACTAAACCAATTCCGTTAGCCCGTGACAACGCAATTAAACGGTCGTTTAAAATTGTTTCTTGGCGTTTGTCTTCGGTATTTTTTGCATTTCGTTGAATTTCTAAAAAAAAGTTTTGAGGGCCAAAAATATCAAAATATACTTCCAAAGCTTTTTGTCCAGATTCTGGGGACTGGATTACACTTCGCGCAATCTCACCGCGCTGGCATCCAGAAAGAGCAATGAGGCCATTGCTATGTTTTTTTAATAGCTCTTTATCTATTCTGGGTTTGTAATAAAAACCTTCCGTATGCCCAATAGTTGAAAGTTGCATTAGATTTTTATAACCAATGTCATTTTCTGCCAAGAGGGTAATGTGAAAATAGTCAGCATCTTGTTTTCCCTCTTTATCCGAAAGTCGACGTGGCGCTACGTAGGCTTCCATTCCAATTATTGGCTTTATGCCGACACTTTGACACTTGTTGTAGAAACTCACAGTGCCGTACATTACTCCATGGTCAGTGAGCGCCAAAGCTTTCATCCCTAAAGATTTTGCAGCCTCAATAAGCGGGTCAATTTTGGACAACCCGTCTAATAAGGAAAAATGGCTATGACAGTGCAGGTGTGTGAATTCAGGCATAATTTGGAGTTCAAAACTTATTTCTAGCTACAGTATATCAAACTGAAGACTTTTTTGTTATAATTTGATATATAGAGAACTAATCGTATTTCATCGAGACAAAAATGCTAGAAGAACTTTGGGTAAATGTTCAAGAAACAGTATTAACAATCTATAAAGCATTTTTAGAACTGTCATCATTCAAACGAATTTTGATTATCGTTTTTGTTGTCGGCATCATTCCCGGGTATTTTTTGTCACGAACAATCTCACATAGCGTTTGGGCAAATAATTTTGAGCAATATTATATAAATGCTCGCCCAAGCTTTACTAACCCCCAAGCAATTTCTGCAACAACTGTTTCTGTACTTTCAACTGGTGGAGGGACGTATTCTGCTTATGCTCAAATTGAAAATCAAAATTTAGAATTAGTTGCTAGAGCTGTGCCGTACAAATTTAGTTTTTATAATAAGGCCGGACAGCAAGTCCATGCGGTCAGCGGATCTACTTTTTTGACCACTAATCAAAAAAAATATCTTGTTGTGTCCAAGTTTACATCAGCTGAGTCTGTGACTAGTGGAAAATTAGAGTTTGGTGAGGTCGTTTGGCAAAAGCGTTTTTCGGTCCCAGAAATTTCCTTAGTTGCAAACACGCCGGTCACTGAAAATGAACTTGGCCCGCTGTCATTTGTGGTTTCTGGACAAATCCATAACAATGGTCCTTACACTTTAGCCGCAGTTCGTCTGACAGTTTTGTTGGAAAACAGTAGCGGGCAAATTATTGCAGTTTCTCAGCGCGATGAATTTAGTTTAAAACCAAATGAACGCCGAGCTTATAAAGTGCTTTGGCCAGGGATCTACAGTACAGCTGTGGCAAGGGTCAGGGTTTTTCCGGAAACAAATGTGCTTGATAACAATAATATCAATTTTGATGAAATAGGCGAGGGTGGAAGCCTGCAACGACCAAAACAGAACCCTTGAGGTATATGCGCAAATTTTTCTTAAATATTAAATATTTTGACATTCCGCTGTTGGTAACAACAGCGTTATTAGTCATTGTGGGAGCAGCGCTTTTATACGCAATTTCATTGTCTGGTGACGATTTGCAATTTTTTTATAGGCAACTTGTTTTTATAGCTATTGGCTTGGCTTTGTTTGTGATAATGTGTTTTTATGATTACCAAAATTTAGCAAAGCTACAGCGATTTTTATACCCAGCGTTGATATTGTCATTAGTCTATATTTTAATTTTTTCAGGTTCAGTTCGAGGGAGTAGTCGTTGGATTAATTTAGGATTTTTTAATCTGCAGCCAGCTGAGTTTGCAAAATTAATTCTAATTATTGGTTTGTCTAGATGGCTGTACTTAAAACGTGGGCAGATTAATTCTTGGTATAATATCTTGCTAATTATAATTTACTTAGCGATTCCAGTTGGTTTAATTATGTGGCAACCAGACTTAGGTTCAGCTATGATTATTATTGGGATTTGGGTGGGAGTGTTGTTACTTAGTGCGATTAAGAAAAAATATTTAGTTATTTTGTTTGTCAGTGGTCTGGTGGCTTCTGGATTAATGTGGCAATTTTATTTACATGATTATCAGAAAACACGTATCGAGGTTTTCTTAAATCCAGATTTGGACCCACAAGGAAAAGGGTACAATGTTCGGCAAGCAATTATTTCTGTTGGTAGTGGGCAATGGTTTGGTAGAGGGCTTGGCCAAGGACTCCAAAGTCAATTGAAATTTTTACCTGAAAGACACACAGATTTTGTTTTTGCATCTGTTGCAGAAGAAATAGGTTTTGCGGGTTGCGCTCTTTTGCTCGGTTTGTACGTTTATCTTTGGGTAAGGCTCTGGCAAATTGCTCGCAAGTCCACAAATGATTTGGCAATGTATATTACGAGTGGAGTCTTATGGATGTTTTTTTTGCAGGTTTTCATTAATGTGGCTATGAATCTTGGGCTAATGCCGGTTACAGGTATTCCGTTACCTTTTCTAACTTACGGTGGTAGCTCTATGGTTGTGTCTTTTATTGCCTTGGGAATAGTGCAAAATATTGTCATGCAGTCTCGCCGGTTGCGTTTTTAAATTACGAGTGGTACGATAGAAGTAACATTATTGTCCTTTTAAGTATGAAAAAGATTGACCTAAAAAAAGTAATGGCGTGGCTCGGGTTTATGCTCCGGTGCCCAATTTGCGAATATAAGTACAATTTGCAAAATATTAAGGTACTCGACAGTCAGACGGACGATGAATTTAACGAAGCCCGCATTTTAATCCACTCAGAATGCCAAAAATGTAATAGTTCGGTGATGTTTAATATAGATATTAATGGACCGGAAATTTTTAGCATAGGTATGGTTACTGACTTAACTAGCACTGATAGTAATAAATTTAGTAATCTTTCAGCAATTTCTGCAAATGACGTTATAGGAATTCATCAAGCTTTGAAGCGTTTTGATGGAGATTTAGTAAAAGCCTTAGTTAGCCCAACAAAATAGCCATTTTTTAAAAGCTTAAAGCCAAATATTGCATAGAGTCGGTAGGACTTGCAAAATTTGGCTTTATTTAGTATACTTATCGAGTTATTATTTTAACTTTCTTATGGAAAAATTTCAGCTAAAAGCAACAACTAGAAAAGACGCGGCCAGAGGAAATAACAAACTTCGCGAAAGTGGAGTTATTCCTGCTGTTTTATATGGCAATAAATTGGCCAATGTTAACCTGGCAATCAATCAAATTGAGTTTGAAAAACTTTTCAGAAAAGCTGGTGAAAGTACAATCGTAGAATTGGCAATGGAAGATGGCAAGGTTCACAACGTTTTAGTGCAAGATGTTCAAAAACATTATTTAACCAGCAGTCCTATTCATGTAGATTTCTATGAAGTTAGCATGACAGAAAAACTCACAGCTACAGTGGCCATTGAGTTTATCAATGAAGCGCCAGCGGTTAAAGCTCTTGGTGGAACTTTGGTCAAGGTTTTAAATGAAGTCGAAGTCCAGTGTTTACCAGCTGACTTACCACACAATATTGAAGTTGATATTTCTGTTTTGAAAACTTTTGAAGACACTCTTTCAATCAAAGATTTGAAAATTTCTGATAAAGTAGAAATTTTAGGAGATGCTGATGATCTAGTTGTTAAAGTTCAGCCACCACGTGATATTGAAGCTGAGCTTGCTGAACCTGTTGTGGAAGACATTAGCAAGGTTGAAGGCGCCGCTGAAGATAAACCTGAAGAAGCAGTAGCAGAAGAAAAGAAATAGAATAAAATTTTTAAAAACATCCCGATCTAATCGGGATGTTTTTTTATAGGTAGATACAGGCTATGCGCCAACGCCCGTTAAGATCTTTTTTAAAAATGCTTTTTGACTTTGGGAACTGTTTTTTTATCAGTTGCGCAAGTTTTATTTTTTGCCTTGGATCAAACTCGAGCAAAATCAAGCGTGGTTGATACGGAATATTCTTTACTTCTTTAAGCAACTGATCAATGAGAGCCAGTCCCATTTTTCCAGTAAAAAGCGCTTGTGATGGCTCAAACTTTAAACCTTTTGTATTTGCTGTGGTGTTATTTTTCCATTCTCTCCAGCCATATGGCAGGTTTGCGACAATAATATCAAAGTCTGGTTGTTTTATACCCTTAAGTAAATCACTTTTGATAAACTTAACTTTACTTTTGTGGGTTTTTGCATTAGCCCGGGCCACCCTTAAGGCACTTGTTGAAGTGTCTGATGCCGTGATGTTAGCCGAAAGATTTTTGGCCAGGCTGATAGCAATACAGCCACTGCCAGTTCCAACATCAAGGATCCTTATCTTACTGTCATCCTGATCCGCCTCCGGCGGAGCAGGATCTCGATGATTAGCCAGAGATTCCTCGACAAGCTCGGAATGACAGTAAGAAAGTACTTCATCCACCAGCAATTCAGTTTCAGGACGGGGGATTAGTGTGTCTTTGGTAACTTTAAATTTGAGGCCAAAAAAATATTTGTATCCCAAAAGGTATGCTATAGGTTTGCCTTTGGCTCTTTGAGACACAAGCTTCTTAAATGCAATAAGTTTAGTTCTCGAGATTTCATGCTCTGGGTTCAAATACAAAAACTCTTTCGTCTTTTTTAGTACGAAAGAAAGCAATAAATCACAATCCTGGTTTGAGTAAAGAACTAAGGCTTTCTTAATAGTCATGGATTATGGGAGGATTCTCTAAGCATCCGAAAATCATCGATAAATTTTTGAGTTGGGTGAGCAGAGCCTTTTATAAATGGTATATCTCTTTTAAATATAATTCCGTAATCCCAAAACCATCGAACAAGTATTTCACCATCGGGTTGTACCATGTTATGCGCCCAAGTTTGATTATTGCGGTCACTTTCCCGTTTGTTGAAATAATAATTATTTTCCCTTAATACTTCTTCGGTAATTTGACGTAGTCTAACCTGTTCAATTTGGGTCATATTAGTCAGTCCAAATCTGCGCTCTAAATCTCTTTTGACCAAGTCAAAGTACTCTTTTACTTCTTCTTGAAACTCTTGCTCGTTATTCAATTCAGGGTTTAGGTATTCAGCCATCATTATTCAGTCTCGTCTAAAAATGGCTTGTGCGCTTCTTCTCTGGCTTGCTTCAGTTTAATTTTTAGGTATTCTGTTTCTGTCTTATCGAACACAATTTGGTTTATCAAAAAGCCTCTGTCATTTTTGTAAATTTGATGAGGAATAATGCCGTAACCGACAAGAAAACGCGCAACCGCTTCTTCTGAAGGATTGCTTGTATTCCAAAACATTTCAGTGGGCTTACCATCTTTTATGTATTGAACTTGTTCATCAAAAAGCGACTCAATACTTTTTCTCAATTCGATGCCTTCTAAATTTGAAAGTTTGATCACTCCAAACTTTTGAAGTAACCCCATGGCATCTTTTAATTCACGAGCTATTCTGTCCGCTCTTTCATTCTCAAGTTTTGTAGCGTATTCTTGGCCGTAGAGTTCTCTATTTTCCATAAGTAAGTCTTACTTCTTTAAACTCTCTTTTTTCAAATTCAAATCAGCTTTTTGCAGGGCTTCTATAATTTCGCCAATTTGACCTTCAAGAATAAGATTGATTTGGTTAAAGTTCTGGTTTATGCGGTGGTCGGTAACCCGGTCCTGAGGAAAATTGTAAGTTCGGATTTTTTCACTACGGTCACCTGTGCCAATTTGACTGCGACGATTATCAGTCAGTTTTTTTTCTTCAATCTCACGGTAATAGCTAGCTACACGAGCACGAATAACTTCCAAAGCTTTTTCTTTATTTTGGCTTTGCGAACGCTCATCTTGGCAGGTTGCCACAATGCCTGTAGGAATATGAACAATGCGAATGGCAGAGTACGTTGTGTTTACACTTTGACCACCAGCGCCAGAAGATGTCGTGGCTTCAATTTTTAGGTCTTTGGCTTCAATGCTAAAATCTTTTTCTGCGAGTTGTGGCATAACCGCAACAGTAATGGTAGAAGTGTGAACTCGTCCCGCTTTTTCTGTTTCTGGGACTCTTTGCACTCGGTGCACGCCAGATTCATATTTAAATTTGCTGTAAGGAGCAGGTTCGCGCGAGCCGTTAACTTCAAAAATTACTTCTTTAAAACCACCGGCATCACTTTTTGAGTTTGAAACCATGGCTAATTTCCATTTGTTCATTTCTGCAAACTTCCCATAGGCGCGAAACATTTCTGCGACAAAAAGAGTGGCTTCGTCACCGCCCGCACCGGCGCGCATTTCGACAATGATATTTTTATCATCGTACTCATCTTTTGGGATAAGATCCGTTTCAATGGCTTCGGTTAATTCCAAAACTTTTTCTTCTAACAATTTAGCTTCTTCGTAAGCCATGGCTCGCATTTCTTCGTCTGGGTTGTCTAGCAACTTTTCATTTTCGGCGAGTTCTTCTTGGGTTTTTTGGAGGTGTTGTATCTTTTCAACCGTTGGTAGGAGTTGGGTTTGACGTTTGCCAAGTTTCGCCATATCTATAACCGACCCGCTGCTTAGTTGGGTTGTGAGGTCGTTGTATTCATCTAAAATTTTCTGAAATCCAGCTTGCATATTATATCTAGTTTCTAGTCACTAGCTGCTAGGAACTAGTCTTATTCTAACACAAAACCACCCCACAAGGGGATGGTTTTGTTGTAATAGATAGGTTATTTCTTTTCTCGAGCTTTGCGGGGTTTCTTGGTTGAAACAACAGATTTCACTTTAGCGGCGGTTTCTTGACGTTTTTTGAAACGATCAACAGTTCCAGCAGCGTCTAGAAGCTTTTGCTTGCCAGTGTAGAATGGGTGACAGTTACTGCAAATTTCAGTGCGAATTTCTTCTTGAGTTGAGCCAGTAACAAAAGTGTTACCGCATGCGCATTTAACAGAGGCTGTTTTAAAATAGGTTGGGTGGATTTGATCTTTCATAATGTTGGTGTATTTACTTAGAACTTCGTAAGTATAAGGCTATTTGCCTATTTAGTCAAGACGTGATATAATTTGCCTATCTTAATTAATCAAACATATTCTGCGTCTAATCCTCCCTAGTATACTTAGGGTAAGCAGAATAGAAGGAGCAAGGATACAATGAAAGATATAACTCTTTTAGAGTTGCTAAAAAGCGGCGCTCATTTTGGACATAAGTCTTCGAGATGGAATCCAAAAATGAAGCCGTATATTTTTGCTGTCAGAAATGACATTCACATTCTTGATCTAGAAAAGACCAAGAAATCTTTGATAAAGGCTGCTAACTTTGCAGGCCAGGTTGCGAGCACAGGTGGTAGCATATTGTTTGTTGGAACCAAAAGACAGTCCCGTTCTATTGTAGAGGCTGCAGCAAAAACTGCTGGCATGCCATATATCACGGTTCGTTGGTTGGGTGGGACATTTACCAACTTCAAAACAATTCAAAAAACTATCCGCAAAATGGAAAAGTTGCAGGAACTTAAGGACAGCGGTGAACTTGAAACTCGGTACACAAAAAAAGAACGTTTGTTGATTGAACGCGAAGTTGAAAAAATGAGCAAACTTTTTGCTGGAATGAAAGACCTTAAACGTTTGCCTGAAGCAATTTTTATTGCTGATATCAATTATGACGACATCGCTCTTAAAGAGTCTTTGAAATCAAAAGTCCCTATTATTGGTGTCGTTGACAGCAATAGCAATCCTGAAGGGATTGCCTATCCAATTCCTTGCAACGACGATGCAACTAAAGCCATTGAACTTGTTGCGAATGTTATGGCCGAGGCCATACTAGAAGGTCGTAGTAAACAACAAGTAACTACTACCCCTGTTGTTGCAAGCGAGACTGCAGTCGCCTAATTTTTAACTAAACACTATCCGCCAGCTGGCGGAACTAAGCACTATATTTATGTCTGACAACTCACTTATAAAAGAACTCCGAGATTTAACTGGGGCTGGTATGATGGATGTTAATGAAGCCCTTACCGAAGCTGATGGCGATAAAGATAAAGCTTTGGATATTTTACGTAAAAAAGGTTTAGCCAAGCTTTCTAAAAAAGCTGACCGTGTAGCCAAAGAGGGTATCGTCGAAAGCTATATCCATGGTGGTGGCCGAGTTGGCGTTTTAGTGGAGCTTAACTGCGAAACTGACTTTGTTGCTCGCACAGACGATTTTAAGGCCTTAGCTAAGGACTTGGCTTTACATATTGCCGCTAGTAATCCATTGTACGTTTCAGTTGGTGATGTGCCAGCCGAAGTAATTGAAAAAGAACGAGAAATTTACAAAGAACAGTCTTTGGGTAAGCCAGAAGACGTTATGGAAAAAATGATAGAAGGTAAGTTAGCAAAATATTATGAGGAAGTTTGTTTGCTCGAACAGGGCTTTGTTAAAAATCCAGACCAGAAAATTAGCCAGCTTATTGCTGACGCTGTTGCAAAAATGGGCGAGAATGTGCAAGTTCGTCGCTTTGCTCGTTTTGTTTTGGGTAATTAGTATTGAAACTAACATATAAATTTTGTCATATCACATTCTGCCGACAATTATTTTTTTGTTCGCAGTAGCCGGAGTTATTATTATGGTAATGCGGCGTTTGCCTGATGCTCTTGCTGAGCCAGACGCCGCTAATCCTGAACAGGGTCCTAGTAATCCACTATTCCAAACTGGGAAGTTTGTGTCGCTGTGGAATCGTGTTCGGGCGCTATTTTTGTTTTGGTCAAAACGTATTTGGCAGTTTATTCTTGAAGCCAAAGGGATGAGACATTCAGCAACGGTGAGTTATCGTATCCAAAAGATTTTTAAAAAAACTGTGCCTAAAATGGATGCCTTAACTTCCAGAGACACTCTTCCTGGAATTAAAGATGAGCAGTATTATTTAGCGAGAATTAAGGTGGAGCCAAAAAACTTAGATAATTACAACGCTCTTGGGTCATACTATTTAGACAGAGAAAATTTTACAGAAGCGCAAAATGTTTACGAATATTTAATAAATCATGATCCAGCAAGTAGTGAATATTATGCCAAAGCTGGATATTGTAAATTGCGTCAAGGTCTATTTGCTGAAGCAGTGAGTTCTTATGAAAAGTCATTAGTTTTGGATTCTAGTCATCCAAACAGATTTTATAATTTGGCCTTAGCACACCAAGGTGCTGGTAAAGTTGGCTTAGCACTGGAAGCAGTTAGAAAAGCTTTGGTTTTAGAACCAGGCAATGGAAAGTACCAGCAAATTTTAGAAGATTTACAGCAGGCTCTTGCAGAAACCGAAAAATAACAGTATTATATGGCAATGGTCTAGGCCGACTTAGCTCAGCTGGTAGAGCAACTCCATGGTAAGGAGTAGGTCATCGGTTCAATTCCGATAGTCGGCTCCAGAAAAAATATCCCCCGCCTATGGCGGTGGGTATTTTTTTATAATTGATATTTTAACGAATTTAAAGTACTTCACAAACTTGTAAATATGAGGTACATTAACTTATCTATGAAATTTTATTAATCCTCGATACTTATATGTTAAAAAAAGTTACAAGATGGACTCCAACTTTTGCAGAAATTTGGACTAGATATATGCCACCAGCTCGCCCTTCAGCTGCGGAAATTGTTTTATACACTCGGTATCTGCGCAAATTACAGAAGCAGAAAAAAACTAAAATTAAACTGTTAATTTTGGGCTCAACCCCCGAATTTCGTGATTGGGGCTATTTAGAGGGTATGGATGTTACAGTTGTCGATTACAATGAAGACAACTATAAAGTTTTAAGCTCATTTATGCGCCATAAAGACGGCAAAGAACATCTTGTTTTGTCTGACTGGAAAGAAATGAAATTTGATCAAAAATTTGATATTATTATTGGCGATCACGCTGTTAGTGTTTTGCAAAAAGAAAATGTTGACCAGTTTTTAAAAAGTGTAGCTAAAGCATTATCAAAAGATGGAATTTTTATCACTAAACATTACCTCCGCTTAAAGGGTCAAAAGCAAAAAAAAATACAAAATATAATCAGCGAATATTACCAGAAGTTTTCTAACTATAATCTTTTTCTATTTACAACCGGAATTGTTACAGCTAAAACTGATATTAAGACTGATTATTTTAGTTTTAAAGAAACTCTCAAGGAGCTTAAAGAGCTATATAGTAAAGGCAAATTAAAAAAGGAAGATCTCCAAATTTTTCTTGACTTAAATTGGGAGAATATGAAATATGATTTATATTGCCCTTCCGAAGAAGATTGGGAAAAAAGATATCAAAAATTATTTAAGTTAGTAAAAAGAGATTTTAGTGAGGATATTTACGCAAAAGAAATGCCACTTTACATTCTGAAAAAAAGGTAACAATATGGAAAAAAATGAAAGCCACTCGCAAAATGAAAAGCTAAATGAGAGGTCAAATCTGGAAGGCCAATATGCTTTTGAATTTGGAGAAGGCGAGAGAAAGGGTAAATGGCTTCAAATTTCTAATGAAACTGGCATCATACTTGAGGGTGCACATTTCGTCCCAGAAAAAGAAAATAATGGAGAAGTTATCGTATTTCACCCTGGACTTCCAGGTGATGCAGTTTCTTGGTTTGAAGAAAGAGATGTCCCCAGGCTTCTGCAAGAAGGTTATGAAGTTTTCTCAGCGCGTCACAGAGGCCTCCTTTCTTCAGAAGGAAATAAAATATATTTCAATAACGAAAAACGGAGAAGTTTAGGTACTAACGAAACATCAGCAGAAGTTTCAGTTGATGACTGGCTCCAGGAGCCAAAAACGTCACTTCAATATTTTTCCAATAAACCCGTGACTTTAATCACGCATAGTTTTAGTGCACTTGCAGGACAAAGTTCATTGGTTGAGCTTCAAGAACAATACGGTGATTCTGCAGAAAACCCTTTAAATGGTTTAAAAAAGTGGTTGATTTTAGGTGGAATTACGCATGACTTAAAAGAAGGTGGGGTTACTGATAAGGAAAAAGACATAACACTTGAAACATGGAGGAGATTTTTTGAATGGCTTCACCAGAGTGGAATTTATAAGATGGAGGGTGCAGAAAGTGCGATGAAGGATTTTGAAAAAACACTTAAAATCGTAAATAGTAAAATAGAAGCTCTGCCTAAACATATTAAACTGATAAGTGTCGTTGCTGAAGGGGACAAATATGTCAGTCTAGAAGCAGCTCACGAACTTCAAGTCCATCTGGGTCAAGGGTTGGTTATTGACGATAAAACTTTTGACAAGGAACAATTTCCAGAAGTCGTAGACCCGCATGATTTTCCGCACATGAACCCTGAAACTATGTTACGCCTTATTCAAATGAGGATTTCACAATACCCACATACTGCAACAGTAACTGAAAGTGAAAAACAACCAACGGTAAAATTAACTTCTTCAGAAATTTTGCAAAAGAAGTTTGGGGAACTATCAATTGAAATTTTATTCCAAAATGAATTACACAGGGAATCGTGTTTGCGATTAAAGGGTAATGATGTAGCCATTGCATGTAGTGTCGTGGATTTTAACCAGTCAGGAATATCAAACGCTCCAGATTTACACGCAAATATTATTGCCGGGGCATTGCTAGGAAAAACAATCCAGGGCTCCGGTATTGATTATGAACGTAAGGAGTTTCAATGGGAAACAAATAATATACCCACCCAATTTCAAAGCATTTTAAATACAACAGAAACTTCTTGTCTTTCAAGAAAGATTGAATACTTTATTAAAGGTGAATTGTACGCAACAATTATGGAGTACTATAATCCTGATTATGTGGATAAAAATGATTTTAAATCTTAAATAATAGAACAAACGACCCCGTAAAAACAAGCTAAGGATTAGCGTGTTTGTACGGGGTGCGTTGAGATTTGAGATCGTGTGTGGGACTGGCGGTTACTCGAAGTTCTCGATGATGCCAGCGAGCTCCTCAGGCTCCATATATATCTGAATCTGCACAGGACCAGCGTGGTCAACTACGCCCTTTATTCGCGTATGGAATCTGAGGTAGCCTTCGAGCGCCTCGAGGCTGTCTTGGTTCCTGTCGGCCCACTCCTTGGGCGCAAACAGGTCAGACTGCCCATTGCAGGTTCGGACGATTGCCGGCAGGCCGTTCTTGGCTTGTTCCAGAGCAGGAACCAGACCACGGATTCCCTCAGTGATCAGAATTGTCATGTCGTCTTCCTCCGTCTAGCAGTGAGATTTGTCATTGTGGCCAAATTGCCACACTTCGAATGACTGATAATCTTCTCATATTTTAGGCCCGTTGTCAAAGACATTGATAAATTGAGCTGTTTATGTTAAACTTTTGAAGTTAAAAAAGAATATTTGGGTAGGTACCGAAGTGGTCAAACGGGGCTGACTGTAAATCAGCTGGCTTTCGCCTTCACAGGTTCGAATCCTGTCCTGCCCACCATAAAAAACATCCCGATAGTATCGGGATGTTTTTTATGTATGTGGTTACCATGGTCATCTTCGCAATCGATAGGAATTAACCTAGTTAACAGGAGGCAGATTGTTATCGATCAATTTAGTATCCCATTTAAAACTTCTATAATTATCTGCCCGCTTAATTAATTGTCCACCATGGCTGGTCATTGTTGGTATATAGTATTTGCTTGCTTTGGCCGTTTCAATATCGGTATAATGAATACCTACAGCTTGATCACTAAGTTCAGTAAGATAGATATTAATCTGTATATCTTTTTCAATACCTGTTATTTCAACTCTGCCCAGCCATTTGGGATACCACCGAAGCTTTTGTTCTTCTATGGTAGGGTTATATTTTATGTCAAATATAAGATGGCCCTGTTCTGGATTATATTCACTTTTTTCTACTTCCCAGCCATCTTTTTTATACGTGGTAATAGGATAAGAGTGAAGAACTGTCACCTCGGGAGAAAATAACCCATCAAAGCGTTCGTCTCTACCAATTGTTTCTGTGCCTTTTTGCCAGCCTTGTTCTTCCAGATTGCCTAATATCGCTTGCACTCGCTTTTCAAGCATGGCAAGAAACTTTTCACGAGGCTCTTTTTCAGGAGAAGATTCTTTTTGTTCAGAGTTACTCTCTAATTTCAGAGGATGAGCTTGGGTTGGATGTGATCCACCGCATACTTCACAAGTAAACCTTGATATGCTCTGATCGTTCATAAGGGTGTATAAATCGTTTTTATGAATCCAAACTAATTTTATAATGCTTGTTCAGGATAGTAGTTGTCAACGTTAGCTGTGACAAAGTTATTTGGACCGTAACCTAGATATTGATAAATTGCGTAGTTACTAAAGCCTATTTTCTTCCCATCTTCAATTAACCAAATGGTTTTATTGTAGTCTCTGACAATAGAGCCGTTCGCAATCTTAATAGTTTCAGGGTAAATTCCTAAAGCCCCATCAGCACTGTTCATTGGCACCGTTTTTGTAAATGAAAAGCCATGGCTGTAAAAAGTTGGTTCGTTAGGAATCCCGTATCTTGAGCCCCCAAAAATCCGATAAATTGTGCCATTGGAGTTGACCAAAGTTCCGTCAAGATGAGCAGAAGTGCCAGAAGTGATCATTGCTCCATCCTTGTAGGAATGAAGGTCGTCGTCAATTACATTGGCAAAAGAATATCCTAGAGCAGAAAAGACTTGGTCAGAGGCAAAGGCTCTACGAGCTCCATGCCACATGTAGTATATTTTTCCTTGATAGCGAACAAGGGTTCCATCTGCAAAAGGTAAGGGGACTCCGGTGCTTAGACTTGCATCAAAGGAATTTCCTGGAACTAATTTGGCTGAAGATCCACCGTGTGACAAAAATACATTCCATGAGGCAAAGCCTAATTTTCCAGCCCCGCTAATTCTGTAAATAGTACCATTCACATTTACAAAACTTCCTATTGGGTGGGTGCCATTGTAGTTAGTGCTGTTAGCAACAACAATTGTTGGGGCACTAACGTTAAAATAATATATCGCATTGTTTATTAAGATAGACCTACCGACATTATCGTCTGTATTTAATTGAAAGTCATATTTTCCAGCTGGTACGTAGTCTGGTATTAAAATTGTAATTTGAGAATCTTCATGAGTGATAATAATAGGACTAAAGACTTCCACGGTATTAAAACTTTGCCCAACTATATAAACTTTTGTGACATGGTTAAAGCCTGACCCAAAAATGTTAATTGGACTACCCCAGGTCAATGTATTTTGGGCGATGACTTCGGTATAGGTCAGCGGTCCGCTTACGTACGCTGTGGCATCGCTCACCCCTGGTTGGAGAAGTGGCAGAACTAAAAGCACTGCTAAAACTAATTTTATGTATTTCATTTTGTAATATTAATTATGCCTTAACTATAACACAATAACTAGAATCAAAAAATGTCAGTAATGTTGATGGCAGGGTTTTTAAAAGGATTGTGGATAAAGCTATTTATATAAATTTCTAATGGGTATATCATATAGTTATGAATATCAAAAAACATTTGCCACTCATTGTGGCTCTATCTATCCCCGTGGCAATGGTTATTGCCGTGGCGCTTAGTATCTATATCCCTAAATGGAATGCAGTACTGCCAAGCCAAGATTTTCTTTATACGACAGGCTATGACTATGAAGGAGAAAGTTTGTACTATGTAAAAGAGGGGGTTTTGCAAAAAAAGGAAATCCCAAAATCGCCAAACTCTCCAGAGTTGATACCATACCCAAAAACAAACGAGCAAATACGAATTTTTCGCTATGATATCAAAGCAAACAGCGCAGAAGAATTGTCTTTTGAAGTGGCTCAAAAGCTTATGCTAGATTCTTCAGCTAAGTCTTCCGATGGTTTTGAAGTGAGTTATGGTTATTCTGGTGGCGGGGACCTGTTTCCTTTTGGCGGTGGTGGTTCAAGCGGAGTTTATATTAAAAGCAATAAGTTAAGCCAGAAGTTAAATATTGGTGGGGGAGCAACTTATTACGATCCGTACAGTTTTAATTTTTTAGGATGGGTAAAATAATCTTATGTTAGACAAACAACAATTACTAGAAGAAGTAAAACAGGCTGGACTTTCACGTATTCTTTCAGAGCAAGAGCTTTTGGTTGCATTTCGAGGAAATCTACAAAATGGTAGCCAAAACAATATAGCTTCATCAAGACATATTAACTTAGCTAATATTCTGTATTATATTGGCGGGGGAATTGTCTGCATTGGGATTGCTGTTTTAATTGGCCAAAACTGGGAAGTTCTTTCTCTTTTGTCTCGCATCTTAGTTACTTTTGGAGTTTCTGTTGCGGCATTTATAGCAGGAATATTATTTAGCCGTGACGAGCGCATGGAAGGTTTGGGGCAAGCCTTTCATTTAATAGCTGCGGTAGTTATGCCAGTTGGAATTTATACGGTTTTTGACGCTGCACATTTGAATTTGGATAGCCTGGGCATTATTAGCCTTATTTTCCTCATTATATTTTTGGTCTATTTAGCTTCAACCTTGTTGTTTAAAAAAACAATGTTTTTGTTATTTGCAATCGCTTACGGCACAATACTATTTTTTGTTTTCACTCAATTTCTCCTTGCTCAAAACCCAATTTACGACTGGCACATTGACGCTTATCGTATTTTAGTTGTCGGACTTTCTTACATGTTTTTTGGGTACTACTATTCTACTCGTCCTTTTTCAGCACTTTCTGGATTATTATACAGCCTCGGTTCAATTGGATTTTTGGGAGCTACGATGAGTCTTGGTGGCTGGTCGCCCGATCAAAATCTATTTTGGGAAGCTATTTTCCCACTATTAGTATTCGGAATTATTTATTTGAGTATATATGTTAAGTCCCGTTCATTTTTAATTTTTGGTTCACTGTTTTTGATGGGTTATATCTTAAAAATCACAGCTGAGTATTTTAGCCAAGGTTTAGGCTGGTCGCTGGCCTTAGTTATTGCCGGTTTTTTCTTGATGGCTGTAGGCTATCTGACTGTGTACTTAAATCGTAGATATCTTAAAGGAAAAGTCTAAGTTTTCATTAAGCCTTGATTATTCTACAGCTTTATGGTAGAATATTTTAGCTATATTTAAAAGAGAAACATGACGTGCCGGCTTAGCTCATCTGGTAGAGCAACGGTTTTGTAAACCGTAGGTGGTCGGTTCGAGTCCGACAGCCGGCTCCACTATTCGGCTAAACCTAGCAGGTAAGCAACGACAGCGAAAATTTATAATTACTGAGAGATTTATATATGTCACAAGATAACCAAATTGATTTAGAATGCACTGTTTGTCATAATCTCAATTATACAACCAAGAAAAACAAGAAGAACACCCAGAAACGACTTGAGATTAAAAAGTTTTGCAAAACTTGCAAAATAATGACTTTACATAAAGAGACAAAATAGAACGTTTCGAATTGAGCGTTTTGAAAAAAGCCTATCCCGCTCCTCCTAAGGCGCGGGATTTGCTATAATATAGAGACATCAAAGATATCTCTGTATTGATGGGGGCGTCGTATAATGGTAGTACAGCGGTCTCCAAAACCGCTTGCGTAGGTTCGATTCCTACCGCCCCTGCCA
>CAZTXY010000009.1:0-45113 GCA_964617815.1 uncultured Candidatus Saccharibacteria bacterium | reverse complement strand
CCTAAACTCGACAGTCTCGGCATCCCATACCATTTCGTCGCCAACAAAGGGCTCTACAAAAAGCCGTTAATTTTTGATTTACTAGAATACTTTAAACTGCTTGATAACTATCATGAGAACTTAAGCTTAATCAAAGTTATGACTTTGCCAAAGTTTAGAATTATCCCGCAAGATCTTTCAACTTTGAAACACGTCAGTGATATGAAAACCATATCTTTGTACGAAGCAATTAGTGATCCGCTTGTTCGAGGCGCTCTTTCCCAAACCAGCCAAAAGAAAATCGAAAGTTTACTGAAGTGCATTCATGAACACAGCGAACTTGTAAACGAAAAATCTGCGGTTGAGTTGTTCATCAAAATTATTGAAGATCTTGATATCGACAAACTTCTTGAACCTGATACTTTAGAGAACGCCGAACTTCGCGAACTCCTTGAACAGTTTTACAAGAAAGTAGAAAACTTTGCGTCTAGCAATAGCGATCGCTCATTCCGTGCTTACATGGAAAACTTGAAGCTTGAACTTAAAGCTGGTGAAGAAGGCAGTATTCAAAACGATCCAAACAAAGGACCAGAACTGTTGAAAGTCATGACAGTTCACACCGCCAAAGGTTTAGAGTTCGAATACGTCTTTATAGTTAACTTAGTTGACCAACGTTTCCCAACTCGCGCCAAAGGTGAGACCATAGCGCTTCCAGAGGCCTTAATTAAGGATATTTTGCCGAGTGGCGACTTTCACCTCCAAGAAGAACGAAGACTGTTCTACGTGGCTTTAACGCGTGCTAAGTCGCAAGTCTACTTAACCTGGGCTCAAGACTACGGGGGGGCGCGCACTAAAAAGCCTTCTATATTTTTAGAAGAAACCGGACTTGTCCCAAATCAAAAAGCAGATGCACCCACTGGCAGGGTTGTCTTTGATAAACCAAAACGTCTTTCAAAAAAAGTTGTGTTCAAAACTTTACCCGAAAATTATTCTTACAGCGCTATCAAAAGTTTTTTGCAATGCCCACTTGAATACAAGTACAAGTACTACTTAAAAATTCCAATGCGTGGGAGCTATCAAATGAGTTTTGGGATTACAATGCATAAGGCTTTTGAAGAATTTATGAATGCCTTAAGCTCATCTTCAAAAAGTAGCGTGCCAGAATTTAAAACACTGGAAAAGATGTATGAAGATGCGTGGATTGATGATTGGTATGAAAACACCAAACAAAAGAAGCAGTATAAAGACAAAGGTTATGATTTATTGAAAGTTTTTTTTGATAAAACACAAGCAGAAAAACCTGAAATCAAATACATTGAAAAGTTTTTCAAATTAGAATTAGGTAGTAAAAAATATAAATTTGTCGGAAAAATTGACCGTGCAGACACTACAGCTGAAGGCTTAGCCGTTCTGGATTACAAAACTGGGACACCACCAAAAACAAAAGGCGACCTAGATGTAGACCAGCTTTTAATTTACCAATGGGCTTGCCAAGAATATTTACAAGAAAAAGTTAGCTCATTGTCTTACTGGTACTTAGAAGGGGATATAAAAAAAGAAATTGAAGTTGCTGATCAAAACCGAATTATAGACTTACAAGAAAGCTTGATCGAAACTATTGAAAAAATAAACAAAACTATCAAATACGATTTGTTTGCCGAAGAGCATTTGAAAGCCAAACAACATAACTGCTCCATGGAAAATTATAGATAAAAGGAAAAACGGCCCCGATGTAAGTCGGGGCCGCTTCGCTTTTCTCCTTGTCCTCCTAGTGTATTTGGCTTTCGCCATAAGGTAACCTCTTGTCACCCTTTTTGACGAGGTCGACGACATCAAATGTGTCGTCCTGGCGATTGACGCGCCACAGAAGACGCCACTCTCCGTTGACACGAATCTGCATCGTGCCCTCGGGCCAGATGTCGTTTTGCTTGAGCGGATGCGCCTTCATAGACGGATAATCCGCCCCGGCACGGCAAAGCTGATCCAGCCGCTCTCTGACCTTCTGCTGAAGGTCGGCGTCAACTCCGACGAGAACCTCCTGAAAGCGCGGCAACACCCGAACCCGGCGCTTGTAGTACTCACTGCGCTCGGGGAAATCCCCGCCGGGCGTACCGAAGTCGAAGAAGACCACGCCTTCGCGGTCGCTGACGTCGCCACGAAGCTCGCCAATATCCCCGCCAGGATAAACCGACTGGACGAACACCAACCAGCGACGCTTGCCGCGAATGGTCTCCAGCTGAATGGAGACGATGAATGTCAGCTCCGTTGTCAGGGGAGCCAACACCGTAGGGTCCATAACCTTCAGCCCTCTGCCTCTCTTGTTGAGGCTAAAGCCTTGGACCTTACTGTCTGCGGGTAGAGCGCTAAGGGACATGGTCGACGCCCAGCCCACATGAGTACCATACTCGAGAGTGAAGCTTTCGGTCACCAAATCGCGGTGATCAAGATCAGCAACAGTCTCCGCTAACTGGCCCAGAAATAGGGCCAGAACCTTGTTGTCTGCCATGAGGGACTCAAAACTGTCCCAGAGACGGAAGTTGCCGGCCGCTCTGACAGAGCTGCCGCGAAAACAGGTTTTCGAAAGCCTTTGCCGCTGAGTGAGCGGTAGCAGAATCCGAAAGAGCAACCCTTTGAACTGCTGGTGAATGACCATTGTCACCACCTCCATTACCTGAGATTATCCCCAAAAGGGAACTCCATATTCTAAGATAAAATTAAGAATTTGTCAAACGCGACTTTAATCAAAATAAACAAACCTCTTTGCTAGAAAGGTTTTGCGAATGTGTGGTATAATTAATTATCAAGTTATGGCGGAAAATATAAAAATGCATCTGGCCCTTTTGGTCAGCGGAACTCTACTTAGCGCTTTTTCAGTCGCGTCAATTATTTTCTTTTCTGACCCCAAGACGGCCGGCAACTTAACCCATAGCTTTTTATACTTAAGCTTGTTTCTATTTTGGTTAGGACTATTTACCCTAATTGGAATATTAATCAGACGCCGCTTAAACTCTGGTCTCTACATTACAAGTCTAAAAATCAGCACCAGACAAGCATTTCTGATTTCTTTGTTAATTACCGTTTCGCTTGCCCTCAAAGCTCAGGATTTACTGTTTTGGTGGGTTGAAGCTGGCTTTGTCCTTTTATTAATCGTTATTGAGTTATTTGCCAACGTGCCTTCATAACCTAGTGAGTTGAAACAAAATGGCTTTAGAAGAGTTAAACAAAAAACCAGTTATCGCTTCAGAGAATGAATCTATTTTTTTTAATGTAATGCCAAAAGAAAATTTAGGACCATTGGTAAACGTCACAGAAGCGGGGCAGGCCGACAATCACAGCAAGCTGTCGCTACCTTCTGTTAATCTGTCAAAATATAGGCTCCCAATTATTATTGGAATTGCTATAGCGATTTTAGGAATTGGAGGTTTTTTTCTATACAAACAACTCACTAAAAGTGATGGGCAAGAAACACAGCCAACGGAAAATTTAGAAGAACTTACCCCAACCCTCCAACCCAGCGGAGTGACCACTCCTAACGACTGGCAAACTCAGTACTTTGGCAAAGAAATTTGTAGCGACACCAGTATTTGCGGAGACAGCTCAGATCCAGACCGAGATGGGTCTATTAATGGCGAGGAATTTACGACAAAGACTGACCCAAATAACCCGGATAGTGACGCTGACGGCTTAGCAGACGGCGATGAAATTCACATTTTTGGAAGCAATCCCTTACAACAAAAAACTGGGGGACATGAAGTTTACACAGACGCCGATGACGCCAAAGGTGGGTTTGACTCAACTAACCCCGGCCAAAAATTTAGTGACGCCAAACTTGCTGACGTTAAAAACAAAATGAAAGAACTAGGACTCCACCAACCAACGCTAACGACTCTTGGAGAGTTTGCTAACAGTACCTATAATTTTAGCCAACTAAATCTCACAGCTGAGTCCCTACCACTAGACAGCAGTATCGACCAAAGCCCAGAAGCACAGCTTTCACGCGACACGCAACGCGTCGCCACAATTAAAAAAATTGGTTCAGGGTTATTGAAATATAAAGCCAGTCAAGGAACTTTTCCTTTAGTCTCAGACTTTACAGAGCTAATAAATGCGATTAAGCCTTATAATTTAGTTGCCACAAACTATCAAGATCCACTCAACATCAACCAATACATTTACGCTTACCAAACAAACTTGCAAGGTACCGACTTTACTTTGACCTACTTTAGCGAAACTCAAAAACAAGCCATTCGCTACAATACTGCAAGCGCACAAAAAGACGCCACCACTGAAGATGCTTCAAATAACGATCTAGCAAGAATGCGCGATCTTGAATCCATTCGGCAAGCTCTGTTAATTTATTCCTCGGAACACACAGCCGGAAATACTGCTTACGTTTTTCCAACTGAGCAAAACTATAAAACCGAGCTAGCTCCTAAATATTTCAGCAAACTTCCAGTTGACCCACAGACTAAACTAGATTATGAATATAAAGTAGCTGAGACTTTTGATAGCTTTACGCTTAAAGCGATTTTGCAAAACCCTAGCCCAGGAACAACGGGATACCTTTGTAACCAAGAAGATGAGTGTAGAAATTATTAGCAACTCAAGTACGCAGTACTTAGTACTAAGTACTTAGATAAGACAGAACAAAATGAACTTTATAGAAAAGCTACTTAACTTATTTAAGAAACCAAGCGCGCAAACATCAGACAGTAAAATTATTGCGGCAAAAGTCACAAAAATTGAGAAGCATCCCAACGCCGACAGACTTCGGGTAATCACTTTGAGTGATGGAGTAAAAACATACAGCCCTATTGTCTGCGGTGCTTTTAATTTTTCAGAAGGGGATATTGTAGCCCTTGCCCTTCCAGGAGCAATTATTTCTCACAATATCCACTCTGATGAACACGAAAGTTTTACTCTTGGCACAGCCAAAATTCGAGGCGTTGAAAGCCAAGGGATGATCTGCGCTGGCTTTGAGCTTGGTAAATCAGCGGAAATTGAAACTGGAATTTTAATCCTAGATCCTACTACTAAACTAGGAAGCGCTGTTTAACTGAAACCTTGCTCAAAACAGCTAATACTTGTATAATCGTTATATGTTAGCCAGTTTAATTAAAACTTTTACAAATTTTTTCTTTACCCACTTTGTTGTGGCAGGTTTTTAAAAGTCTTAATTTGACTTACTAAACCCGCCATGGAGCGGGATTTTTATTTGTCACAGTATGTCATTCCAGAACCTGCCTGCCGGCAGGCAGGGCCGCCCCTGCTGTCATCCTGAGCGAAGTCGAAGGATCTCTGCAGAGATTCCTCGACAAGCTCGGAATGACAGTAAAAGAGTGTGGGGACAATACACAATAAAACATTAATTAATTTAAATTACACACATGCACGACATACTTATAGACACCACCGAAGAAAAACGTCTTCTCCAAGAACTAGAAACCAAACATGATCCTGAAAGCCAAAGAATTAAACGTTATTTAGGCATGCCCGATTTATCTCGCACAGAAGGCAGCCCACTCAAAGCTTTAATCGATCAAGTTGCTGAGATTCCTGAAATAAAAGATTTTGACAACATTATCATTCCTGAAATTGTGCCAACGGATATTAGTTTTGATCTTTTCAACTTTGCCGCGGATCACCCTGCGCGTAGCCACTCAGACACTTACTACGTCGATGACAAAAATATTTTGCGTACACATGACACCGTTATGTGGTACTACTATTTAAATCATCCGGAAATTAAAGCACGGATTGCCAAACAAGAATCGCTCGGAGTTATCTGCTACGGTAAAGTCTTTCGCAAAGACGAAATTGATCGGCACCACATGAATATCTTTCACCAAATGGGTGGCCTATATTTAGTGCCAGACAGTCAACAATTACACTTAGATGATTTAAAAAATATTTTAAGCCTCATTGCAAAAAGTATTTTTGGAGAAAACGTCAAATATCGCTTTAACGAAGACACTTTCCCATATACTGACCCGTCCCTTGAAATGGAAGTGGAAATTAATGACAAATGGATTGAAGTCTTGGGTGGGGGGATGCCGAAAAAAACTGTACTCTCTAATTTTGGACTAGAAGGTTACAACGGCTGGGCGTTTGGTTTTGGCCTTGAACGCATGGCAATTATTAGTATGGAGCTTCCAGACATCAGACTGCTTTGGTCAACAGATCCAAGAGTTATCAAA
The DNA here is from genome assembly GCA_964617815.1 of uncultured Candidatus Saccharibacteria bacterium. Taxonomy (GTDB): domain Bacteria; phylum Patescibacteriota; class Doudnabacteria; order UBA920; family UBA920; genus CAZTXY01. The sequence continues at coordinate 38,937 of CAZTXY010000009.1, read as the reverse complement.
CAATTAGAATTGGGTCGCAAGTACGTTGAAGTCAGTAAATACCCACCGATCACCCGCGATATTTCTTTTGTTGTGGATACTTCATTTAGTCCCAATGACTACTTTGATTTAATCCGAGATATTGGTGGTGACCTTGTGGAAGAAGTGGCCTTGCTGGACAAATACGAGAATGAAGAAAAGTTCGGCAAAGACAAAGTCAGTTACACCTACCGCGTGGTCTACCGAAGCGCTGAGCGAACCTTAGAAACTGCAGAAGTTGACCCTCTGCAAAACAAGCTTTATAGCGAGACAAAAATGCAATATAATGCAGACCTCCGCTAATCCTTGAGGATAACCTTTCAAAAAACGCCAAATTGGCGTTTTTTGCTTATAAATAAGGCCTATTTAATGGCTCTAGAAACTGGAAATCTTAGAGTAAATATGCTAAAATAATAGAGTAATATCAAATTCATTCTTAGACATTAAAGGCTATGGTAAAAGACGAAAAAGACAAGAAATCATCTAGTTATTCCGCAGAAAATATTACTGTCCTTGAAGGACTAGATCCAGTCCGCAAACGTCCAGGAATGTACATTGGTTCAACTTCTGAGACTGGACTTCATCACTTAATTTGGGAAATTGTAGACAACTCTGTCGATGAAGCTATGGCCGGTTTTGCCGACCGAATTGAAGTTATCCTACAAAAAGATGGCGGGGTTACAGTTCACGACAATGGCCGCGGTATTCCAGTCGACATCCATAAAACAACAAAAAAGTCAGCGCTAGAAACAGTGCTAACCGTTCTTCATGCTGGTGGAAAATTTGGTGGAGATGCTTCGGGCTATAAAGTCTCTGGCGGTCTTCATGGTGTAGGGGCTGCTGTAGTCAACGCTCTGTCCACAGACCTTTTCGCAGAAGTTTACAAAGACGGTAAAATTTATCAGCAAAAATACAAAATTGGGAAACCCCAGGGCGCTGTGAAAATGATTGGTAAAGTTGACCCAAAGAGCCCACGCCAAAGTGGAACAAGCATTACTTTTTATCCAGACGGCTCCATCTTAGAAACTACTGAGTTTAAATTTCAAACTATTCTTGACCATTTGCGCTCCCAAGCCTATTTAACCAAAGGTTTGCATTTTATAATTTCAGACGAACGCATTGGCTTAACTTACCAATACTACTTTGAGGGAGGAGTGGTTAGTTATATTCGTCAACTCAATCGTAATAAAAAAATCAAACACGCCCCAATTTACATTAACAAAATGTTTGAGGGTGATGTTTTTGTGGAAGTGGCTATCCAATATACTGACGACTACGACGAAAGAGTCTTGGCCTACGCCAACAACGAATACAATCCAGAAGGTGGGATGCACGTCACCGGTTTTCGCACAGCCCTAACACGAAGCATCAACAATTACGCGGTTAAAAATAACTATATTAAAGAAGCGGAAAAATTAACTGGAGAAGATATGCGCGAGGGACTCTCTGCAATTATCTCGGTTAAACTTCCAAACCCACAATTTGAAGGACAAACTAAAGCTAAGCTGGGTAACCCAGAAGTTAGAACTGCTGTTGAAGCAATTGTCAGCGAATCTTTGGAAATTTACTTTGAAGAACATCCAAGCGATGCAAGTAGGATTATAGAAAAAGTTTTATTAGCAGCCAAAGCTCGCATGGCAGCACGTGCTGCACGCGACAGCGTTATTCGTAAAGGAGTTCTTGAAGGATTGGCACTTCCCGGAAAACTTGCAGACTGTTCAGAGTCCGACGCTTCTAAATGTGAACTCTATATTGTAGAGGGTGAAAGTGCTGGAGGAAGCGCCAAACAAGGCCGTGACCGCCGTTTTCAAGCGATTTTGCCACTCAAAGGTAAGATCCTTAACGTTGAGCGAGCCCGGCTAGACCGCATGCTTGGAAGTCAAGAAATAAAAAATCTAGTTATTGCTTTTGGGACAGGAGTGGGGGACCTATTCGACCTCGCAAAACTTCGCTATCATCGCGTTATTATCATGACTGATGCTGACGTGGATGGTGCCCACATTCGTACCCTGCTACTGACTTTGTTTTACCGGTATTTTCCAGACATAATTAAAAATGGCCATCTTTACATTGCTCAACCGCCACTGTTCCGCGTCCAAGTTGGTAAAGCTTTCCAATATGCTTTCTCCAAAGATGAACGTGATGAAATTCTAAAAGACTTACTTAGCGAAGCCAGCGAGCGAAAAACTAAAAGCGCAAAAGGTAAAGCCAAAACTGAAGAAGTCGAAGAGGAAGTTGTTATTGAAAGCTTAGATGACGAAGAGCCTAGCACAGCAGTTGCTGTTGGCGGAACAAAATACACTATTCAACGTTACAAAGGTTTAGGAGAAATGAACCCACAACAACTCTGGGAAACAACAATGGATCCCGAAAATAGAGTTATGCTTCGCGTTGATATTAGTGATGCTGAAAAAGTCAGCGAAACCTTTGAGATGTTAATGGGCGACGAAGTGGCGCCACGAAAACGATTTATCACCACTCACGCAAAAAGTGTCAAAAATTTAGACATCTAACACAAATTTTATAAATCCTCTCAGCTTAATAGAGCTGAGGGGATTTTTGTTTATAAATAAGCTATACTGTGGTTAGAAACGCCAGAAATTTCGAAGGAGGGCAGAGACATGACAAGTCGTATTGATTGGCTCATCGAAGCGGCTGTTGAGTATGCCCGAAGGGGGGATTGGGACAAGGTCTTTGATGCATATGCAACTATTGTTGAAGAAAACCCATGGCTGGCGAAAACCTGGGTGCTCTTTGGAAATAGCGCAATGCACACAGAGCGCTACGAAGATGCTCGCGACGCGTACCTCACAGCCATTGGGTTGGGAGAAAATCGCGTAATCTGTTTGCAGAATCTGGGTTGTGCTTTAGCCATGCTTTGTGACTACCAAGGAGCAGTTAAAAGTTTTCTGCTTTGCATAGAGTATGACAAGCTTGAGGCACGTCACTGGTTCAACCTCGGGTCTGCTTGGTACCAACAACGCAGGTACCGCGACGCCATTGCGGCCTTCGTTGAAGCCAACGAACTCATCCCTGAAGAGGACTCCCTACGTTTCAACATCTACATGGAACTGGGGAAGGCCTTGCTCAAGATCAAGCACTCAGGCGAGGCCGAGTCCGCATTTTCTCAAGCACTCGAACTCAACAGCAAAGATCTTGACTGCAGGCTGAATTTCGCAGTCAGCCTCAACAATCAAGGGCAGCGCGCAAAAGCAATCGAAAGCTTAGATCAAACCCTGCTTTTGTACCCAAACTCAGAAGAAGCCCTGCGAGTGCAACGAAAGATCCTGGGAAATCTTTTGGGAATTGAGCCAGTTAGCTGACAGCACGACAAGAAGTCCAATCTCCGGTCGACCCACCACAGTCGACCGGAAACCTTTCTTTCAAATTTGCAGAAACTCTATAATACTGGTATAATTACAACGAAATTACAAAAAGGCCTGTGGGCCTTTTAAAAAAGACTAAATTCACCCTTAATTAAGCACTAAAATGAGAAGAATTATTCAGTTTTTAAAGGATGTTCGCTCCGAGCTCTATAAAGTAGTGTGGCCATCTCGCCGTGAGACAATCCGCTATACAGCAACAGTTATTGCTTTTAGCTTAGCAGTCGCCTTTATTCTCGGCGCTGCCGACTACGGACTTATTAAAGCTTTTGAAGCTCTGATTAATAAATAACTAACATTTGTAGTTAGCGGTCCCAGACTCCTACTACTAATTACTTTTCCCTATGTCAAAACAACAAGTTACTGGTGAGCGCCATTGGTATGTGCTCCACACTTATAGTGGTTACGAGGATTCGGTAGCCTGGAACCTGAAACAACGTATTGAGAGCATGGGTATGCAAGATAAAATTTTTGACTGCGTAGTCCCTAAGGAAAAGAAGATTAAAATTCGTGATGGTAAACGTACCACTTTTGAAGAAAAAATTTTTCCTGGTTATGTGCTCTGCGAAATGATAGTAACAGACGACTCATGGTATGTAGTACGTAACACACCAAACGTCACCGGATTCGTCGGCAGTGGTACCATCCCTACCCCAATTAGCGAAGAAGAATGGAAGTTTTTACAAAAGCGCATGGGTGCCGAAGAGCCTAAATTCAAAGTTGATTTCCAGATTAATGACCTTGTCCGAATTACCGATGGCCCCTTTAAAGATTACGAAGGGAAAATCAGTGAAATTGATCACACTAAAGGAAAAGTTAAAGTTATGGTCACTATCTTTGGCCGAGAAACTCCAGTTGAACTCGACTTCTTGCAAGTCAAAAACGCATAATACAACAAGAATAAAGAATGCGGAATTATGAATTATGGATTGTACGCAATCGCTTCTCATAACTCATAATTCGTAATTCTTTATTCCGTAATTATTAATTACTATAAAAATATGGCAAAAAAAATTAAGACAATGATAAAACTGCAGTTGCCAGCCGGTAAAGCCACTCCAGCTCCACCAGTTGGTACCGCGCTTGGACCCCATGGGTTAAACATTGCAGAATTTACTAAGCAATTTAACGAACGTACAGCTAGCCTTGGGGATATGATTATCCCTGTGGAAATGACTGTCTTTGAAGATAGAACTTTTTCTTTTATCCTCAAAACCCCACCAGCTGCGAACTTAATTATGAAAGCGATTGGCTTGGCAAAAGGTTCTAGCAATCCTTTAATGACAAAGGTTGGTAAAATAACCCGCGCTCAGATTAAAGAAATTGCAGAGCAGAAAATGCCAGACCTTAACGCTAACGATGTTGCAGCTGCTGAAAAAATTATTGCAGGCACTGCCCGTTCTATGGGCGTTGAAGTGACAAACTAAAAGTTTGTCATCCTGATCCGCCAGCCGGCGGACGAAGGATCTCTAAACACTACTATCATGACTATACTCATTCCTATAATTTTCTTTATTCTTGTTTTCATTGTCCTTCCAGGACTTCGTATTGTTCAACAGTACCAAAAAGGGGTGGTCTTCCGTCTCGGAAAATTAAAAGGGGTAAGAGAAGCAGGATTAAACTGGATTATTCCGTACATTGACCAAATGCGCAAAGTGGATACTCGGACAATTACTTTACCAATTCCACCACAAAAAATTATTACCAAAGATAATGTTTCCGTTGACGTTTCCGCTGTGGCTTACTACCGAATTATTGACGCAGTAAAAAGCATTATTGAAATTGAAAATGTTATGAGTGCAATTAATCAAATTGCACAAACAACAGTCCGTAATATTGTTGGACGTTTCCAGTTAGACGAAATTTTATCTAACCGCGACACGATTAATGCTGAAATTCGAAAAGTCCTCGACGTCCATACTGAAAGCTGGGGAGTCGTGGTTTCGGTTGTTGAAATTAAAGACATTGAGCTTCCAGAAAGCATGCAACGAGCAATGGCAAAACAAGCTGAAGCAGAACGGGAAAAGCGCTCGAAAATTATTGCCGCCGAAGGCGAATTTCTTGCCGCTCAAAAACTTGCAGACACAGCAGACATTATGGCCCAGCACCCAATTGCCTTACAACTCAGAAATCTTCAAACCATGGCTGAGATTAGCGTTGAGAAAAACTCCACCATTATTTTTCCAGCGCAGTTTATGAGTACTGTCACAGAAGTCAAAAAGTTTATGGAACAAGAAAAGCCAGGACAATTATAATTTATAACATAATCAACTGTCATTCTGAGCGGAGTGAAGAATTCCTGCAAAGATCCTTCATTGCATTCAGGATGACAGTGCAATTTAATTAACACGTGGGAGAGCCTCAAAACTCATTAACACCACGAAAGGAAATCTATGTCACACGTATCAAAGAGAATGAAAGCTAATAATGAACTGGTTACTAAAGACCAAACATACAGCCCAAGCGAGGCCATTGCAATTGCTAAGAAAACAGCAACAACAAAATTTATTGGCTCTATAGAAGTTCATATTAATACTGCAATTGACGCTAAAAAAACTGACCAAGCTATTCGCGGTACAGTTACTCTTCCTCATGGCACAGGAAAAACTAAAAAAATTGCTGCTTTTGTAACAGAGGCTAAAGAAAAAGAAGCCAAGGATGCAGGAGCAAGTTTAGTTGGTGGCGAAGATCTTATCAAAGAGATTAAAGAGTCGGAAAAGACTGACTTTGATGTTGCCGTTGCCGAACCTGCAATGATGCCAAAATTGGCAACAGTTGCTAAAATTTTAGGAACTCGCGGCCTTATGCCAAATCCAAAAACTGGAACTGTTTCAGAAAATATTGCTGGCATGATTAAAGAAATTGCTGGTGGAAAAGTTAACTTTAAAAACGATGACTCTGGTAACTTGCATCAAATTATCGGTAAAACTGACTTTGATGATGCGAAGTTGTTAGAGAATTTTACTAGCTTAATGGAAGCAGTTAATCAGGCCAAACCAGCTACGCTCAAAAAAACCTATATTGCAAGCATTACCATAAACTCAACAATGGGTCCTGGTATTACCGTAAAAATTTAAATTCTATTTTACAAAAACACCGCTACTGTTTAGTAGCGGTGTTTTTGTAAATAAAAAGAGTGTGGGCAGAAGTAGGGTTCGCTTGGAAGGGCGGAACGTTTGTTCTGCACACACTCTTTTAGCAAAAGAGGGAGTACATCCCCCAACGTAGCCCCCCTTTGGCAACAAGAATCAAAGTGCTTGTCTGATGATTCCGAGAATCACCGCGATTACGCCGAGAACGATGCCTAAGCGTTCGAGGAGTTTCTCGCTTGCGACAACAGACGCAATCCGTTCAAACATAGTAACACCTCTCCACTCGAAATAGATAAATATTATGGTATTTTTCAGCTCGTTTGTCAACAGCAAAACAAATTTTTTGTCTTATCAGCAATTTTACTGTAAAATTACTCAGTAACTATTAACTAGGTTTTGTTATGATACTTTCTGATCGTGATATAAAAAAAGCACTTAAAAGCGGGCGAATAAAAGTCACCCCAAAACCAGACTTAAAAGTTCAACTTGGCTCTTGTTCTCTCGACTTACATCTTGGTAATAAATTTCGCGTCTTTAAAAACTCAAGCTACCCCTACATAGACCTCAAAGGCCCACTCGATACCGACAAGATCATGGAAGAGGTTGTAGTTAAAGGGGATAGACCATTTATTATGCAGCCAGGGGACTTTGCGCTAGTAACGACAGTTGAAAATCTCCAGCTTGCTGACGATCTTTTAGGCCGCATTGAAGGCCGTAGCTCACTTGGACGCCTCGGGATTATTGTCCACGGCACAGCCTCTATTTTTGACCCAGGGTGGCGCGGAAAGCCCACCATGGAGCTTGGTAACCTCGGTGTTATGCCAATCGCGCTATACCCCGGAATGCGCATCTGTGCCTTTACCTTTGAAGAGGTCTCAAGCCCTGTAGACGTTCCATATTACAAAAAGAAAAGCAATAAATACGCTGGGCAACAAAGCCCGCTGGCTTCTAAACTCACCCAAGAAGTCCGCAAGCATAAAAAATAATTTAAAACCCCCGCCAAAGGCGGGGGTTTTGTTTACTTTAAAACTTTTGGAGCTTTCCACATCTTTCGTTTAGTCGTTTTCAGTTTTTTGCTTTCATCAAATGAAATAAACTCGTGCTTGATAAGCAGCCCTTGAACAATTTGGTCACCCCGTTTTACTTTAACCGCTTTATTCGTAAAGTTATATAGCAACGTCACAATTTCATTTTCTGGACCAGAATAATACGGATCGACAACGCCGATTGAGTGGGGCATCATCAAACCTTTACGATGAGGTGTTGAACTGCGCGGGACTATTAACAGAAAATAACCTTTAGGCACCTTCATCGCTATATTTAAATGAACTATGCCAATAGTTTTTGGTTTTATAGTTACATCAAAACGACATGTAAAATCAAAGCCCGCAGCACCTTCTTCATATAACGGTGGAGGAAGCTTCTTATCGAATCTCTTGGATGTTACTTTCATATTTATAGATTTGCGTTATCGCCGTGCTGTTTACCAAAAGCGCCACCAGTCACGCTTAGCTCAGCTTTAATCGATGAGTGTGCATCATAACCCACCAACTCAACATGTGAGGGACGAAAATCGTCCAACTCTTTGACGGAAGGATCAAGCTTTACTGTAGGGAATGGTTTTGGTTCGCGCGCTAATTGTTCTTTGGCCTGTTCCCGGTGCATCTCATAAATATGAACGTCACCAAATGTATGAACAAAATCACCCGGTTCATACCCGGTAATTTGTGCGAGAATAATTGTTAAAAGCGCATAGGAAGCGATATTGAATGGCACCCCTAAGAAAATGTCAGCACTGCGCTGGTAAAGTTGCAAATGAAGCTTTCCACCAATCTGATTAATCTGATACATGTTGTGACAAATAGGGAATAGGGAAGCGTCTTTGGGATCGGCCATTGCATACAAGTATTCCGGATTCCAAGAGTTTACAATAGCGTTGTGACAGTCGGGATCTTGACGCACTTCGTCGACCACCCATTTAAGCTGGTCTACAGTTTTGCCAGGGGTTCGTGTTGGCCAGCGACGCCAGAGCTCACCATAAATTTTAGGCAAAGTACCGTGAAGTTTGGCAAACTCTTGATCAGTTTTAAATTTCTCCAAAAATTCCTCTTTGGTCATCTTTGGGACTTCGCCGCTATCTGCTTTCTTGCTGTAATATCGGTATGGATAATCATCCCAAATATGTACACCATTTTCGGTTAGATAAGAGACGTTGCCATTACCCGACATAAACCAATAAAGTTCTTCCAAAACGCCTTTCCAGTAAACTTTCTTAGTTGTGAGTAGGGGAAAGCCGTCAGCTAAATTAAACCGAATTTGTTTGCCGAACAAACTGTACGAAGCGTCACCAGTGCCTTGGTCGACTTTGCGTACACCATTTTCCAAAATTTCCTTCATTAAGTCTAAATATTGGTATTCAGGGTGTTTTGTTTCCATGGGTTTTATTTACCTTTCACTGTCATCCTGAATGCAATGAAGGATCTCTGCATAGATTCCTCGTCCGCCGGCTGGCGGATCGGAATGACAGTACCTAATAAGGCTTAATCTAAAAAATTATTCAATAGTAAAAGTTTTTTCGGTTCCGTAATAGTCTGCCCAATTTTTATTATAAAAATCAAACATTCGCGCTAATCTGTCTTGTGGTAACTCCTGGACATCTAACTCTGTCATCATTTCTCGAAGTTGTTGTTTTGTCTGTTCAGCTGCTTCTGGATTGTTAGCAATCATTTCAAATTCTGCCAAATATCCATAACCTGCATTTTTATCAATACTAACATTGGCTCCTCTATAACTAAAATCTTCGCGCTCGCGAGACCACTTAGCTTGGTAAGTAAAGCCAGAAGCCAAAACTAGCGCATCCAACTCCTCAATACTGAGGGGAACACCAGCTTCCCATTCCAAACGAGCTGTGCCGTTTGAGCTACTAGTGTCATCAACAGAAGCTTTAACAACAATTAAGACGGTGCCGTCGGCCCAACGAACCCTTACAGAAAAATCCTTGGCTTTTTGGGCAATGTCTGACAATAACTCTCGCTTATCTTCTGGGATATAGCTTTCTAACTTTGTGTATAAATCCTGTAAATTACCACCAACAAAGTAATGGTTAAGTTGCTTGTGCGCCCCATGAGCCACAAAGGCAGGGTCTTTGTCCTGCATCCCAGCAATTAGCTTATCGGCATTTTCTCGCGCACCAAGCAAACTTTTTATTTCAATTTCATAGGAATGATCCATGTAAAAATCCTGTTACTAATCTTTAGTCTTTTTAACATAACATATTGTTTTTTAGAAGTACAGATTGATATTGAACTAAAGACCAAACTGAGCTAAACTACTATAGTAAATACCATTAAATTGAACTAATGATCCTCGGACTTACAGGCGAAAAACTATCAGGCAAAGACACTGCGGCCCAGTATTTTATAGATAATTACGGGGCTTTTCACGTTCGCCACAGCCATATTTTAGACGATATTTTAAGACTTTTAAATTTGCCAATTTCAAGACGTAATGAAATTGACCTTGGTATGACCCTGCGCAAAACTTTTGGCACTGGCATTTTAGGCTCGGCCCTTCGCAAACGCGTCCAAGAATCTAAAGCTGAATTTATTATTATTAATGGAATTCGCTTTCAAGATGAAATGGTTAATGCTCACGAACTAGGAGCTGAAATTGTCTACATTACCGCGCCAGAAGACATTCGCTACCAACGTTTTTTAAAACGCCAAGAAAAAGCTGACGACGCAAAAATGAGTCTGGAACAATTTCGTGTCCAAGAACAAGAACCAACAGAAATTGGAATTCCAGCACTCGGTGCTCAAGCTGACTATAAAATTGAAAACACCGGCTCAAGTGAAGATTTTTTTGCTAAGCTCGATGAGATAATGCGTAATTTAAAAAGTCTCTAACCATGGCTCTCCTAAAAAAACTTTCCTTACGTAAAAAAACTGCACCGAAACCTGTTGCCCGCGGGAAGTTTATTGTTATTGATGGGATTGATGGGAGCGGCAAAGCTACGCAAGCAGAACTTCTAGCAAAAACTTTAGAGCTCGAGGGTTATAAAGTAGTGTCACTATCATTTCCTCAATATGAATCCAAGTCATCTGGGCCACTGCAACAATATTTAGCTGGAGAATACGGCTATGTTAAACCTGAGGCCACCTCAATTTTGTATGCCGTTGATCGTTTTGATGCGAGTAATAAAATCAAACAAGCTTTAGTAAGTGGTGCCATTGTTATTGCTGACCGCTATGTTACTGCTAACGCTGGGCATCAAGGTGCAAAAATTACGGACCAAGGCGAGCGCATTAAATTTTATCGTTGGCTCGACAACTTAGAATATAGTATATTCGAATCCCCAAAACCCGATCTCAATATTATTTTACACATGCCAGCTGCGACCGCTCAACAACTTATTCAGACCAGAGACAAAAACCCCGAAACCATGAAACCCAAAGGGGCTAAAGTCTTGCTTGAAAACCTTCAAATTACAGAACGAATTTATCTAGAAATTGCCAGCCTTTTTCCAAATATGAAAATTATCGAATCCGTAGAGAACAAAAGACTTTTAACCCCAAAGGAAATTTCAAATAAAATTTGGGAAATGGTTCGCCGAATCGCATTAAAAAATAGTTTCCCCCCAAATCAATAATCTTATGATCTCACTTATTGCCGCAGTTGCTAAAAATCGAGTTATCGGAAAGTCTAATTCTCTACCCTGGCATTTACCAGAAGACTTAGAGCGTTTTCGCAAAATTACCGCGGGCGGAACAGTAATTATGGGGAGAAAAACATACGACTCTATAATAACAAAGCTTGGCAAACCTTTACCAAATCGCAAAAATATTGTAATAACTTCAAATCCAAACTACGAAGTTGCCGATGGTGTAGAAATTTATCCAAGTCTAGAGTCAGCCCTGAGTGGGCGAGAGAAGGAGCAAGTCTTTTTAATTGGTGGTGCGAGAATTTTTGAGCAAGGCCTGAACGTAGCCGACACACTTTATCTTACAGAACTCAAAAATGATTACGATGGAGATGTTTTTTTTCCAGAATTTAACAAAGATAACTGGACTAGAACAGTAGAGGAGTCACACCCAGATTTTGACTTTGTAACTTACACAAGAAAAGCGGCTTAAAAACTGCTTTCTTTTTTTATTATAACCTGTATAATTTACATAGAAGCTCTGAATTAGGAGGAAAAATCAATGCGCCTGACTCTTTTGGAGATCGATCTGGATAATCTCCAGAAGTGCATAGACCAAGCCGTGCCGATTCGCGCGTGGGTGAGAAACTCAACCGGTGAGCCCAAGTTCTTCCTACGTATGAATTTCCTTCCTGGGATGATCAGAATCCACGACAGCAAGTTTCACATCCATGGATGTATATACAGCATTGAAAATAAAGAAGTGCTATTCATCGGAGCAGGAGAAGTCGATGGCAAGTTCGGTCCAGGCCTAGGAACGATCGACTTCAGAATACCATGCGAGAAATGGAACCTCATCCAGCCCAAGACGAGGTAACAAATTTTCAGCAGGCATGATTTTGCGAAGACCCTTTCAGATAGGCCACCCTCCGGGCGGCCTTCTATTTTTTAAAACCTATGAACGACCTTATTAAACGACTTGAAAAATTGCTTGCGGATATTGGAGACCTGCAAACTAAATTAAACGTTAAGCAAAAACAACAAAGAATCCTTGAACTTGAAGATCTTATGCAAGCGACTGGCTTTTGGGATGATAACGAAGCTGCTCAAAAAGTAACCCAAGAACATAATCAACTTAAAGAATTTATAGATTTTTGGCAGAACCTTGAAAAAGAAGCCAAAGAACTTTTTTTGCTGACACAAAGCAACACAGACCAAGCAGCGGAGACACAAAGTTACTTAGAAAAACAAGTTACAGAACTAGAACAGCAGTATAGTAAAAACAGGATTGTGTTACTGCTATCTAAACAGTACGACGACCATAATGCAATTTTTTCTATTCATGCCGGTGCTGGCGGGACCGATGCGCAAGACTGGGCAGAGATGTTACTTAGAATGTTTTTGCGTTACTGTGACAACAAAGGTTTCAAAACAGAAATCGTTGACCAAAGCAAAGGCGGGGAAGCGGGGATTAAGTCTGTAACCGTCGAAGTCAGTGGGCCATTTGCCTATGGCTATCTAAAAAGCGAAGCTGGGGTGCACCGCCTCGTTCGCCAAAGCCCTTTTAATCCAGCTCACACAAGAGAAACCAGTTTTGCACTGCTTGAACTGCTACCCATGCTCGAAGAGCAAGAAGCCATGGTTTTGGATCCTAAAGATCTAAATATTGAAGCTACAACGTCTTCGGGACATGGCGGACAGAGCGTCAATACCACATATTCAGCCATTCGCATTACCCATATTCCTACAGGACTTAAAGTCAGTATTCAAAATGAGAGAAGTCAGCATCAAAACAAAGAAATTGCCATGCGTATTTTGAGAAGCCGTCTGCAAACTCTTGAAGATGAGAAATTAGCCAAAGAGAAAAAAGAATTACGCGGCGAGTTTAAATCTGCAGAGTGGGGAAATCAAATCCGAAGCTACGTCCTTCATCCCTACAAACTAGTCAAAGACCATCGCACAAATTTTGAAAGCACCGATCCAGATAAAATTTTAAACGGTGAACTTGATGACTTTGTCGAAAAATATCTGGAAAGCATTGTCGCATAGCACCTATTTGCATGATATATGCTATAATTAGTTTGTATTATGTTATAAATTTCCAATAAATGAAACAAAAAGCTCTCGCATTTTTGCTTGTTTTAACTGTTGTTTTATCAACAGGTTTTTGGTTTAAAAAACAAATTCAGACACAAACAGCAGAAGCTGCACCTCAAAGCCCAAGTTTACCTGCTTGGCAAACCCCCGGGGGTTACCGAAGCTGGGTAGTAGATGGGGACATACTATATATGGGGGCCGCCAGCGCTGGTACCATTGGATCAAATCATGATTCTTATGGTTACGGAATTCCTGTTTCTGATGATGACGCTGAAGCTTTAGAAGATTTTGCCGCTATTACTGGAGGCAATATTTCGATTGCAACTGCTGATGGTTTGGGTGGTTGGTATATCTCTGGAAATTTTACTCACATAGGAGGTGTTGCAATAAGCGGAATAGCCCATATTGAATCTGATGGAAGCTTGGATGCCGAATGGATACCAGAAGCTCCTGATGATACTGTTAATAACATAGTCGTTTCTGGTTCTGATATCTTTGTTTCCGGAGATTTTACTGAAATTGGTGGTCAATCTAGGGCGGGCTTAGCTAAGCTAAATAGTACTACAGGAGCAGCGGATGCTGTGTGGAATCCAAATCCTAACAGTACAATCGGGGATATATTAATCTCTGGCTCTGATATTTTTGTTAGGGGTTCATTTACAACCATAGGTGGCCAAACTCGCGCTGGCGTTGCCAAACTAAATAACACAAACGGGAATGCCGATCTTACTTTTAATATAGATCTTAGTGAATATGCCGAACTTGAAGTGTATCAAATTGCTTTATCTGGTTCTAGTATTTATTTAGTTGGTTATTTTTTAAGTATAGATGAACTGGATAATGAGACATATAAATACTTACTTAAATACAGTGCAATCAGTGGTGAGCCAGACCCTACTTGGAATTCTGTAATTGATGATGAAGTAGATCAAATTAAGTTTTCTGGCACCGATGTTTATATAGAAGGCCCTTTTACTGATATTGGCGGTCAATCTAGGGCAGGTTTAGCTAAACTAAATAGCACTACAGGAGCAGCAGATGGTACATGGAATCCAAATCCTAACGGTACGATTAGTGATATATTAGTTTCTGGCACTGATATTTTTGTCACTGGTTTTTTTACAACTATTGGAGGGCAATCTAGAGCAGGTTTAGCTAAACTAAATAGCACTACGGGGGCAGCAGATGGTACATGGAATCCAAATCCTGTAATGTCCGATGAAGAAGAGTCTGTTATTTTAGTAGTTTCCGGTTCAGATATATACGCATATGGATACATTGCTTCTATTGGAGGGCAGTCTGATGTTAGTGCTGTAAAATTAGATAGCACAACAGGATTAGCAGATGACAATTGGTCAAGTTCGTATACTGAATCTAGTGTGCCACAAATTTTTACAATTTCAGGATCAAATATATTCCTCGGTTTTAATTCCGAGTTTGATTTTTATGAGGACTCTTTCACTAGAAATTATGCTTCTGCTTACAATCTGACAACCAACTCTTTTACTGAGTGGAACCCTAATCCAAATGATTGGCTTTATGAGTTAATTCTTTGTAATGACTCTATTTTTGCTCGAGGTTTCTTTTCAACAATTGGGGGGTTATCAAGAAATTACGCAGCAAAATTAAATAAAACTACTGGAGCTGCCGATCCTGCGTGGCAAGTCACTTTTACCGGTGGACAATTGAATGATATATTATGTGTAAATGATACAGATATAATTATAGGCGGGACTTTTACCACCATTAACGGTGAGGCTATCCCTAAGCTCGCAAAAGTTAGCGCAACAACAGGAGCTGTGGATACAAGCTGGAATCCGACTCCGGTTGGCACTGTTAGTTTTGTTGATATTCTTGACAGCACTAATATATATGTAGGGGGCTCATTTACTACTATTGACGGTCATTCTATTCCAAGAATTGCCAAGATTAATATTGAGACTGGCAATGCTGAATCAGCTTGGAATCCTAATCCAAATGGAACGTCAGTTAGCTATGCTTCAGTAATTGGTAATTATTTATATCTATCAGGAAACTTCACGACATTAGATGGTGTGGGTCACAATAAATTTGGGAGGGTAAATCTTTCAGATGGCAATGTAGATGAAAGCTTTCTTCCGGAACCAGATAACACTGTCGAGAATTCGCTGGTTTCTGGCTCTGATATTTATCTCATAGGTAACTTTACCGAAATCGGTGGGCAGTCACGAAACAAACTTGCAAAGCTAAATGCCACAACTGGCTTGGTAGATACTAGTTGGAATCCAAACCCTGCGAAAGATGGAGGGGCTTATGTGAATGACTTCTATTTTTTTAATGACACTTTACTAATAGGGGGAATTTTCGATACAATCGGTGGGGGGACATCAACTGATTTGGCTATAATTAACGCTACAACTGGTTTATTACAAGGCTCTTGGAGATCTACTCTCCAAAGCGGGCACATATCAAAAGTTGTATCTTATGAAAACAGTATATTGGCTGGGGGGAGTTTTGATTCAGTTAATGGCAATACTGCTTTTAATAATTTTGTTCGTTTTGACTTTCCCACACTTTCACTTTCAAGCAGTAGCAGTTTTGTTGCAGAGTCCATTGGCACTGCAAGTATTCCGTTGAGTCTTTCTGTAGCTTCAGATTTGGCCACAACTGTAAGTTACGCTGTCACTTCCGGCAATACCATAGGTGGCGGCACAGACTACACTCTAGCCTCTGGCACAGCTACTATCCCGATAGGTGAGACATCTACAAATATTAGCGTGGCCATTGTCGATGACTCCGAAGCTGAAGGGCCGGAACATTTAACAGTCACTATTTCTAACCCAGGTGGAGCATTGCTGGGCGATTCCACTGCATACACCCTCAACATCAACGACAACGACCATGGCGGGGGAAGCTACTCAGGTGGCGGTGGTTCTTCCGGTGGAGGAGCCTCAACAGTGCCCCCAACTCCCACTCCACCAGCCTCTGAGACCTTAACTATCAACAACGGCGCTCTAACAACAGCATCCTCTGAAGTCACTCTTCAGCTTTCGGCTCCTGATCAAAACACTAAAGTCACTTTGTCTACAGCCCCAGAATTCACAGGCAAACCTGAGATAGCATTAAGCTCCAACCTTCCATGGAATCTCTGTGGAGGAAGCCTGCCAGTCTCATCTTGTCCAGACGGCACTTACAAAGTCTATGCTCAGTTTAAACCAAGCGATTCATCAAAACCAATGGTTTTTGTGACAAAGCAAATTGAGTTAAATACACAAGTCATAATACCACCGCCTCAATCTTCTCCGAAGCCAGACCCTAACTCCCCAGACATATTTCCAAGAAACCTTAGCAGAAACAACACAGGGCCAGATGTGTTTTTACTCCAAAGATTGCTTAATAACTTTGGCTTCGTACTTGCTCCTCAAGGTTTTGGTTCCCCAGGAAATGAAACAAACTTTTTTGGCCCAAGAACCCAAAGAGCCTTATCTGCTTTTCAACGTTTTTTCCTGCCATCAGTGACAGGCAGGTTTGATGATGCCACCAGAAGTTTAGTTAATAGCTGGATGAGATAATAATTGAAATTAAAAACATCCTGATTAGATCAGGATGTTTTTTTAATTTATACAAATCATGGTATAATTAAATTTATACGGATTGATTACATATAGTAATATTGCTTATGATCAAATTTGAAAATGTAGTTAAATACTACGGTCACGCCAAAGCACTAAATGGAATCAACCTGGAAATTAACCAGGGTGAGTTTTTGTCTTTGGTCGGAATGTCAGGTGCTGGTAAATCCACTTTAATTAAGCTTATTATTGGAGAAGAACAACTAGACGGTGGGAAAATTTTGATAGACGATATTGACATGTCAAAGATTCGAAAAAAAGACTTGCCTTACTTACGCAGAAAAATTGGCACAGTCTTTCAAGACATTAAACTTTTACCAAAACGAACAGCTTTTGAAAACGTTGCTTTTGCCATGGAAGTCAGTGGTCATCGTAAAGAAAAAATTGCCAAAGATGTCCCAAAGATTTTGGAGCTAGTAGGGCTCCTTCATAAAAGAGATAATTTTCCAAATGAAATGTCTGGGGGAGAGAAACAACGCGTAGCAATTGCCAGAAGTTTAGCACACCGACCCGTGCTTCTTTTAGCAGACGAGCCAACTGGTAACCTAGACGAGGTGAATGCCAATGAAGTCATTGACCTACTCTTAAAAATAAATAAACTTGGTACCACAGTTATTTTGGCAACACACGCTGCTGATTTAGTAAATAAAATTAGCAAGCGCGTTATCACCATTGAAGGTGGACAAATTACGATTGAACAAGAAAAAGGAAGATACAAACTATAATGATTTCATTTTTTAGAGTTATAAAAACTGGAATAACTAACTTTTGGCGCAACATCTGGCTTTCACTTGCGGCAACTTTGGTTATGGTAATAACATTAATTATTTTTTCTGTCTTAACTTTATTATTCGTTGTAACCAACTACTCTGTAGACTCCATTAAAGAGCGGGTTGATATTAGTGTTTATTTTAAAATTGGGCTTGCCGAAAACCAAATCATTACCATAAAACAAGAGCTTGAAAGTAATCCAAAAATTAGCCAGATTACCTATACTTCACCAGACCAAGCTCTTAAGGAATTTAAGGAGCGCCATGCCAATGATCCTCTAATCACTGACTCCTTAAATGAACTAAATGAAAATCCTCTTCCTGGAACGATCCAAATAAAAACCTTTCAACTCGAAGACTACCCAGAAATAGCAGAACAACTCAAAAATGAGCGATTTCAATCAGCGATAGACAAAGTAAATTTTGAAGATAATAAAATTATTATTGAGCGTCTCAACAGAATTTTGCGCTTTATTATTAGCTTTGGTGGAGCTTTAGCAATAATTTTTGCTATAATTGCTATCTTAGTAATTTTTAATACAATAACTCTGACTATTTACAATCGCCGTGAGGAAGTGGAAATTATGCGCTTAGTTGGAGCAACAAACTGGTACATTCGAGGCCCTTTTATGGTTGAAGCTCTAATGTATAGTTTACTTGCTGTTATTATTACAAGTGCAGCTCTAATCCCAGTTTTTATAAAAGTTATCCCCAATATCAATAGCTACCTAAACCCGGGAAATAATATTTTTTCACAAGATTTCTTACGCTTCCACTATTTAGTGGGTATGCAACTAGTTATATCCATTAGCTTAAGTAGTATTTCAACCTTGCTAGCTATTAGAAAATATTTAAAGATATAAGTCTTGCCAATTCTGGCAAATACGGTATACTAAAAAAGAGCCCCAAGGTCTCTCAATGTCTGGGAGCTTTTTTATTTGTAAAAATTCTAAGCCTTTTTGCCCTTAATTTACCTAAAATAACTGTATGAAAGTTATTCTTACAAAAGATGTAGCAAAAGTTGGAAAGAGAGGAGAAATTAAGGACGTTAGCGATGGTTACGCTAAAAACTTACTTTTAGCCAAAGGCTTAGCTGTTATTGTAACTAGCCAAATTCAAAGTAAATTAGTAAAAGAAAGCAAGGAAGCCTCTGCCAAAATTGCACGCGAGAACGAAAAACTAAAAAATTTAAAAACTGAACTAGAAAAAAGAACTTTTCGGCTCCAAGTCAAAGTAGGCGATAAAGGCCAAATATTTGGGGGGGTCCATGAAAAAGAAATTGCCAATGCTGTAAATGCAAAATTAAACTCTTCTTTAGAAAAATCCCAATTCGTAGTGCCCCATGGTTTAAAAGACTTAGGGCTACATGAAATTACAGTTAAACTCGGCGGGGGACAAACAGCGAAAATTAAAATCAACTTAGAAAGTTAAAAACATAAAGTTAAATCATTAATTTATTTACAATGCCAAAAGCAAAATCTGCAGTTGTTCAAATCACACCAGAGCCCATAACAATTCCAAAGCATAAACCCTGGGGCTGGATTATTTCTATTGTGCTTTTATTAATAATATTGGGAGCTGGTTTTTGGTTTTGGAAATCAAAGCAAACCGTTAATGTTTCCAATTTTGATGAGTGTAAAGCTGCCAACGGTCAAATCCAAGAAACATTTCCAGAACGCTGTGTTTACCAAGACAAGAGTTATATTAATGAAGCCCAGCAACTCGTAGACGATTCTACCCTTAGTGGAGAAGCGGAAGCACCATACGCAACCTATTCTAACGAAAAACTTGGCTTTGCACTTGTTATCCCTGAGTCGTGGAAAAATTACACGGTAACCGAAAGCGTGGACGCCAAAACTGGCATTGGCTCAGTTGAGCTTAACATGCCCACAACAGATGAAGCGTATATTAAAGCCAATCACTCGGCTGTATCGGTAATATATATTAGTGCTACACCACTTTTAGAAGCAGACAAAATGGAGAAACTTTGTCAAACTAAACCAGATACGTTTTGGGGTGAGTGTTTATTTAGCACGGGAACGACCGCTCAAAACACAATTATTGGTAAAAATGCAAAGTATGTCTTTGCTTATACCAGAGTTGATAAAGCCACAGACTACCCAAAAGACTTTACCCAAGAGCTATTCGCCCAAGCTGATAAAATTGTCTCAACATTTAAAACAATCGAAACTGAAGCAACTCCCGCTGACACAACAGTCGAAATAAAAGACTGGAAAACCTTTTCTAAATTTGGTTTTGAGCTTAAATATCCTGATGGCACAGCTAAAACCAGTGATGATGGCAAACGTGACTATACAGTAATTTCAACGACTGCTAATAGCGGCTCTAGCAAAATTGAAATTTCTGTTTACGAATACAAATTAGGTAGAAAAATTAGTGGCACATGCAAAACCTTTGTTTCAAATGCAACAACAAAAGACTTAGGCAATAGCCGTATTGGATATTTGGGAAATTCTCCTGCTGGTGGAACAATGATCCCAACATTTTGTGTTCAAACAAAAAATGCAGACTATGTTGTCATAGCCAGCGGAGCAGGGGAGAACGTAGCAATTCTTGAAACCTTTAAGTTTTTGAAATAATTTAAATGGACATCAATAAAAAATCGCTTCTAGTTATTGTTTCTGTCGCCATTGTCGTACTCATTATTGCTGGGTTTAGTTTTTACTTTCGAGGAATTTCAGCTAAGTATTGGTTTCGAGACGCTAACGATTTTGCCGAATGCGTTGAAGCTACCGGAAAAATTTTAACAAGTTATCCAGAACAGTGCATATTTCGCCAAAAGTCATTTACAAACCCCGAGCAAATACTCGAGGATGTTCCCGAAATAAATCAAAGTTACGATATTTCTGACTACGGCATTTCTTATGGAGTCCCTATAAATTGGCAATATGCAAAATACACGAGCCGCACAAGTTACGATTTAAGTGGAAAAAGTTTTGTCGCATTAGCTCTAGACCCAAAATCTGTTAGCACACAAGAAGAGTATCAAACCTTAGATAAACCACCAGGCATGATAGTGATGGCGCTGACAGATATAAGCCCATCTAATTTAATCGGATATGCAAATAAAATAAGCCCTGAAAAAATAAGCTCAGAACTAGTAGGATATAAAAACAGACAAACATTTGGAGCAGAGACCGATAATCCATGGTGGCAAGAGAAAATTAGAACAGACTACTACATAAATATCCCTTTGGCAAACCAAAAAAATCACTACATAACTTTAGTAATTTCTATTGCGAACACTATAGCCGAAGATAAGAATACGAACTTACAAGCAACTATAAAAAGTTTTATTGACTCTATCTCCTTTAACAGGGGGACTAATAATTTCCAAGATCCTACTTTAAAAACTTATAACAACACAGGCTACGGTTTTTCTTTTCAACATCCCACTGATGGCGTGCTACAAAGCAGAAACACTCAAGACAACGGCAAAGATTTATATGCTAGAATCCAAAATTACGATCCAGACGTTGATAGAATTACTCTAAAACCTGGTGAATACTACATTGAACTCAGTGCTCACCATGCAACTGATCCAGCTGGATATATAGCCCCACAATGTGCAGAGGGTGATGATATTCCAAGCCCCCTAAAAATGAATATCGCTGGTAGTTTAACAACAATTTATTACGGCTCTGGGACGCGGTTGGGGGATGCGGGAGGAAAAGTTTTTGCGATTTGCGCACAAAACAAAACAGAATACTACACTATAAGAATTACTGAGAATGACTCCGCTAGTCCTATTGGCAATACCATACTAAAATCATTAAAATTTACCAAATAACCTCATGTCCTACCACGTCAAACCGCGTAAAGCTAAAAAGTTGCAAACAAAATTTATTTTTGTATCAGGAGGGGTGATTTCCAGTGTTGGAAAAGGGGTTACTACATCTTCAATAGCCATGCTTCTTGAAAGCAGGGGATACACCGTAGCTCCGGTAAAATGTGACGCTTATTTAAATGTTGATGCCGGCACCATTCGCCCTCAAGAACACGGTGAAGTTTTTGTGCTAGATGATGGAATGGAAACAGATCAAGATTTAGGGAATTACGAGCGCTTTATGAATACAGACCTTTCGGGCGCCAACTACGTAACCAACGGTCAACTCTACCAAAAAATAATTCAAAAAGAACGTAATTTTGAATACGAAGGCGAAGACGTCGAGGTTGCTCTTCATGTTCCTGAAGAGATTATTAACCGTCTCGAACAGGCTGCTCGAAAACGAAAAGCCGACTTTGTTATTTGTGAGATTGGCGGAACTGTCGGCGAGTATCAAAATATTTTGTTTATTGAAGCCAATAGAATTATGAAGTATCGTGATGGACGCGATGCTCTGCATATCCATGTTGGCTACTTACCAACTCCGCCAAGCATTGGAGAAATGAAGTCTAAGCCTGTGCAAAATTCGGTTAAGCAATTAATTTCTTCTGGCATCCAACCCGATTTTTTGATTGGCCGAGCAGAAAAAGCACTAGACGACCGACGCAAAGAAACCTTGGCCTGGACCACCAATATTCCTAAAGATAATATTATTGCGGCCCCAAATGTAGACAGCATTTACCGCGTTCCGCTTAGCTTTGAGAGTCAAGGATTAACTGATAAAATCCTAAACCAGTTTGGAATGCCCTTAAAAAAGAAAAATACCAAGGAATGGCAAAAACTAGTTCAAAGAATTACCAGTGTCAGAAACAATAAAAAAGAAGTTAATGTAGCTGTTGTAGGCAAGTATTTTGAAACAGGAGCATACCAGCTCGCAGATGTCTATATATCTGTAGTAGAAGCCATAAAACACGCTTCCTGGGCCACTTCTGTACGTACCAACCTCCACTGGGTCTCAAGTCTAGACATAGAAAAAGAAGGGGCTAAAAAAATACTTTCAGAGTACGATGGTATTGTAGTTCCGGGAGGATTTGGCAGTAGGGGAACAGAAGGAATGATTGAAACTATTAAATATGCAAGGGTTAATAAAATTCCTTATTTAGGTTTATGTTATGGAATGCAAATGGCCACAATTGAATTTGCCCGCCATGTTGCAAAAATTCGCAACGCCAATACCACAGAAGTCGATGGCACTACCAAGAATCCTGTAATCCATATAATGCCAGACCAAGAAAAAAAGCTTCTCAACCGTGAATATGGTGCAACTATGCGGCTTGGAGCTTGGGACTGCACCATTAAACGTGGGACCAAAACAGAAAAAGCTTACATGGCCGGCAAATGGATAAAATCCAAAGGGCAAAGCAAAATTTCTGAGCGCCACCGTCATCGTTACGAATTTAACAATGCCTACAGAGCCCAACTTGAAAAAGCAGGCCTGATTATTTCTGGCACAACGCCAGACGGAAAACTTGTAGAAATTATTGAGCTCAAAGACCATCCTTATTTCGTCGCCAGCCAATTTCACCCAGAGTTTAAGTCCCGTCCTCTTTCTCCACACCCACTCTTTTTAGGCTTCATTCAAGCTCTTACCAAGATAAAAAAATAATATGGGAGAAATTAGAAAATTTCCAACAGGAGAAAAAATAGAAGCTACTGATTTGATTATAAACCGGGAAAAGTATCTGAAATTTCAAGCTTATATATCTCAAATTATTAATTCTATTCCGGATGAATATAAACAAAAGCTAGAAGAGATGCTCAAGGATCCATTTTATAAATTCCCTAGCAACGAAGAGCTAATTGACTATATTAATAAACATGGCGAACCTCATTGGAGCCAAAATCCCACGCTCTCATATGGAATATATGTCACAGTCGAAAAGCGGGGAATAACACCAAAATAACTTAATTACAATTCAGCCGCAGACAAGAAAATCTTGTCTGCGGCTTTTCGAACCCAAAATCTATACATGGTCGTAGCGTAAATCCTCACCATCTTCGCCCTTGCCAAGAATGAACGGCTCAACTGCTCCAACATACTTCAACTGATACTTTGGCGGCAAGGTCTTAGGCTCTACCTCAACCTTCAATAAATGCGGGTAAATAATTCGGATGCCAAGTTGGCACACTAGGGCTTGCTCCAAGCTCGACAACAGAAATACTGGACATATTCCACCCAACAAAGCAAAACAGTCGAGTCGGAAGTAAAATCCCTCTTCTTCATCCACGGCCATATCGAATCCAAAGGCTTGCGCAACAATGAAAACGATAACCTCGACTACAGCGCGCAAATCGTGACCATCGGGAACTTCCTCAAACCGATAGAGGCTGAGTAAGTGTTCCTTGTGATCAGGTAGGAGCTCAAAAACACCACTGGACTCCAAATTAGAGAAATCCAGACCAGTCAGATTTACAACCAAAGGCGTCCCATCCATAACCTCAACCTCCTTGTAGAATATCGTGACACAACAATTAAAACATAAACCAAAGAAAAAGTAAAACCCCCAAAATTGGGGGTTTTACTTTATAGCTATCATCAAAATTATTTCTGACTTGCTGTTTCCACACTAACAATACGTGTGCGGCGCAAATTGCCATGAAATTTTGTAACCATTTTCTTTTTAAACTTCACGATACCATCTATTAAAGAGTAAAGTGTGGAGTCACCTCCAAGTTTTACATTCTTACCAGGGTAATACTTGGTGCCATGTTGGCGAACAATAATTTCACCTTTTTTCACAGCTTGATCTCCAAAAATTTTTACGCCGAGCCGTTTACTTACCGAATCTCGGCCAAGGGCGGTACTGCCACCGGCTTTCTTATGAGCCATACTACTCCGTTAGAACATCTGAGCAAAAGCATAAACAACTTAATGAATACCGATTGCGCAGATGATTATATCTTTTCAAAAATTACGATCTCCCTGGCGACAATTTGGTCTTTGCGGTCGTAAATAACACTGCCGCGCGAAGTCTGCTTTAAAAAAGAGAATTTCTTAGCCAAATTAGGTACTATCGAACTTACCAAATTATAACCCAATTTTGTTATAAAGTCAAGATTCGGAAACTCTTCGTATTCTGCTTGGTTTTTACGATAGGCTGGCAAGCATAAAATCACCCTCCCAGAGCTTGGTAAAATCTTTAGAAATTCTTTAAAACTATTAGTGTATAATGTTTCTAGTTCAGCAAAGTTAGCAGAAATCTCTTTATTTGATGGGTATTCTGAATACATGGGGCCAAGATAGCCTTCGGTGACCACAGCTTTTATTTCTTTAAAAGCTCCAAGCGTAGTCAACTTCGCGACAAGATCAGAGATGGTTTGTGCGTCGGCAACTTCCAAATGAAACTTGCCACGGGGGATCTTGTAGCGATTACAGAACCACTCTAGGTTAGTCTCGCTGCCGGAAATAGCTTTAGGATTAATGTCTGTACCAAGAGCCCGAAAACCAATGAGCATGCCTTCTTGCAAGATTGTGCCAATCCCACAAAAAGGATCAAGAATTGTCTCTCCAGATTTGGCCTTTGCAAAATTCAACATAATTTGAGCAACCTTTGGAGGGATCATGCCTTGTTTTTCATCCCGAATTGGTCGTTGATAATCGCGCCTCCCATAGTCCTCAAAATCCTGAACCACTAAAGTCTTTGCAGTATAAACATAATCTTTGCCAGCAATGACACAAATTTCTGCACCCTTGGTAAGTAATAAATTTTTAGTCACTACCACAGAAGCAAGGGCTAGCGAGTTAAACTCAGGAAGAACGACGCGAATACTGGCTCCACCGTCTTGAAGACCACGCTTGATAAACATACCAACCCGTTTTGGCTCACCAAAAGGACGCAGTTCCATGTCGAGTAGATATACGCTAACACCAATCTGAATCTTACCCGTATATGACTTTAAAAAATCAGCTTTTAGTTTACTAGGTTTAAAATAATTTTGCAGGGCAAAATTAATTGAATCCTGCTCACGTTTCTTAACAATATCAATAACCTTTAAAATTTTAACAGTTCCACCAAGTTGTTTCTGTAATTTCTCAACATTCATCGTGCCTGCAGTTTCAATAATTAAAACCTCAGGCGAGGCGTCAATGATTTTAGTCTCTAACTCTGGAAAGTCAGCAAGAACCGAAAAAAGCTCAGCCAAAGACAAAGTATAAACCCTCCCTAATATAAAGGCGTACTGCATAATTATGATCTCATTTCAAAAAATAAAAGACTTTTTAGAAACTCGCAAACAAACACTTTTATATTGTTTGATTGTTGTACTTATTTTTATTGTGGGCTTTGGCGCTGGCAGAAGCGGGGGAGACAATAAAAAGTCCCAAAATATAACTAATTATACCACAAAAGAAACAACAAAGCCAATCGAAAACAAAGAAGCAGACGCACCCATACCAACTATTGCAGAAACAAAAATTGAAAATCCAGCAGTGACTAATCAAGCGGGGGAGTGCAAAACAATCAAGGGCAGTAAAAGTAAAATTTACCATTTACCTGGCGGGGTATTTTACGACAGGACTAAAGCCTTCCAGTGTTTTGCTTCTGAGTCAGAAGCTCAAGCGGCAGGGTACAGAAAATCAAGTAGATAAAATAAAAACCACCGAAGTGGGGTTGTAAGGGCGGTGACATTTCTGTCTTCCGCCCTTACTTGAACTGAGACCTCAGTATACTGAGGTTACTTGTGATGGCACACGTCGCAGCAGCGGATCAAAAGACTCGTGAGTTCGATCCCATGTCTTCTGAACTTCAAGAAGCATCGCCTCAATCTCTGCGATGCGCGCATGAAATGAAACAACGTCTATCTTAGGCGGACGCCTGTAAGAGTGGCGCTCTATACGCAACACCAGTGAGCGCTTTGGCTTTCTGTTCCGGTGCTGCCAGCTGAACTGCACAAGTAGATCCGGCGTTGAACGCATCATCGCGACAATGTCAGCCTGAAAGCTGACATGACTAATCTCGCCGATAACGTGCCACGAGCTAAGATAGGCAATGGAATGAAAAAGCCCTCGCTCCCAGACCTCTTCAACGAAGTGATGCAAAGCATCGTCCAAATGCTGACAGAGGATAGGACACAGAGCTTTTTTGAGCTCTGACCAACCTTTTTGGGGTTCCGAACTCTGCCACTGAATCAACCTTTCCGGATTGCGGATTTTCGACATGTGATGCCTCCTTAGGGCTAATCCAAATTAAATCGGACTCTATATACTCTCATTTTTCAGTGTTTTAGTCAAGATAGCGAGTCTCGCGCGAATCTGCTAAAATTAGTCTATATTTAAAGCTGTTCAGTTATGCTACCTAACATAAAACCTTCAAAAAAAGTCATTTATTTGGATCATGCCGCAACCACTCCATTGGACCCTCGGGTTAAAAAAACCATGGAGCCTTTTTGGTCTGAGTACTTTGGCAATCCTTCAAGCCTCTACAAAAAGGGGAGAGAGGGCACAAATGCAATTAGTGCGGCAAGGAAAACTATTGCGCAAATTATAAACGCCAGTTCAAATGAAATTATTTTTACGGCTGGAGGAAGTGAAAGTATAAATTTAGCAATTTTAGGAGTCGCACGACAATACAGGCTGGCCCACAAAGAAGGCGGGCATATTATTGCCAGCGCAATAGAGCACCATGCCGTCCTGCACTGTTTGGACGCGCTAAAACAAGAAGGATTTGAATTTTCACTTGTTGATGTAGACGAAAATGGATTTATTGACCAAAAAAAATTAAAGGATGCAGTTAGGTCAGATACAATTTTAATTTCTGTAATGTATGCCAATAATGAAATTGGGACCATTGAACCAATCGCCGAGATAGGGAAGTGGCTCCGGCAGACAAATGAATTAAGAATTAAGAATAATGAATCAAGAATTATTTTTCATGCAGATTCCTGTCAGGCAGCGGGAGCATTGGATTTAAACGTGGAAAAACTTGGAGTCGATTTACTTTCTGCAAATGGCAGTAAAATCTACGGGCCTAAACAAACTGGATTTTTATACGTTAAATCTGGAGTTAAGCTTCGTCCATTAATTTTCGGTGGCGGTCAAGAAAAAAATTTGCGTAGCGGCACAGAAAATGTACCGGGGATTGTAGGACTTGCAGAAGCACTACGCATAGCACAAAAAGACAAAGCTAAAGAAAACAAGCGCTTAATTAAACTTCGTGATTACTTTATTGATCAGTTGTTTAAAAAAGTTCCAAAAATTGTACTTAATGGACCCTCCATCTCCGCCGCGGCGGATTCGGAGGGCAGGCCAGATCAAATAACTCGATTACCCAACAACGTCAACATATCTATTTTAGATATTGAAGGTGAAGCATTGTTACTATATTTAGACTCATACAATATCGCCATGTCTACTGGCAGTGCCTGTACTTCAACCAGTCTTGATCCGTCACACGTAATTTTAGCTATTGGCAGGCCATACGAATATGCTCATGGCAGTATGCGTTTTACCCTTGGCAAAGACACAACAAAAACAGATATTGATTACGTAATGAAAGTTTTGCCTAGCATTGTCCAAGAACTACGGCGCATCAGCCCGGTAAATTTAGATGTGGAACATCCCACACAAGTCACGATGGAGAAAGCATTTGTGGGACAAAATATGAATAAATTTAGAAATAATAAAGTAAACAAATAATATGAGCGAACGAGATCAAAATTCAGAGATTGGAAATATGAGCGACTTTGATGAAAAAGTTAATCTGTTTATTGCCAGTCTCGAACAACAACATCAGCAAGAAAAGAAAGAAGAATTAGATAAAATTGTCGACGAAATTCGTCACCTACGTTTTAAGTCAGAAGATGACTTGATTGCCGATGCACAAAGAGTTCTGAATTACTTAGAAATCCGTATTCCAACTAAGGATTTTGAGGATAATGTTGATGGCATCAAACAAATTATGCAGATTATTGACACAGGATTAAAAAAACTTTACAAGGAAGAAGCAGAATTACGAAATGATTCCGGGCCCGGAATCATAGCTCACGAAGTCTGGCGAAAACTCCTTGAGTTAACAAAATTTCATAGAAACCTAATTTTGAAAAAACCGGATGACAACAATTAAACCAATCCCGAAAGAAAAATTAAAGGGTGCTGAAGTGGTCAACCAATATACTGGTGAGACATGGGTTTATAGTGACACAGTAAAGGACCACTTCTTCCATCCACGCAATTTGCTACTGGACCAACCAAAAGATGGCTATTTTGATGCTGAGGGCATGGTAGGCAGTCCGGCCTGCGGTGACATGATGACTATGTGGTTAAAAATAGACCCGAGTGGAGAACGCATTGCTGAAATGAAATGGAAAACTTTTGGGTGTGGGAGCGCAATTGCTTCAACTTCAATGTTTAGCACTATGGTGACTGAGAGTGGGGGAATGGGTATAGATGAGGCGCTGAAGATTAGACCACAGGATGTGATGAAACGACTGGATGGTCTGCCTAACCGCAAAATCCATTGCTCCGTATTAGCAGACAAAGCTTTCCGCAAAACTGTTAATGAGTACTTTCGAAACACCGGCCAGCATGACAGAGTAATAACAGAAGGGTCACGCGTTGTCGATAAACAACTTAACATTACCGATCATGACATTGAAGAAGCAGTACTCGAGGGCGCAAAAGATTTATTGGAAGTCCAAAAAAAGCTGAAAGTAGGCGTTGGCGACCCGGAAGCAATACCTGAAATTGAACAGCTAATACGCTTTTACTGCGAAAAATATTATGGATAGACTAGTACTTAGTACCTAGTACTGAGTACTGAGTACTGAGTACTTAGAGAAAGATAACTCCTAATGACTGACGAACGACTACAAACAATCCAAAATATTCTACAACAATTTCAAGCAACCTTTGATGCACACAGTGGTGGGGCTGAAATTGTAGCTCTCCAGCCTAATGCTGTGATCCTTAGACTCAAAGGTCACTGCCAAGGATGCAGCCTAGCACCACTGACATTTGGTCTTGGAATTGAAAAACTTATCAAAGAACAAATACCAAGTATTACAGAAATTAGATATACAAATTAAGAATCAAAAACTCCAATGGGAAAACTATATCATTATATTAAAGTAGATCGAGACTTGTGTATTGGCGCCGCTAGTTGTATTGCTGTCTATCCAGAAATTTTTGAACTTGATCCAGAGAGCAAAGCTATAATTTTAAAGAAGGATGGCAAACATACATCTGACTATACTAGCATCAATTTGTTGAAGTGTGACAGCATTGATGATGACCAACTACTCCTAGCGGCCCAGAGCTGCCCTACAGCAGCGATTTTCTTGTACGATGAGTCAGGTAATCAAGTCTATCCAGAATAGCCCCTACAAGCTATATTTCAAATACATTAGGGGATGACGTACGTCAGTGGTAAAAAGTATCATATATATAACTACTTAATTAATACAAAGAAAGCAAAGCCAAGATAGTAAGAGCCAAGACAGAAGATATAAAACAATACAATAAACAAATAAATAGGTGATTAATATTAAATAAGTAAAAAGGCCTAGGGGATAGGCCTTATTTTTATATCTATCGAGTCGTACAATGTATGTTGTACGACATAGGATATAATCATTATATTAATAACTAAGCTTATAAGCCAATTAAGCTCAGCCCACTTCCCTGCTGTAAAATAAATTTATTTTTGGGCGTAGTGATATTACTATTTTATATAAACAAATTACTTTTCACCTCTCCTCCACTAACTTAGGCAACCAGTAGGGAGCTAAGCTATTTATAAAAAATAGGGCGGCTATTTCTTAGCCGCCCTATCCCCTGCTTTAGAATTAAAAACCAAAATCACATTTAGTTCCAGATGGCATTGCAGATTTTAAAACAAAATGTGGTGGGTCGCCAGGAATATTATGACAGAGCCCTGCAGTAATGGCATCCTCTATAAATTTACTACTAGTTTGATAATTCTTTAAATCGACAGCTCGACCGTAAGCATGGTCAGGATCACATGTTGTTGGAGAGGTGTCATATCTAAAATGTGCTGAGTACTCTGCTTGTAATAAAGTTATAAGTTCTGGCTTGGCCGTATATGCATCTATGTGTGCTTGGGTGATAAACATTGGGCTTGTTCGATTTTGACAAGCATTTCCTGTACGAGCAACTGAACTTATACTTTGTTTTAATACAACTAAATGATACGCTTCCCAAATGCTACGCAAATGGTCACCATATAATTTTGGTCTAAACACTTGGAGGTACCCAAGACTTGAATACTTCTTTTTTAGTTCATCAAAACCAGTTCGTAGAGCACGTAAATTATTTTGGATATCACTGCTTGTGCCTTGCGCACGCCAATCCCCATCACCATAACGATGTGCGGAAACAATCCTACCATCAGCCCCAGGATTACCCTGATACACAACAACTCCAGGTAAACCAGCTGTAACTGGAGGATCTTCATTATTTACTGGTGGGGTAGGCGTGGGACTAGTATCAACAGGAGGATCTGGTACATAACTTGGCGTAACTGTATTACCTGCAGGGGCGATTTGTGGGAGTTGAATACTTTTAAATCTTGTAAGCTCAGGGTTAATTTGCCGCAGAAGCAAAAAACTTACAAATAAAATAAGAAGTCCGGCTGCAGTATTTTCGATAATACTTTTAGCTTCGCTAACTCCTTTTTCACTTCCAGACATATATAAATAACCTGCAAAGATAATAAAGAGAATGGCGACTGAAACACCAAAGGCTATTGAAAAGCGGTAGAGTTTATTAACACAATTAAAAATTAAAGCATTAGTCCCCTTGCCTTCACCATCAGGTGTACAAAGATAATCTGTAATGCTTTTTTCTACAGCCCCTGGGGCTGCTGTTTCCTTAGGAGCATTGGCATTAGAGTTTGCAGGTGGCACAGGAGCCTCTGCGGCTAAAGCCCATGAAGTCTGGGTGAAAAGAATCCCAAAGACTAAAAAGCACTGCATCATAACTTGAAATATTGAAGTGTGTTTTTGTTTTTTGAGATTAGATGGCATAAATAAAAATTAGCACCCGGCTTTCATATCCCAATGATAGCGATTGGTCTTTTTTACAAATTCGTACGCCCACACAGCGCCAGTAGCAGGATCTCTGTATTGAGCTGAACCATCACCTCGATCTCCAATGCGAGGAAAGTTTTTCACATATGAATCTAATGAACTATTTACTCCTGTATCTGCTTTGTAGCCATTTGCATGACTACATGGTCCACTTGCATGAGTTCCATTAGTAACAGCGGATATTGTTATAGAGCAATTACATTTTTGTTTAACAGCTATTAATTCATTTACAACAGCCTCATGAATGCCTCCCATAGTAACACCAGAATTCCAAGCTATTCCAGCAGCCTTTAATAAGGCCTTAGCTTCAGCATCAGTCAAACCCCTTCCAGCGGCCACAGTTCCACCTCCGCTGGAACTAGCATCATCAATTTCAACAATATCAACATAGTCCGGAGTCACTGTATTACCTGCAGGGGCGATTTGTGGGAGTTGAATACTTTTAAATCTGGTAAGCTCAGGGTTAATTTGCCGCAGAAGCAAAAAACTTACAAATAAAATAAGAAGTCCGGCTGCAGTATTTTCGATAATACTTTTAGCTTCGCTAACTCCTTTTTCACTTCCAGACATATATAAATAACCTGCAAAGATAATAAAGAGAATGGCGACTGAAACACCAAAGGCTATTGAAAAGCGGTAGAGTTTATTAACACAATTAAAAATTAAAGCATTAGTCCCCTTGCCTTCACCATCAGGTGTACAAAGATAATCTGTAATGCTTTTTTCTACAGCCCCTGGGGCTGCTGTTTCCTTAGGAGCATTGGCATTAGAGTTTGCAGGTGGCACAGGAGCCTCTGCGGCTAAAGCCCATGAAGTCTGGGTGAAAAGAATCCCAAAGACTAAAAAGCACTGCATCATAACTTGAAATATTGAAGTGTGTTTTTGTTTTTTGAGATTAAAGAACATAATTATTTTTTTATTTCAAAACTTTCTTTTTATAAAAATTCCATTGGGTTATAAGTATACCCATAAGGCACACTATAAGGCCCATAAATTTTAGTTGATTTTCCAGGAGATATACCAAATCCTTCTGCATCAAAAACGACAAAGTGCAAATGGTAACCGCGGTCCGGTCCATATAATAAACGCGTTGTATTGCCAGTGTTGCCCTCATAACCTATAACATCACCTTTAGCCAGCTTTTGGCCACTACGAGCCTTTATAGAGCGCATATGAGCATATAGCGTCACAATATCTCTATTCCCAGATTTAGTAGTTAAGGTGCTTCGAAGAACACACCAATTTCCATAAGCCGCCTGCCCAGTGCCACAAGCAGTTATAGTACCATCGGCGGCGGCATAGATTGGAGCTCCAGCTGCAGCGGCGATATCAATCCCGTTATGAAAAGAATAGCCAAGAGCTTTAAATCCGGTGTTGCCGTAACCTTGAGTAATAACTCCATCCATTGGCCAGTCCAGTAAACCTTTGCTTCCTGAAATGCTTCTTCGTCCTAATTTAGCTCGAACACCTGCATCAAGATCGTCCATTTCTTTTTGCAAGTCCGCTTGCTCATTGGTTGTCACAGTTAACAATTTTTGATAATTCTTTTCTGAATTTTTTGTCTGGCTTAAAAGCTGTTCCTTGCCAGACCTCTGTGACTGTAAAGCATTCTGAGTATCATCGAGCTGATTCTGAAGCTCTTTCATTAACTCTAACTCACCTTGTAATTCTTTGGTTTGAGCCTCAAGTTTTGTTTTAATTTCTTTTATATGTTGCAGTAATTGAAAAACTTTACTTTGCACACTTTCGGTATACTGCAATTGGTCAAGAAAATCTGAAAAATTTTCATTTCCTAAGCCCATATGTAAAATTGAGTTGCCATCAAGTTGATGCAGTTGGACGATAAGTTCAGCTAAAATCTTTTTATTATCAGCAATTTCTTTTTGTCTGCGTTCAATTTGTACTTCCAATTCTTCAATTTGAAGAGTAGTATCTTCCATCCGTGTCTGGTTTGCTTGAATTTGAAGCTCAGTTGAGGCAATATTATTATCGTAAATTTTGATTTCGTTAGCCAAAGAAGCGGACTGCTTGCGAACCTGGCCAATTTGAGTCTGATACGACCGAATTTGAGAATTTAATTGTTGCAGTCTTTCTTGTAATAAGATTTTTTTATCGCTGTTTGTTTGTACAGCGTCTGCAGCATTTGCTATTAAGCCTTTATCATAAGACCCAATTATAGTTGCTAATAGCAAAAAAAAGCTTATGCTAAAGCCAAAAAACTTTCTTTGTGTAGTTTTTTTTAAAAAACTTTTTTTTCTTTTTATTTCAGTGATTGTATCCATAAATATTGTTTATATTATAACACAAAATTATGGAAATATAAAGTGAGATTGGATGTAAGTACGCTAAGACAATTTTTGCACAGCAACAGAGAGCCTATCTATAATAACTTGTTGTCCAAGACCTCCGGCAAGCGTACTTGCCACTTCAAATGGTCCAGGACTAGCTGACATCCCTGTTAGGGCAACTCGAAAAGGCCAAAGAACAGAGCCATTGTCTCCCCCGTGTTCTGAAATGAATTTTTTAATATGTAATTCGAAACCACTTACCGTACACTCGCCTGTAGGCATTTTTTTAATTACTTCAATCAAACCAAGAATTTTTTCTTTGGCATCTACGGCATTACTTTTTTTCCAAACAAGTAAACTAGCTTCATATTCTGGCTGTATGAAAAAGTATGTTGTCCTCTCCCCTATTTCACTCAATTTTTTGAGTCGGTCTTTTTCTAAACTGGCCACTGCTTCCAAATAATCTTTTTTTACAGAAACACCCAAATGAGACAAAATAAACTCTAGCTCATTTATTTTTAGATACCCAGCGCTTTCCCAGTACGGGATTAATAAATCTACCAACTCCCCTACTGGAGTATTTCTAATATACAAACCATTTATCCAGTCAAGCTTATTGTCGTCAAAAACAGCACTGCCACGATTGACTTTTGAAAAATCAAATTGCTCAACTAACTGATCCATAGAAAAAATTTCTTGCTCAGTTTTGGGGTTCCAGCCTAAAAAAGCCACGAAGTTTAAAAGTGCTTCTTTTAAATAACCATGTTTGATAAAATCTTCCACAGCCACATCCCCCTGTCGCTTCGACAATTTGGTCTTGTCTGGATTTACTAAAAGGGGTAAGTGAGCAAAGGCTGTGGGCTCCCAACCAAGAGATTTATAAATTAACAAGTGTTTGGGTGTTGAGGGAATCCAGTCATCACCGCGAATGACATGTGTAATTTGCATGTAATGGTCATCGACAACAACAGCTAAATGGTAAGTGGGAAATTTATCTGATTTTAAAATAATTTGATCGTCCAGCAACTGATTCTCATAGGAAACATCACCATAAACTAAATCATGGATTACTGTCTGCCCACTCTGAGGCATGGCAAAACGAATAACTGGATTTTTTCCAGCACTTAAGAATTCTTGCTGTTTTGCTTCCACTTCAACATCACTTAAATTTCTGCAAAACTGGTCGTACATTGGAGGTTTTTTAAGCGCTGTTTGTTCCTTACGAACTTCTTCCAAACGCTCTTCGCTACAAAAACAATAATAAGCACTTTTACTTGCAACAAGTTCGAGGGCGTGCTTTTGATATAATTCTAAACGCATCGATTGTAAGTAAGGACCAAACTCACCTCTCTCCCCTAGCTGCCCGTCATCCTTTAAGTAATAACCCTCATCATACTCTAAACCCATATACTTCATAACTCGAAGAAGGCTCTCTAAAGCCCCTTCGACTTTTCGATTCTGATCTGTGTCCTCAATCCGTAATACAGTTGTGCCACCATTGTGTTTAGCATAGAGGTGCGAAAACAAAGCTGTGCGAAAATTTCCAATGTGCATAAAGCCTGTTGGACTAGGCGCAAAGCGAGTTCGTACTGGTTTTGATTCGGTAATCATAAAACTTATAATAGCTTATTTATAAGGAAAAAACAAGCTAGCTAAGCTGATAAATCAGCCTTAACCATAGCTATAAGCGCGTCACGTTCACTATGAATTATATTCTCTAAGTGCTGGGCCTCGACCCATTGATAATCAATAAACTCGCGCCCATCTACTAAAACTTCTTCGTCCTTACCGACATGTTTTAAATAAACAATCCGCTGGTGTTGCCCTCGGTATTTGAGATGATTTGACCACAACGGACGCACGGCATTGTTCCAAGTGTACTGATAATCTACATCTGAAGTTTTTATATACTCAAGATTATTCAAACCTGTTTCCTCGTTGGCTTCTCGTTTTGCTGCAGCCACCAAGTCTTCTTTGTGATTCAACCCACCTTGAGGAAATTGCCAATAGTTATCAAACTTTCTTCCAGCGCTAGCAGCAATATCTCGTTTACTATTTAATGGCTTACGCTGACACACTAAAATCTTGTTTTGGTTGTTTAGTATCACACACACAACATTTTGCCTCAGTGGCATAGAATTAAAAACTTTATACCTTACCAATAACGTAATTAGCCCGGGGACAGCTTGCCAAATTCGCTTTAAACGATGCGGCTGAGTAATTAGCCGGTATAACCATTCTAGGCCCAATGCTCGCATAAACCGAGGTGGGTGCATTCGGTCTCCAACAATATAATCAAATGTGCCACCAAGACCAATTGCAACTTTTGCCCTAAGAGCAGAAGCATTATCTCTAATCCAACGCTCTTGATTAATCGGACCGAAAGCCACAAAAATAAAATCGGCTTTGGTTTTTTCTATATCAAAAATAATACTTTCATCGTGAGGATTTTTATTTGACCATCCCGCAATCTTCAAAGTTGGAAAAGAATTTTGTAATTTTTCAGCAAGTAATTTGGGAGTTTGTCCAAATCCACCCAACAGATAAATTGACTGTCCGCGAGCGTCTGCAAGTTTAACTAAATCCCAAAAAAAATCCGCCCCAACAATTTTATTTGGAATTATTCGCCGTACATACTTTGGAAACAAAATAATGCTTGCCCCACTGTAAACCATTTGCCAAAAAGCTTGGATAATCTTTGTGTAATAACCATGTGCTGTTAAAGGAATCTTTAAATAAACCGCTGACCACAACATTGCAATCCCATCGGGAATAGCAATATCTGCAGAATTTAATAACACCATTAATTCAGGGTGCTTTAAAGCCCTATATAAAAATTCAGAGTATGGTGTAAAAATAATTGTTTGCTCTCCAGCATCAAGACGTTCTGAGAGAATCTCTAAAATTTGTTGCTTGGATTCGGTATTTACCTTCAGCCCAGCGATATTAATTGTATTCATGTTAATTACTTTTCAAACAATTATTAAACATATTAACTTGACCGTTATACTGTCCAGTAAGACTTTTAGTACTATCAATTAAGTTATTGATGCGATCTGCCAAAACGTTGTGTCTAAAAACAAGCTCATTATATTTGGAAGGATTATTTTGTCCAACTTCAGCCATTTGTTGTTTTAATTGTTCTAGTTGAATTTGTAAAACAGTAATTTCTTGATTATTCGTTTCCAGCTGAACTTTAAGACCACCGCTAACTTCAGGGCACGCAGACAGTGGAGTAGCGAAACTTTGAACAGCCAACCAAGTCTCTCTGCCCTCAAATTGACCCTTGCCAACAGCTATGCCAATTTCTGAAAAGCGCTTATGTAAAATATTAGCTCTGTGCCCTGGGCTATTCATCCAAGCTTCTACTAGCGTCTTATCGTCTTTAAAACGTCCTAAGGCCAAATTCTCGCCAACCACAACATATTCATAACCAACCCCAGAAGCTAAACCTGCAGGACCCACCCCTTGTGGAGAGATATGATCAAAATACTGCTTTGCAAACATATCTTCAAGTTTTTTTTGAGCTGACTTATCCAGCAAACTATTCTGTTTTAAACCCAAAAGCCCTTCTTGCTTGCGAGCTTGATTTGTCTCAAACAAAACCCCGGCTACTGTTAAATGAGACTGCGCCGAATCAATCACTGCTCGCAGTGGCTCAGGTAAATATTGTTCGGCTTCAACCAAGACCTTGCTAGACAACAAGCTCTCTTTGTTTAAAACAGTATCTTTGTATTCGTAAACAATAACAGCAAAAATAACTGCAATGCTTACTAAAATAAAATATTTCATAGATTTAACTTAGTTTAATTATACTGAAAATAGCAAAGTTTGCCTAATAGCCGAAAGGTCAAAAATCCATTATAATAAAGGAGATGGATCATATTAGCACAATCAAAAAACTAAAAGGAACGAGGGATAAAAGTAAATATTTGCATTCCGAAAATCATCTCCTCGCCGACGAGCTCAGTAAGCGCTTAGCAGACCAAAAACACTTTGCGTTTTATTTAAAAATGGCCACGCTTTACCCGCATGACTGGCTGAGAAAACTTGCTATGGAAATTTTAGAAAATAAAAATGCAAAAACTCCTGGAAAATTATTTGCCTATTTAATAAAAAAACATAACCAAGAACACAGAGTCAAGAATAATGAATTATGAATTAAGTTTTTCATAATTCCAAATTCTTAAATCGTAATTCTAAATATGATACTTCCAATAACTAAACTACCTTCAAAAATCCTTCGAGCACCAGTTGCAGAAGTTACTTTTCCTTTAAACAAAATAACTAGGCGACTACTTTCAGACATGCTCCAAACAGTAAAGAAAGCTGACGGGATTGGACTTGCAGCCACGCAAGTAAGCAAAAGTTTTAACCTTGCAATTATTTACTTAGAAGAATCTGGCGTACCGGCTTTCCCTTTATTTAATCCTAAAATTATCTCAAGCTCAAAAGAAACAATTGCAATTGAAGAAGGGTGCTTGTCGATGCCAGGAGTTTTTGGCATGGTTACCAGACCAAAAAAAATTACTGTTGAAGCTCAAGACTTAAATGGTGGGATTATTAAATTAACTGACGATGGCTGGATTGCTAGAGTTATGCAACATGAAATAGATCACCTCAATAATATCTTAATTATTGATAAGTTTGATAAAATTACACGCGGTAAAGAACTTCTAACTACATACCAAGAATAAGAAATATTATGCGTTTTATAAAAGACATACTCCTCTTTGAAATAGAAACAACTGGGCCAGACGTTGATAGAGATGTTATCATTCAACTTTCCGGAATTGTACTAAGTAAAGATAATTTACTAGAAAAAGATTACTTTAATTCATATGTTAGAGTGAGTTTATTAGATGGCACTATCACCCAGCATGCTGAATTACTAAATATTCCATTTGAGACACTTCGAAAGAGTTCAAAAATTTACGACGTTATAAAAAATTTTCACACCCATTTCGATAACTCAGTTCTGTTGGCCACCCACTCAATTGACAATGTCTTATTTCTAAAAAATGCTTTTAAAAGAACTGGCATCCCTTTTGATTTTGATTTTCATATACTAGAGTTATGGACTATTGG
>CAZTXY010000008.1:0-49233 GCA_964617815.1 uncultured Candidatus Saccharibacteria bacterium | reverse complement strand
GGGCCATTGGCTGCTCCGTCATCACAGAATTCATAGCGTGGAGCACCTGCTTGGATGATGCCGTCTCCGCAGGAGCCGGCTCCGGCTCCAACTGTAACATCACAAGTAGACTGAACATTATTATTGTCTGTTAATATAACAGACTTAGAACCTGTTGATGCATAGCTTGTATTAAAATTTACTCCGGAACCATAATTAGGTGTTCCACCAGCTGCATTCCAAGTATATGGTGAAGTTCCACCTGAAGCTGACAAAGTAGCAATACTGTTTACATCTACTGGCTGACTACTTGGAGAACATGTAAGATCTGCTTCTACGACTACTGAGCAATCAGCTAAAAAAACATCAGCGTCTGCTGAAGCGCCAAGATAAACAGTTTTTGTACCAGGACTGCTATAAGTTTTTACCCATGTTGAGCCAGGACTATAAGAAGATCCGTCATCACCACTCCAAGACCAACCATTCCCACCATTATCACCTGAAGCTGTAAATGTGACTGCCTGATTTACATTAACTGTTGGAGATGATGGACTACAATCAAAAGCCGTCGCATATGCTGTATTAGGGTCAGAAATACTTTCAACAAAACTAGCAGGATCAAATTTATAAAAAGCTCCAAATGAGCTTAAAAAAAGGGCTAAGGTAGCTATCACCAAAAATCTTTTTGTTTGTATTTCTGAAAATTTCATATTTATTTCTTTTTGTTTCTAAAAAAACTTAAGTTAGCTATATTATAGCATAAATTTATATATAAATCAAGCCAAACAAAAACCGGTAGAAGAGATGGTGCTGGAAAGCACAACATCTACATCTACCGGATTTTCAGTTTGCAAGACAAGCTCTTCACTGCCTCACTCTTGAGGCGTGGTCTCGACCAGCTCGGCTGGATCGCGCGGTTGTTTGAGGACCGCGAGTCCCGAGAGCTCGGCGTCGTTTTCAGCCACGACGTCGATGGACACGAAGTCCGTCTCGTCATAGCTCATCTTTACGATTCCGCAACTTCCCCGAAAGGAAATCACATACACTGCATCAGCAGTGGCTGCAATCCCTCGACGGGAACTCCAGCGGACCGTAAAGAGTGGCTTGCTGAACTCGTCGACCTGCTCGCCGGCGCGGGTGAAGCGTCCAATCCTTGAGGGATTGTCGCCAACCGTCCCGCAGGTGACGAAGAGGTTGTCGCCCGCAAGCGCGAGTGCCGTTGGGGAGCCATAGCCTCCCCAAATCTGTTTGGGGACACCGGTTCCCATCTGAGGCTGGAAGTCCAAGGGGACTTCCATAACTCCAGTCCCGATCTGGATGACGAACAGCGAAGTCTTCGTAGACTTCATGCTAATCACATCCAAAATGGGAAGCGTGCCTCGGAATCGGAGATCATCATCGACCTTGCGGTAGATAATGACTCCGGTCTCTCGATTGCTCACGAACACTCGCGAGCCGAAGATGCTGAGAGCGTCGCCGCCAGCAACTTGCCACGAGCGAAGCGTCGACGAGTCGACAACTTCACCTCGCAGCAGAAACCGGAACAGGCGCCCGTCTTCGACGAGCACCCACACGGCGTGGGTCGTCGCTTTGCTGTTACTCTGCGCGACGACGTCGCGCACAACGACACTTCCCGACTCCGCTTCCGGAATCTGGAAGATTACCGCGTGCCCCGACGGACTCAGCATGTGGACTCGACCGAGCTCGTCACCAAAGACGAGTGTGTCGGTCAGGGACGAAGTGGTCATGACGTCACCACTCGCGTGAGTGGTAATCGAACCCCAGAAAACCATCGCGACGAAAATCGCGACGAGAAAAAACTTGTCTTGCTTCATAAGGCCCTCCGACCTTTACTCGCCAAGTACATAGCCTAGCGAGTGTTGTAAACGTGCATCTGGACTAAAAAGTTCCAGACAGGAAGAATAAAAAAACCGCTTTCAATATTCTTTCTAACCAAAACTATTTATGCGATGATAACCAGCACTATTTACCTTCTATTTATACACTATTTTTGGGGTTTTGTCAAGCCCTGTTTGTATATAAATTAAAAAACCCCTCCCGCCAGGGCGGGAGGGGTTTTAAATTTTCTATTAACTTTTTGCTTCTTCAGCAACGACTTCTGGAGCTTCCGGTTCAGAGGGTGTTTCAGGTACAGATGGGGTTTCTACGGCCACTTCTGGTTCTGTTGGAACTTCAGCGGGAGCATCTTCTGTTACTGCTGGCGCTTCTGCCTCTGCGCTAACTGCCTTGGGAGCTTCTTCTTTTACAGCTTCCGGTGGTTTCTTTGGAGTATTAAAAGCTCTAACTTTCTTAGCGTCGAGCAAGTTATTTGTCACAAGTAAGTTGTGAACAGTTGGAGACATTGAAATATGTTGGCCAATCCAGTAAGTCAGTCGTTCTTGATTGCGCACACCTAAAACCTTTGTGCTTGGATTATAGTTACCAAGAATTTCAACAAATTTTTTATTAACTGCAGCTGTGCTTTCTGCTAAAACAACCCGAAACTCAGGTCGGTTCTTTTTGCCAGCGCGTTGTAAACGAATAGTTAACATTGAATATCTTAAACTTATTATTCTAAATAGCTTCAATATTCTACCACTATCAACAAGTTTGGTCAACCCCAAAACCAAGACCCCCAATGGAAGGCAATCTTCCATTAAAAGTCTTGTAGATTATTTTTTTCGAGAGGCAAGGTATTGGGAGATAAAAGCTTTGATTCCGGGGGCAATAGACGCCAGAATTATAACCGCAAGAATTGGCAATAAGTACGTATCAATATTTGGAACAACCTTTCCTAAATAATAACCGAGCAAGGTCAAACCAACTGCCCAAAGCAATGCTCCAATCACATTATAAAAAAGAAAAGTTCGGTAATGCATTTTTGCAGCCCCTGCCAAAATGGGAGCAAAAGTTCTCACCACTGGAATAAACCGAGCGATGATAATTGTTTTTTTACCATACTTTTCAAAAAATGCGCTTGCCTTCACTAAATGCTCTTTTTTAAAAAGTTTTGAATTTGGTCTTTGGAATAAACGCGGGCCAACACGATAACCAAAAGAATAACCTACGCTGTCACCAGCAACTGCCGAAACAAAAAGTAATGGAATTAAAATTCTAATATCAAAAAAATGCTGACTTGCTAAAATTCCAGCAGTAAATAAAAGACTGTCCCCAGGTAAAAAGAAACCAAAAAATAAACCAGACTCAGCAAAAACTATTCCGGCTGTACCAATATATCCTGCAGTTTGAATTAGTGATGTAAGGTCAAACATGTTTTTTTTGAGTACTAAGTACTTAGTACTGAGTACTTAGTTTATTACTTTGCAAAAGCTTTTGCGGCTTCCAGTTTAATACTAAGCAATTTACTAATTCCATCATCCCCCATCGTTACTCCATAAAGAATATTAGAATTTGCCATTGTCTCTCTGTTATGAGTAATGGTAATAAACTGTGTTTGGTGCGCCAAGCTAGCTAAAATTTGGCCAAAACGAATTGTGTTGGATTCATCAAGCGCAGCATCAACTTCGTCGAGCACCACAAAAGGTGAAGGGAAGCAGGTCAGCAAACTACACAACAGAGCAATTGAAGTTAGAGCGCGCTCACCGCCGGACAAAGCTTGGATGCTTGATAATTTTTTACCAGGTGGAGTAGCTCTTATATCAACACCAGAAACACTCATACTACCTTTTTCATATTTCTTTACAATTTTTTCTTCAGGACGTAACGCCTCACCTTGATCTGCAGTTTCATCATCTGTCTCCGAACTTGCCAACTCTTCCTTCTCTTGTTCTTTCACTATAGACAAGAAAGCTCGGCCTCCGTTAAATAGAAGACGAAAATAATGTTCAAACTTTGCATTTACGTTATGGAAAGCTTCATTAAATTTAGACTTAATGTGTTCATCAAGCTCGTCCATTATTTCGCGCAAATCCTGCATGCTCTTTCGCAAATCCTCAATCTGAGACTGCAAATTTCCAAAGCGACTTTCGGTTTCGTGATACTCAGCAATTGTTAATTCGTCAACTCCCCCGGTAAGCTCT
Source organism: uncultured Candidatus Saccharibacteria bacterium (assembly GCA_964617815.1). Classification (GTDB taxonomy): domain Bacteria; phylum Patescibacteriota; class Doudnabacteria; order UBA920; family UBA920; genus CAZTXY01. Next base: position 45,214 of record CAZTXY010000008.1, on the reverse strand, counting down.
AGCTGATGTTTTAATTTAGAAATTTTTTCTTCAATATCAGGATCAAGCGTGTGAACATGATGCTGAGTAATATTTGCAAGCATATCTAAACCAAGCGCGCTAGTAATTTCAGCGGACAGATTTTCCATGTAAGCATCTTGCTTTGCTTTTTCAATTTGCTGTGTTGACTCTTGGTCTTTAATAGCATTAAGAGCATCGCTTATAGTTCTGTACTCTTTTTCCTTTTCTGAAATTTTGTTTTTAAACTGAGTTTCGCTTTGATAATAATCTTTTAAAGACTGTTCTATCTCCGTAATTTGCAAACCAAGCGAGTCTAAAGCAGTTTTTAATTTTGACTCTTCTGTGACCAAGTTTTGCCAATAACTATCGGCATCGACTGCAGTCACTTTTTGTAATTCTAAGTCGACCCCGAGTTTTTGCTGCTGCAAGTCTTTAATTTGCTGTTGCAAAAATTCTTGCTCTAAAGTCATTTTAGAAGCTTCTAATTGCAAGCTCTGAAGTTGTGACTGTAATGCTTCTTTTTGTTTGGAAAGTGTTTGTAATTGTTCGTGAAGTGAGTTCTGTAGCTGTGGAGTTTTAATTAAAGTTGTAGTTTTTGACTTGAACTCTTGAAATGTCTGGGAAATCACTTGCTGGCTTTGACGAATTACTGCAAAGTCTGAAGTGCTAGAAAGAGTTTCTAAAAATAAGGCGAAAAATTTTTCAAACTTTGACAACTCTACATCAAAAACCTGCCAATCAACAACTGTAGGATTAGCAAGTTGGGTATACAAACTATCAAGCTGGCTTGTGAGAGTAGCGATTGTTTGTTGTTGTTTGGCAAGCTCAGTTTGATTTGCTAAATTATCACTTAAATTTTTATCTAACTGCTTTGAAAGCTCGGAGATCTTTCCTTCCAAAGTATGCGCATTAGCTTGCAGGGTTTTTGGGTCGCCTGACCCTGCAGTTTTATGGCTTTCCATTTTTCCACGCACCAAACTAACATTTTCAAGCAAATTATTTTTTTGCTGTTGAAGGCTATGGAGTTGTTGTTGAATTTGGCTGTACCGAGTAACGTCTTCTTGACCTTTTTTTTCATGAACTTCAACATCTACCCGATGTTGTTGCAATTTTTCTTCCAACTCTTGTCGCTTTATAGCCAAACCAGACAAGGTAGCTTCATGCTGGCCAATATGCTTGCTTAATTGTGCGTGTTGATGCCCATACCATTTAACCTGATAACCACGCAGTTCAGACTCAATCTCACTTCTTGCCTCCATACGCTTTGCTTGCCTGCGCAAACTTTTTAGTCTTGGTTCAATCTCAGCAAGCAAATCTTCTGCCCGAATTAAATTTTGTGCCGTCTGCTCTAAGCGTCGTAAAGTTTTATCTCGGCGAATATAATAAGTCTTTACTCCACTGGCTTCATCAAGTAAATTTTTTACTTCCGCAGGACCTGAAAGAACCATTTGATCAATCGTCCCTTGGCCAATTACTGTGTAACGTGAAGTACCAATATTACTTTTTAAAACCAAATCAACAATATCAAGCAGTCTAACTTTTTGACCATTTAATAAATATTCGCTTTCTCCGCTTCGAGAAATTGTGCGACCAATGCTAACCTCACTAGTATCAACAGCGATTTTATGGTCACGGTTATCAAAAGTAGCCACAACTTCAGCAAAACCAGCTCGGACTTTTTTATCCGAACCGGCAAAAATTACATCGTCACTTTTTTTTCCACGAATAAGCTTAGTGCTTTGTTCACCTAAAACCCATCGCAAACAGTCAGCAATATTGCTTTTTCCACTACCATTTGGTCCAACAATTGCTGTTATTCCAGATTCAAACTCAAGTGTGGTTTTGCGAGCAAAAGACTTAAAGCCCTGAATTTCTAAACGTTTTAAATACATATTAACTGCTTAACTTGGAAATTCTTTAAATGTTTTGTTTCAAAAAACTATATATAACCTCTAAATTATAACACAAAAAGGAGCCTTATGACTCCTTTGTAGCAGATGCCTTTCGAACAGGCACAGAAATAACCTCTACCCCCTGAATCGTTCTTACTACGAATTGACGGGTGCCTCCTGAAATGAGGGATTTAACGCACTCATCACAGTGAGCCATTGGAACTCGGCCACGTACTTCTCTAGCGCCAAGTAGTTGAACTACTAATACCGCACAAAGGGACTGGCTTGAAACCCATGTTCCAGAAGCAAACTCGTCAGAAGCGCTGACTTTAACGAATTTGCCACAATAACAGAAACCAACGAGGATATCCTTGTCCTTTTCCATTTGTCCTCCATAAAACACATTGCGCAAAAAAACAACAATGCAGGGGTGGCCTAAGCCCCTGCATGAAAATGATTTCCTTTCGCCTGTTGACGGCGACTTGAAGTGCTCGCTTGATTGAGGCGCACAGCAAGACAGCTGTCACACCAACGATGATCGACCAGGCTTCCATTGGTCTGGACGAATTCCACAGCATTGAGATTGTCGCCAACAGGCCAATGACGACGAAAATGCTTCTTGGTTCTCCGGCGAAGTGGCCAACGAGGATCGATGAAAGCCTCTTGCCGTGACAAGCCAGGGACATCAAATGAAATGCGAATGAGGTGGCAACGGTAGCACACCCACACGATATCGATAGTCGTCAACATGGTGTCCTCCTTGGACTTTGGCAAAAAAATACCTCAATCGCCTTACGGCGTTGAGGTACTTTTCTCTTTTCTATTTTTGTATGTCGAATGCATTCTGCATTTACAATACCACTAAAGAAATATGGGGTCAATGAAAATTGGGGATAACTGACAAACCATAAATGAATAATCATAGCTGTCATCCTGAGCGAAGTCGAAGGATCTCTTGCTATCTAATGGAAATTTCTTGTTGCATTCAGACTATCTAAAACTGATTTTCCTGCAAAGAATTTTCCGCAGCGGCAATTTCTGCTTCTTGTTTCGACGGGCCATTACCACGACCAATTTCTTTGTCATTGATAAATGCTGCGACCACAAAAACTTTATCGTGGTCAGGACCACTTTCTGAAATTACACCATACGTAGGAGTAACTCCCTGCTTCTCTTGAACCAATTCTTGCAGTTTACTTTTCGGGTCTAAGTAACTTCCTTCTGTGATAATAAAAGGAAGCTCAATTAAAATTTCACGAACAATAAAATCTCTAGCTGAATCGTATCCTCTGTCTAAATATAAAGCTCCAATAACTGCTTCTATTGTATTTGCCAAAATTACTTGCCTTGCTCTGCCTGTATCTTTGGCTTCTCCCCGGGACATCATTAAATAATCCTCAAGCCCTAAGCGCTTGGCAATTTCTGAAAGTTTTTTATAGTTTACAAGGGCACTTCTAAAGTTGGTCAATTCGCCTTCAGAATGATCATAATTTCGGTATAGATGTTCTGTGGCAACTAACTCAAGGACTGCGTCTCCTAAAAATTCCAACCGTTCATTGTGTGGCAACACAAAAGAGCGATTTTCATTTAAATAAGAACGGTGGGTGAAAGCAGAAATATATAACTCTAAGTTAGAGATACTTTCACCAAGTATTTTCTCGATCTCGTCTTTTTTGACTTGGGGCATGAGAGGCCTTTTGGATCAAGAACCATGAATCACAAATTAAGGCGTACCTTAATTTTAAATTCTCGCTTCTTGATGATTAATTATATTCTATAGATTGTTCACTGCATAGCTAAAGCTTTGCAATGGTGGGTGGTAGAGGAATCGAACCTCTGGCCCTCTCTACGTCAAAGAGATGCTCTACCCCTGAGCTAACCACCCTAAGATTAACATGTCATAGTATGACACAGTAAACTCAATATTTCAAGTATCTAGTAAATAATAATTACCCTTCGGTATGTTGGAAAACTCTCTGTGTCACCTGTCCTTGGGACATTGGTCGCACCAAATAAACAAATAGTAACAGCATTGAAACATGAAAAAAAACATTTAACAAAGCCAATAAAAACCAGCCGATAATAGTCACCCCAAAACTTGATAAGAGTCGGGAAGAATTTATAGAGAGCATTTTATTATTTGTAAAAGAATCTAAAATATTTATTAAGGTTAAATGAAAAGTCTCGAGCAAACCGGAAATAATAAATAAAGACAAAGCATAAAAGCCAAAAATACAAAAAAAGAAAAATAATATTTGGCGCCAACGACTAACTAAAAGATCCCAAGTTTGCATTAAAGACTTTGCCAATGACTGATTAAAACAAATAATAAAAAAAGGTGTAAAAATATTTAAGTACATCCCAAAAATAGCTAAAGGAAGGAACAAAATAATCGCAACAACTATAAACTGGTTTGCCGCATATTCTGTACCTTTTAATACAATAGCCGGTAAGGCAATTGCAAGAAGCGCAACTAAATAATAAATATTTGTAAAAATACTAACCCAAAAAGTTGCCCAAAATTTATCACGGACAATATCACTTGGTTTTATCTGCTCAGGCCATGACACTAACTCAGAAACTAATTCCGCTACGCCCTCTAAATTAGAAAAGCGTCTGGAATGGTCTCGAAGGTGCAACAAAACTTTAGCCAACAACCAAATCCGGGCAATGTTAGTAATCGCAACAAAGAGCCCAAACACAATCAGCGCAACAATTGGTGCAGAAAGTAAAAATGGCCAACCAAAAAATGGAAGCGCATAATTTATCGAAAGTAATTCTGGCCACCGGCCTTGCAAACCTAAGGCGTGCAGTAATAAAGGGTTAACTGCTCCGACTAAAAAAAGACCAAAAAACCACAAGCTTGGCCGGCCTGTGGTAATGGTGTATGCACTTTTAATTATAGTTAAAGCGCTACGCATTGGATTATTGATAATTAACTACCACTTTCAGTTGGGGCAACATCAAACTCCGGTAAAGTTTTTTTGCCATGGGGCAAAATATCTTTAACTATTTTTGCAAACTGGTCTTGTTCTAATGTTTCTTCTGCAATTAAAGTCTTAGCAATCTCATCTAAATAACTGCGGTGCAAGACAAGAGTCTCTGTAGCACGTGCCAAGCCTTCTTTCATAATTCGACTAACTTCAGCGTCAATTTTTTTTGCGACTTCTTCACTATAATTTCGCTGTTCCCCTAACTCGCGTCCTAAAAATACAGTTTCGTGTGAGTCGCCCAAAGTTATCGGACCCATTTCATCACTCATCCCGTATGTTGTAACTAACTTGCGCGCCATAGATGTAGCAGTCTTTAAATCGTTGCTAGCACCTGTTGTTAGCTCGCCGAAGACTAATCGCTCTGCGGCATAACCACCAAGAAGAGCTGCAATTTCATCCAAGAAACTGGACTTTGTATGTAAGTGGCGATCTTCGGAGGGAAGCTTCATTGTGTAACCTGCGGCACGGCCGCGTGAAAGAATAGTCACCTTATGAACTGGGTCAGACTCAGGAAGAACGCTTCCAACTAAAGCATGACCACCTTCGTGATAGGCGGTAATTTCTTTTTCTTTAACCGACAAAATATGGCTTTTTCGCTGAGGGCCAAGCATGACTTTTTCAATAGCTTCACGCAAATCTTCTGTTGCAATCTCTTTTTTATTTATTCTGGCTGCTAGAATTGCAGCTTCATTTAAAATATTCGCTAAGTCTGCTCCGCTAAATCCTGGGGTGCGCTCCGCGATATTTCGCAAGTTAACGCCCTCTGCCATTGGCTTGCCTTTACTGTGAACTTGTAGAATTTCTTCTCGGTCACGAATGTCAGGCAAATCTAACATTACTTGGCGATCAAATCGGCCAGGACGAAGAAGCGCTGGGTCAAGCACGTCTGGGCGATTAGTAGCAGCAATAACAATAACATTAGTTTCTGTTTCAAAACCATCCATCTCAACAAGAATTTGATTCAAAGTTTGTTCGCGTTCATCGTGCCCACCACCAAGTCCTGTGCCACGCTGTCTGCCTACTGCATCAATTTCATCTATAAAAATAATACAAGGCGCATTTTTTTTTGCCTTTTTGAATAAATCGCGAACACGACTAGCTCCAACACCGACAAACATTTCCACAAATTCAGAACCACTAATATGGAAAAATGGAACATTGGCTTCACCAGCAACCGCGCGTGCAAGAAGGGTTTTTCCTACACCAGGGGCCCCAAGCAACAACACACCTTTTGGAATTTTTGCGCCAAGCTGTAAAAACTTTTGAGGATACCTGAGAAATTCAACAATTTCAGAAAGTTCTTCTTTAGCTTCTTTACTCCCCGCGACATCAGCAAAGCGAACTTTATTTTTTCGTTCGTCTGAAAGTTTCACTGAACTTTGTCCAAAACTCATGGCACGATTATTCGTCCCTTGAACTTGCCGCATCAAAAAGAAAATGAATAAACCAATCAAAACCAACGGCACTAAGAACGGCAACAAATTTTCAGCAACGCGGGCCACCGGACCCGTTGTCTTATACTCAATGCGCACTGCGCGAATCTTTTCAGAATCAATTCCACTATTGGTTAAAAAGTCGGTGAAATTTTCTGTGCCAACACTGGCTGTTTGTTTAACAGAGTCATCATGAAGTTCAGCAGTTAATTCAGTTCCGCTAATAACTATAGTTTTTACTTTTCCTTCGTTAACTTCTCGCGCGATATCCGAAAGTGCTGTTGGTTTAGTTTTGCTGTCACTAGCAAACAATGCAAATACTGCAGAAATAACTAAAAATCCAACAAGTAAGAGAATTATATTTTTTACAATTTTTCCCATAAAATCTGTTTAATGAAATATACCGATGTCAAAATATTATAATGAATTATTACATATCAAGCAAGAGTGCACGACAGAGTAATTCCGCCCTATTTCATTATAATTACTGATAACATTTAATAACTTTGAGTACTTCCAAGAAATGCTTGCACTACGAAGCTTTAGCGAATAAATGCTTGCACTTCGAAGCTTTAGCGAAGTAGTGGTGCCGGGGAGAGGACTTGAACCTCCATGGGATTGCTCCCGCTAGCTCCTAAGGCTAGTGCGTCTGCCAATTTCGCCACCCCGGCTCAAACCAATTTTACTTTACTTGTAAACTTACTTTAAGCTCGATTACACAGTATTGTACCAAAAAACACTGCTAATTAGCAACGGGTCTAGTATTAGACACTAAATCTATTTTCCGATTAAAAAACACTATGATACAGCACCGTATCATAGTGTGTTAAAAATAAAATTTAAGACAGAGTTTTAACGACAACATTCACCATCATATAAGACAATATGATAATCGCAATACCAAGCAGAGCATAGAGCACAGTGCTTTTACCTTTTCTAAGCTGTGTTTCATTGCCACTTGAAGTAATAAACCAAAAGCCGCCAATAATCACAAACAAAAGCGCAACTGCAAAAGCTACTCCAAGAAGTGCTTTAATAGCTTTTTCAATTAAATCGTTTACACTTGTAGCTCCACTAATTCCACCGCTGCCCGTTGCAGTTTCAGGGATACACAAACCGTTAACCGGTTTATATCCTCCCTCACAGCTTAGAGCTTGACTACTTACCGCAAATAAAAACTGACCAGCTATGAATGTCAGCACAAAAAATGAAACTAAAATAAATGGACGAAAAATGTTTTGCATAAAATATAATATAGTCCTAGGAGCAAAATAGAAAAACTATTTTACGCCCAGGACTATCCCGCACCGAAAAAAGCGATGCGGGAGATAATTATGGAGTTGCAGGTGTAGTGGCAAAACTTACCACAGCAGTTAAGACAACATAAGCCAAAATAATAATCACAATACCAATAATGGCGTTAATAACTGTCTGCTTACCTTTAGTTGCCAAGGTTTCATTACCAGCTGAGGTAATGTACCAAAAACCACCTAAGATTAAGAACAAAACTGCAATCGCAAAGGTAATCGACAAAATCCAACCGATAGCTTTATTGATTAAGTCATTAGCGCTGGTTGTTGGAGTACAATTTAGCTGACCCGTGGGACATTGATAACCAGTTGATAAGTCAGCATGGCTGACCACCGGCACCAACAAAGGGGCCAATGCTATTACAGAAACTACGACTAATTGAATCGCAGTCATCCAGTTTATTTTTTTGAGTATTTGTTTCAAAGCATGTTCACCCCCTTTCAATGAAAAGGTTTGATTGACAATAAATCTTGTCTAATATCAATTACTAAAAGTATACCATATTCTAAAGTAATCTCCAAACTATCCGGCAACTAATCGCGTTACAATTACTACTATTGTTGTAGCAAGGGCAATTAGAGCAATGCCGGCCAAAGCCCACTTAATCATCTCCAAAGCTTTTTTTGTGGCTGCCTCATTTCCACCAGAAGTCATATAACGAAAACCGCCTAGAATGACAAACAGTACCGCAAGCCCAAAAGCAATCGACAACGCCCACTTAATAACTGCGCTGACTAAATCTTCAACACTGCAATATTTAAACTTGCTAAAAACATCCAAGACTCCGGCGTTTTCCGCACCGGCGTCCTTAAACTGGCCTTCTAATTTATTACAATCAGCCGCCAATCCAACTTGAGGGACAAGGCTAAAGGATATCAATAAGCTAAATAATATAATCTGTAACCTGCGCATGTTATTTTGTACCAATTAAGTTTTGAACAATACTAATAATACTAAAAGCTAAGAGTGCAACCACAAGCCCAGCTACAGCCCACGTTACAATACTTTTTCCTTTTGTGATTTGGGCTGGAGCGCCACCAGATGTAATCATAATAAACCCACCAAAAATTATCATGACCACAGAGAGCATCCCAATGAGCAACAAAAGGATGTTCATTATTTTTATGAAAAACTCTGGTAAATTGCTGGCTTCAAGCGGGTTGTTAAAAAACAATCCTGTGTCACCCGTGCCAGTGGGGTCATTGCCATTACCACCGCCCGGACCATTTCCATTTCCAGTATCATTACCTCCCCCACCACCACCACCGCCTCCACCGCCTCCACCACCAGGGGGAGGTGGATTGCCATCTTTATCAGCTACTGCCACATTATAAGTTTGACTACCTAGGGCAACAGTAAAGACACTGGCTGCGTCTTGGGCAATTATAGTAAAACTAAAATTGCCTGGCGCTGTCGGAGTGCCAGAAAGCTGATAACGATTACTATTTAGCGGTGCCAAAACCAAGCCTGGAGGAAGATTCCCCGATTTAGACCAAGTTACTGTAGTACTACCAGATGGTGGAGAAGTCAACGAAAAAGTTTGACCAGCAATAGGCGTCCCAACTTTAAAAGTACCGGTCAACGTCGACGGAGAAATTCCTCCTTGTCCACCATCTCCGCCACCCACAGTCACCCCTTGAAAAGTCACAGTAACCCGATTACTTGCAACCTGGGCATCCAAAACTGACCTTCCTTGATCGTCTATTGGATATAGCAAAGCCATGACTCCGACTGTTGCAGAACTAGGTCTGCTTCCAGATGTTAGACTGCTCCATGTTTGTGTATCACTAGCAGAAATTGTAACTCCTCCTTGATGCGGACGATCAACAATAACGCGCTTTGATGAACCATATCCATCATATGAAAAAACTATCCTATAAGAAAAGCCACTTATGCAAGATGAAAATTCGTTTTTAAAATTAAAATTTACTACAGAACGTAGGTTTTCTGTTGCATTTGGACTTGAAGGCTGAGAAGTTAATAATGGAGTCCCACTTAAGTATTGATTAGGTCTAGTGCAATCAACCGCGGCTGATGCTGGCAAAGCAATGCCAAAACTAGAAAGAACAAGAATCAAACTAGCAAGAAATAAAAATATTTTTTTCATATTATGGAGTATTGGCTGGAGGGGTGGAATTACCAGCCGAATTACCGGAACCGCCACTCCCGCCTTTAATATATTGCAAAGGATTAGTTAAAATATCAGCTCCACTTTTAAGTCCTAAACTAAGCGAGCCTTTCAAAATTGTATTCACGGTCAAAAAAGCAATCATAACTAAAACAAATCCAATCACAGCGTTTGTTAAACCTTTTTTGGCTTTAGTAATTGCCCCCATATCCCCTGCTGCTAAGACCATTTGAAGTCCTGATTTTACAATGAAGAAAACCGCCACTACTCCGGCCAAAGCAATGAGGATGCTTGCCAAGCGACCCATAAATTTAAAAATGTCTTCGACAGTGCAAGCATCGGAAACATTTTTATCTTCTACAGTCCCTTTGTTGCCACAATTTACTATTCCACCTTCGAGGATCGATTTAGAGCCGGAATCAACATTGGCGTTAACAGGGGTGTTTGAATTAGCGTCAACAGCATAAACAAGCTGTGGCAAAATTGATAGCGCCAAGACCATTCCAAATATCAAAGAAAAAAGTTTTTGTTTCACTCGATTATTTAACTAATATTAAGCTAAGTATAACACAAAAGCACACAATTCTTTGAAATTGTTAATTTCGCACTTGAGTTAATGTCCGTGCCTGACTTGAAGCACTAGACAAAGCTTCTTCTAATCGCACACCGCGGAGAACTACAGCGTCTATCATATCACCAATAATCCCATCAAAACGAACTTGGTTTGGTTTGTAAAAACTTTTTGCAGTTAAATTAGCGTGAGCAAAAACCCCAATTTCTGGATCTTGAATCTGTAGCTCAATTAAGTCCTTGCGACTTGAAGGCTGTTTGTGGACTGCGTAATATTTGTCTAAAGCATCTTTGCTAGAAATAAATTTCAAGAAATCCCAAGCGACATCTGCATTTTTAGTTTGCTTGTTTACAACTTCACCAAAATAGTTCGCAAAATTAATCGCAGACCCATCCAAATTATATTGTGGCACAGTAGTCACATCGAAATTTAAATTTGGTGATTTTTGAATAATGGTTTGTCTTGTATATGCGTAACTATACAAAAACGCAGCACGGCCATTTGCAAAGGAGTCTATAGAGTAGTCGCTTCGAGCATTCCATGTGTAATTAGAACTTGAAGGGTCTGCAAAAGAAGTGTAGAAACGTAAAGCTTCTAAACCTGGGTTTGTATTTCCACTACTATTACTAACACTACGATTAAAAGTTGGGTTCTGGCCATCGCTACTCCAAGGAACAGCACCTGCCTGCAACATTAATAGATAAACAATATCCGTAGCGCGATTAACGTTAGAATTCATGCCCATTGCCACCCCGCTACGATCAAAATATCCAGTGCGGTTTTGTTTTGTTAACTGACGAACGTGAGTTTGAAACTCGTCCCAAGTTTTTGGCGGAGTAGCAATGCCAACAGTCCCCAACAAATCTTTATTATAGTAAAGGCCAAGTGAGTCAACATTTAAAGCCACTCCGTATATTTTTTGATCTTTAGTGAAGTCGTTAACCACAGCATCTACAAAAGCATCTTTATAGTCGCGAAAAATCCAAGTTTTGTCTGAAGCACCTGTAACTTTATCTAAATACTTTGGCAACCAAGAGTTGTTAATCGAAAAGACGTCAGGACCCTCTCCTGCCGCTAGGGCATTAAGTAAATCTTCTTCGTAAGTCTCAATATTCTTTTTAGTATATTCAATTCTAACGTTAGGATGTTTTTTTTGATATTCTTGAATTAAAGGCTGAATATTTTGACTGTCTTCAAAAGGTTTCCAAAACTTTAACACAACAGCGCCTTGTTTTGGGGCACTTCCCCCACAGCCTGCTGATAAGAATGACAACGCCAACAACACAGCAATAAATTTTGTATGATGAATTTTCTTTAGTATTTTTAACATAGTTTTATTTTTTCGCGATAACTTTACTTTAATCACTATTTATTTTATAAAGACAGGTTTTTTAAATACTTAGAAAAATCTTCGTGTAAGTCGTCGTGCTTGAGACCAAACTCTACAACTGTTTTTAAATACTCTAACTTATTTCCACAATCATGGTATGTTCCATTTTTAATTTCTACAGCCCAGCAAGTTTTTTGACGTTCAAGTAAAATATTTACAGCATCTATGTAAACTAACTCGCGGGGAGTGTTTTCTTTTGCAAGTCTGCGCATTGACTCTTCAATCGCAGAAAACATCTCTGGCTCATAGACTCCGGCAGAAACAACAGCATAGTCAGAATTCATTCGTCCTTGGCCAGGCTTTTCAATTATTTGATTTATCTTTAGCACCCCAGATTCGGTCTCTTGGCCAGCAGCATATCCATAACGTTTAAAATCTTCTGGGCTATTTTTTCTAACGCTTGCTAACACAGCGCTACCACCAAGACGTTCGTAGCTACTAATTAATTGCTGGCAACGTGTTGGACTAGCCTCTATAAATTCATCGCCCCATAGCACTAAAAATGGTTCATCCCCAATAATCTCACGGGCATTCCATATTGGTGTTGCGTTGCCCAAAGGACCTTTTTGACGAACATAATAAAAATTGGCCAAATTTGCAATCCGTCTAATCTCATCTAAAGCTTCATACTTGCCTGACTCTTCCAACCTTTTTTCCAATTCAAAAGGATAATCAAAATGGTCTTCAATGCTACGCTTGGACCAACCAGTAACAATAATTATATCTTCGATCCCCGCGGACACAGCATCTTCTACGACATACTGAATAATCGGCTTATCTACAATAGGGAGCATTTCTTTAGGCTGAGCTTTGGTAGCGGGTAAAAATCTCGTCCCATAACCAGCCGCCGGTATTATTGCTTTGCGAATTTTTTTCTTCTGCATATACATTAGTATATCACCAATGTAGTTAACAATTCCACTACTTATTCAAAACATTATTAGTCATTAAGTTTTGGACGATATTGAAGCGCTTCTGCTAAATGATTAGTAGCCAAAGCTTCACTGCCAGCTAAATCAGCAATTGTGCGAGCAATTTTTAACAAACGGTGTGCTCCTCTGCCAGAAAGTGCATATTGTTTCATAGCATTCCTTAGCAACTCTTGTTGTTCTGGCCCTAGTTTACAATATTTTTTTAGCTCTACTACATTCATTTCTGAATTAGTTTTGCTTTGGCCAAAACGCTTAAATTGTAACTCTCGCGCCAACTCTACCCGAGCTACAATTTGCTCTGAACTTTCAGCTTCTTCATCTTTCATCATTTTTTCATACGGAAGCCTGGGAACTTCAATATGCAAGTCAATGCGGTCAATTAGCGGACCAGAAATTTTTTTCTGATATTTATAAATTTGCCCAGGTGTACACAAACAACGCTTACCTCCGTCGCCATAGTAACCACAAGGACAAGGATTAAGGGCCGCAACTAACATAAACTGCGCTGGAAAATCCACAGTATTTTTTGCCCGCGCCACAGTAACATGGCCATCCTCGAGTGGCTGACGAAGCGCCTCCAAAACATGACGTGGAAATTCTGGAAATTCATCAAGAAATAAAATACCGCGATGCGCCAAAGTAATTTCCCCAGGACGAGGATCGCTTCCCCCTCCGACAAGTGCAGTATGTGAAGTAGTATGATGCGGGCTGCGCACTGGCCTTGTGGTAACTAACCGCCCATGTAACTTTCCCGCAATGCTATAAATTTTAGTTAACTCCAAAGCTTCGCTAGAAGAAAGCAAAGGCAGAATCCCCGACATTGCTCTTGCCAATAATGTTTTGCCAGAGCCAGGGGGTCCGTATAATAAAACATTATGTCCACCGGAACTTGCAATCTCAAGTGCGCGTTTAGCAAGCTCTTGCCCAGCAATATCTTTCATATCAATTAACACTTGTGGTTTTTGTAGTAAATCTTTTGCAACTAAAGGTAGCACAGGAACCAAAGACACAACCCCCAACAAATGACGAAGTAGGATTGAAAGACTTGGAACTGCAAAGACAGTCAATCCTTCCACTAAAGACGCTTCTACTGCATTTTCTGCTGGCACATAAATCTCTTTGGCACCGAAAGAATTTGCCGCCAAAGCAATTGCCAACACGCCTGGAACAGAACGCACACTTCCATCCAAAGATAATTCCCCCACAAAAATTTTCCCCTCTAACGAAAAATTAATTTTTTCGGAGGCTAAAACTATACTAAGGGCTATCGGTAAGTCAAAATGCGTTCCGACTTTCGGCACATCTGCAGGCGCCAAATTAACAGAAACCCTCGTCGGAGGATATTCACACTCAGAATTTTTCATGGCAGCCTTGACCCGCTCACGACTCTCTTGCACTGCAGTATCTGGTAGTCCAACAATAATAGTAGCGGGCAATCCATTGCTCACCGTGGCTTCCACTTCAATTATCGCAGCATCTAGCCCAACTACTGCCCCAGACAATACTTTTGCTATCATTGTTTGATGATAGCAGAACAGAGATAAAATAATTCTAAAGATTTTAAAAGGACTTATGCGCTTGAACCAAGTTTAAGGCATTTCCCGAGGATTTTTAGAAGCGTAGTCATCTACGATGATAAAAACCATAGGGAAATAACGAAAAAATTGGCCAAAGCCAGTTTATGACTCGGCTCGCCGAGGCACAAACTGGCAGGCTCGCAAGTCCTATTTTGGCCAGAATTCTCGTACTAAAAACCAAATTACACCGACTAAAATGTAAGCATCGGCAAGATTAAAAATGCCATTTGCAATTAAAAAATAATCGCGTACACTGCCAGTAATTAAACGCTCTCCTAAATTAGATAGGCCCCCGGCTAAGATTAAAATAAAAGCTGTTTTTGAAGAGGAGCCCAAATTTTTCCAACTAACTTTTGCCCACCACACCAAAGCTGCAACACTAGTTGCGTAAATGCTATACATCAAAAATTTTGGTAACGGCGCACTAAATGCAAACTGTGTATTAGAATAAAGTTGAAATCCAAAACGACCCGCATACGAGTCAACTAACCAAGACTGGCTCTGGTTAATAAAACTAAAAATTAAAGCTTTTAACATTTGATCAGATGCAACCAAAACAATAAATACTCCAAACCAAAAAATGAAAGAGTAAACTCTTTCATTTTTAGAAATTTCCTGACTTGCAATAACGGGTGTCTCCATATAAAAATTAAACTCCTGTTTCTGCCCAAGGCAAAACTCGAAGTCTGTCTTCAGCAATATCTTCTTTTGAGTTTATATCAATTCCATAAACACCCTGCTCGATGCGACTTAAAGCAGTTTCAATCTTTGCTAAATCTCCCTGAATTCTCGCTATCACATCTTGACTGACTTCGTCCATTTCAATTTCAGAAGCATTTTCATCTGGGTCTTCCCCCACTTCTGTATGCGAAGACTGGCCGGCCAACTCTTGAGTTAACTCTGCTTTTGTCGCTAAAAGTAATTGCTTCATTTCTTCTACAAATTGAGCTGAGTGCATATTTATATCTCCAAAGTTATTATGTCTTTTGTGTCTTTAGTATATCCTATTCTTTTTAAACCGACTAGAATAGGCTCAGAAATAATAAAAGCGCCTCAAACGGCGTCCCAAAATTGTAGAATATAAGAACGGTGTGAGGCGCTAACTCAAAGCTTCGAGCTAAACACCGCCTTAGCTGCAGGATCCATCTTTGCTGGGTCCTAAACCTAAGGCAGTCTTTAACATTTTCGTTACTTCAAGCATTTCTCGAAATAAATTCGAGAGCGTCTGAATTCCAATCAAATGTCAAACTACACTTTAAACTCCCCTTATGGTCTTTCGACCTCAAAACGCACTTTTTTGTTTTATTTTTGTTTTGTTTTTTTATGAAAAACCTACATTTTGTTTTTGTTTTGCAGACAGCCTAGATTGGATAGGCTATGACGGAAAGTTTAAAGGAAAGCTGGCCTCAAATCCTTAAGAACAGATCCCCTTCGTCTAGTTTGACTTACTATTCAGTTTTCAAAGAACTACACCTATTTATTTCAAAACTCTTCTTTTATCTGACTTAATAATAGCAAATATTTACCTTTTTGTCAATAATGTGGTCTTTCTACTCCTAAAAACCTTTTATTTATAAGAGAAATGGATAATTAGTCATATTATCGCACTTATGACTACAAATTTACAGATTTTAGTAACTTGTGGATAAAGTGGGTAAAACTATCAAATCATCACTTTTGCTCAATAATATAGGGATTATTATGTGGATAAGACTTTGTTATTCCTTATCTTTAAGCCAGAAAGAGAAGCTAAAAATTCAAGAAATAGTTTCGTCACTCCGTCATTTTTACCATAGATAAAGAGGTTTTTTAGTTTATTTGTGCTAACCAAATCAAAAATTCTAACCAGTAACGCCAAATCAAAAATTTGCTCAACACTCAGAGCGTTAGCGTCGGGATATTCCAGCGAAAGAGCCTTAATGTACGGATGGCTTGACTTTGCGCTACTCAATGCAGGAATATAAACAGTTTTTACTGACAGCTCTGGAACTTGTGCCTTAGTCATAAAACTACTTGAAGAAATTAACACGCTGTTTGGCCTGATAGAAAAATTTCTGAAAATCTTAGTCCCACCTCCAGAATAACCTTGGGCAAAAATGTGGGCATATTTACTTAATTGTTCAAACTGATTATTATAAACTTCCTTTGCCTCAGCTTCATTTGAAACCAAAACCAACGCAGGAACATTGCTAGCGCCCAAGTATTTAGTTAATTGATTAACTAAATCTAAATTTTTATATTGAACTTCAATATTTTTTGATTTAAATTTAATTGGTAAAGTAGCTTTTATTAATCCTTCTAATCCTAAGCGTCCCAAAAAATAATCTGAGACCGGTAAAAAACTTGATGCGTCCAAAAAAGCTTGCTTTGCAAAACCACTCAAAGCTTTGCGCATGTATGGAGCGATGTCTAAAGCTTGCGTAATAAAAACGCAATGCTTTTGGCCAAACTCAATCCATTTAACATCATTGTCTGATTCAATAAAAAACTTTTCAAGGTTGCGAACAATTTTAGTTATCCCTGAATTTTTTATAATTAAATTGTGTTTTTGTAATTTTTTAATATAATTTTTTGAAGCTCGATAAATTAAATTGTATTCGTAATCATTAGAGACTAAATCAACCTTATCCAAAATTACATCGGCTTTGAGCTTGCTTAATTCTAATAAAACTAAACCAAAAAATAAATCTGTGGCCGCAAGCATCTCAAGAATTCTTTCTTGGTGTTTAATATGCCCTGTATTTGTTTCTGGATTATATATCGAACGCAAGACCGCAATAATCTGACCCCAGCCAACACGGCTACCAGAGGAAGCGGCAATGCGGTCATGCATCGCAAGAACATCGCTTATCACTAAACGTCGAGCTTTTAGTTGTTTATTTTGTTTCAAACTTAAAAAAGTTTTATGATCCGTTAATCCAATATGAGAACTCAATCGAAAGGATTGCTTGCCCCCATTCACTAAATATTTAAACTGACCACCAAAAAAAGATAAGTTTAAATCTACCAAACTTGCCGTTTGCCAGTTAGTTGCTTGCCAAACCATTAGTTTAAATAAGAATTTAGTCTCATCTAAACTTAAATCTCCTCTTTTTTGTAAACTTTTTAATTTTTTGATATCTAAAATATCTTCTGGCTCAAAAATAGCCTCACCAAATCCTTGTTGCCACAACCTTATTACTTGTGCTTTGTTTGGCAAAACAATAAAACTAGATTCAGGATTTTGGGCAATACTATTTAGCCACAACTCTTCAGCCTCTTTTCCTAATGGCACTTCGACTAAACACTTTTGTGGCAATGGTTTTGTTGTTTTATTGAGTTTGATTTTTAAATTTACAGAATTAATTTCTAATTTTTTTGGCTTCAACGGAATTTGCAATAAGTCTGTCCAAGGAAACTGTGCCTGAAGACTTCTGTTGTAAATATCTTTTTGTAATTTTTCTGGGAGACTCCTATAAATCCGTAATAAGACTTCAAGGAGTTTGATTGTAGCGACGCTATCAGCTAAAGCACGATGAGCTTCTTTGTGCTTTAGTTTTAAAGTGTGCATTAAATTTTCTAAATTATAACCGCCTTGTGTCGGCAAAAGCCACTGCGCCAATTCTAAAGTGTCAACGACACGCTGAGTAATGGGAATTCCAAACCCTTCTAAGAAACGCACATCAAGAGATACTCCATGGCCAACTAATACGACATCTTTCAAAACCTCTTGAAGAAATTCTCGATGTTCCGAAAAAAGAGGAGCCGTATCTAATTCTTTTTGACTAATTCCAGTAAGTCCTAAAATTTTTGTGTGAACGCTTCCACTAGGTTTGAAAACTTGTGACCAACGTTTGGAAATTTTTGGGCCTGACTTGGTCATAGTAAAAATAACGAAACCAACTTCAATGATTTCGTTTTTGCTGGGATCAAACCCAGTCAATTCCAAATCGATACTGCAATATTTTTGCACTTCATTTCTTTTCATAGAGGTATTGTAACAATCTGGGAGATTTCGGTACAGAGTGAATAAATAAAAGAAGAGCGCCGAACCCACACAGGTGAAATTCGGCGCCACAGAACTGTTGCAAAGCAACAAAAGATCAATAATCTTTGAGATCGTCAAGAGTAGGCGGCCCAGTAGCGATCACTTGCTGGACAAGAGTTTCCTCCTCGAAAGCAGACTTCAAGGCCGTGCCGGTCCAGTGTCCAGCGAAGTGACCACCGGAGGGGCAACAGTCCAAGCGCATGCATCCAAGCACAGAATTTCCATCCCGTGTTGCGATGTCCAAACGCAACCCACTTGAGCGTGGAGAATAGACAGCAACTGGTCTACCAGGCACGATGGGCAAGCCACATAAAGCGCACCGGATAGTTACTGCTAGCATCTTCGCAAGCAGACAATCCGGGCAGTCCTGCTCGTCATCAAACTCCCCAAACCAGTCGCCATAGAGGTTGATTGAGTATTTCTCAGGAGCACTGTGACCACAAGAATAGTCTTTGTTCTTGTTTTTCCCTGGACTGAACTCTATCTGGCAGGTGTCCGTGGAAACCAGAATTCTGGACTGAGGCTCCCAATTGATAGTGGAATAGCTACAACCATCTGGTGTCAGCAAACCACTCTTATCGATGATCGCCTCCGACAATGGCTCCTGTCCAGGTCGAAATCGACTGAAAAACCTTTTGAGTCTCTCCCACATTGCAAGCCTCCTTAGGGCATCTTTTGATTACTCCGCACAAGTCACGAAGCCTTTTATTATTACCGAATAGATACGAAAATGCAAATATAATTTGGAATTTGTAACAAAAATCCCGAAGCCTAATTTAGGCTTCGGGAAAAATATCTTTAAATATTACTCTTCATCTTCTTCTTCACCAGGCTTGTTTGGAATTGCTTCTCCACTTTTAATCTTTTCTCTAACCGCAATGTCTATCTGTCCTGCGACCTCTGGGGTGTCTTTAATAAATGTTTTGGCCGCTTCCCGACCAACTCCAAGCTTTACTTCACCAAACATATGAGTATTTCCAGATTTCTCAATCACTCCAAGCAAAACTCCTGTATCAAGCAAGTCACCAGCAACAGAAATTCCTTCATTATACATAATGTCGAATTCAGCCACTCGAAATGGCGAAGCAACTTTATTCTTGACCACTTTGGCTTTTGTTCTATTGCCTACAATTTTTTCGCCATTTTTAATTTGAGCAGTTCGGCGAACTTCAATTCTCACGGAAGCATAAAACTTTAGTGCATTTCCGCCAGTTGTTGTTTCAGGATTACCAAACATAACACCAATCTTCATGCGAATTTGGTTAATAAAAATTACCGTGGTATTGGTTTTTGAAATAATCGCAGTCAACTTGCGCAAAGCCTGGCTCATTAATCTTGCCTGTAAGCCCATATGGCTGTCGCCCATGTCCCCTTCAATTTCGGCGCGTGGAGTCAAAGCGGCAACAGAGTCAATGACAATCAAATCAAGCCCATTGCTTCGCACCAAGGTTTCTGCAATATCTAATGCTTGCTCTCCATTATCTGGTTGGCTAATTAACAAGTCTTCTAACTTAACACCAATTCTTTTTGCATACTCAGGGTCAAGAGCATGTTCTGCATCGATAAAAGCGGCTAAACCACCTTTTTTCTGAGCCTCTGCTATCATATGCAAAGTTAAAGTTGTTTTTCCAGAACTCTCAGGGCCATAGATCTCAACAACACGGCCTTTTGGAATTCCTCCAACTCCAAGAGCTAAGTCCAAACTAATACTTCCAGTTGGAATACTATCAACATGAAGAGCTTGAGTGTCAGAAAGTTTCATAATACTTCCATCGCCAAATCTATCCCGAATTTGATCTAATGCATTTTCAACCGCACCCCATTTTCCTGAAGAAGAAGCACCGATAGTTTTTGCTGGTTTCGCTGTTTTTGCCATAATTTTATAATTACTGTTAAAAAAATAATCTAGGGGCTAAAGTAGCCTATAGATATACTACCATACAACAGATAAAATAATTCTAAAGATTTTACCGTTCGCTAAAAGTAGCTAAAATGGTTAATTTTGAAAAGATTTTTGGGAACTTAAGACAGCTGTAGTCTCTACTGAAAATGGAATATTAACTAAAACTTCTCCATCTCTGCCTAATGAGCCAAGCATAGTTTGGTTTAGTTTTGCAGTCACTGCGCCACCGTCTGTGGTAGAAAGAAGTATCGACTTACTGGCTTTTACACTTTTTATGCTTCCAGCGGCAACCCCCTCTTGTGGTAACTGCTGACCGTCAACACTAATTGAAATTACTGCTGGTCTAATAAAACTTAATTCGAGTTGTACGGGATCCACAGCTTCAGTAGTTGAATCCGAACTTACCATTAAACTTACTACTTTGGTTGTGCGCTTTTCAAATTTATTTGTAGCTTCAATTAACAACTCCTTTTGTCCGGAAGCTGCGCCAAGTGTCGTTTTAAATTTGCCGTTGCTTTCAACAAAAATAGTTTGCCCGTCAATTTTTATTAACGATCCTGAATTTGTTCTACCGCTGACAGTCACAAAACCACCACGCACAACTTGATCGGTTGCTGGCTCATAGACCTCTAATAACGGAGGTTGGTTTAAAACAACAACCTGATAAACCAAATAAGAAATAGTTGAAGTAACAAATAAAAAGGCTACAGCCACAACAAGCGATTTTGGAGTTACTGTGATTGTTGAGAAAAATTGCTTAAGGCGCGACTGTGATTTTTTTGGACTACTAGCAACTTGGTCAGCAATGCCTCGCTCTTTTTTAAACTGAGAGAGAAGTGAATCAAAAGAAACATTATAGACTTCTGCTAACTGTTTTAAAAAACCAATCACATAGACTGTCGGAGGAAGTTGACTATAATTACCCGTTTCCAAAGCATTAATATATTTTGTACAAATTCCACTACGCAAAACAACTTGCTCTTGCGTTAAACCCAAAGACGTTCGAATAACAATTAAGTATTCACCCAAAGTTTCGCTAGAAATTTTCTTTGATTCAAAAAACATAATTTTTCTTTTCAAACTTTTGCTTAATAGTTTTCGTTGCTGTCTTCAGAAATACCATACTCAGCTTTCTCGCTTTGAGGTACATAACCATAGACTTCTCTGGGCTTTGCACCATCGCCAGGACCAATAACCTGTTTATTTTCTAAAATATCTAATAAACGAGCGGCTCTAGCATAACCAACGCGAAGCCTACGTTGCAAAAGTGAAGCAGAAGCTTTCCCTGCTTGCATTACGACTTCTTTGGCTTCTTCATACATATCATCCTCGTCGCTACCACCACCATCACCACCGGGCAATCCCAAGCCCCTTTTAGGTTTTTCTACAATGTCTTCGTCGTAAATAACAGCACCAGCTTGTTGCTTGAAGAAATCTACAACTTTTTTAACTTCTTTACCTTCCAAATAAGCTCCTTGAATGCGTCTTGGCTTTGCCATTTCTGCAGAAACAAATAGCATGTCGCCATTTCCAAGAAGTTTTTCCGCCCCGGTTGTATCTAATATAGTGCGACTGTCAACTTGACTAACAGTAGTAAAAGAAATTCTTGCAGAAATATTGGCTTTGATTAAACCAGTGATAACTTCTACGCTTGGGCGCTGAGTTGCCACAACTAAATGAATTCCAACTGCACGTGCCATTTGCGCAATGCGCACAATCGCTGACTCAACTTCAGATTTATCACTCGAAGTCATAAGGTCTGCTAATTCATCGACAATGATAACAATAAATGGCATTGGTAAACTATTTTTTTCATTATACTCAGCAATGTTACGCTTACCTGCTTGCTCAAGTAACTTATAGCGTCTTTCCATTTCAGCGACTGCCCACTTAAGTGAGTTAACTGCTTTATCACGTTCGGTAATTACTGAAGTTAGCAAATGTGGGATGCCATTGTAGGGAGTTAAGTCAACGCGCTTTGGATCGATCACAATAAATTTAATATCCTGCGGGGTATTTCGGTATAACAGTGAGATAAATAAATTATTAATACAAATAGTTTTACCCATACCGCTAGCACCAGCAATCAACATATGCGGCATTTTTGCTAAGTCAACCACCACTGGTCGACCAGCAACGTCACGGCCTAAGCTTAAGGCAAGCTTGCTCTTATGATTAACAAAGTCGGTAGTTTGCATAACTTCCCTTAGCCTGACAGTTTGCTTAACTTTATTTGGAACTTCAATACCAACCAAAGCTTTCCCAGGAATAGGAAGCTCCATACGGATTGCTTGTGCTGACAAAGCCAAAGCTAAATTATTTTGTAATTCAGCAATGCGTGACAATTTTACCCCAGCTGCAGGTGCGAAAGTATACTGTGTAACCGTTGGTCCAACATTGACTTCGCCCATTTCAACTTCAATTCCAAAATCAGATAGAGTCTTTTTAATAATTGCTACATTGTGTTCAATGTTTCCACTGTCAACTTCTGTTTTATTGTCGTCCAATAAATCGAAAGGTGGGAGCTTCCAATCTTTTTTATCGATGGTTACTTCAAGACCCAAATTTGGAGTTTGGTCAGGCATATTAATTTTCATCTGCACAGAATCCTGTTTGCCTTGTGGCACCATAACCGTGACGTCTTCTGAAAGCCTTTTATTCTTATCAAGCACTCTGTCCGAGGTAAAACCACCACTCCCCATTGTATTTATCTTTAGCTCGCTACTAGCAAGACCATTTGGCAAAACTTGACCTTCGGGAACTTTGCCAAACTTTGGCCATTTAATATGCACGTTAAAAGTTACTAAGACACCAATCACAAAAAGTGCAATCAGCAAAAGGGCTGCTGCCCAAAAACGAAACAAGCTATAGAGAGGACCTGATAATACGGCTCCAGCATAACCACCACCACGACCTTCTCCTGCTAATTCAAATGCAGAAATTCCGGCACTAACATAAACCAAGTGAATTAATGCTGCAGTCGACATAATCAGAAGCAAAGCACCAACATAAGTTCTTGCGTATCCATGATTGCTAGTTTCAACGTTACTACCTTGGCGAAAAATTGCAGTGGCAATGAGTAATAAAAATACTGGGATCAAGTATGATAGAACGCCGAGAAGCTGGGCGGCCATTTGATTTATCAGCTCACCAACAGTTCCGGCAATCCCCAAAAGACTCAAAGCTGTTAATAGTCCTAAAACAACAAATACAACCACAGTAATGCTCCGTTTTGTTTCTTTAGCCAAATTTAGTTTGACATCAGGCAACTTTCGGCCAGGCTGATTAGAATCCTTTGATTTGTTGTTCTTTTTGTTTCTTCCCATAAAAAGTTACTAGAAAATAACTGCTAATATCTGACGATATTGTAACATTTTTTAACGTATTTAGATAGCAAAGCAAAAACACTGTGTTTGTAACGCATTTCAACATAAAACTTAAAAAACACTCCGGTATATGCCGGAGTGTTTTTTATAGATTAATTTATTTGAGGCAAGTTCGAGGCATTCTATGAGCATTTATCGAGGCGTAGTTAACTCTACGACGAGATAAAGCGGAATAGAATAACGAAGAAATTGTCCAAAGAAATTAATTTTACAACCCTTTAACTTTAACTTTCTTAGTCTTCGCCTTAGCCGCTTTTGGAATAATTACAGTCAATATGCCGTCTTTTAAGTCTGCTTCAATATGCTCGCTGTCAATATCAACCGGAACAATCACACTTCGTGAAAAATTACCCCAATAACATTCTTGGTAGAAATAATCTTCTTGAGAAATGTTTTCTTCCTTATGGCGAGCACCTTTAATACTAACCATGTCATTTGCAACTGTGATATCAATATCCTCTGGCCTGACGCCTGCAATTGTAGATTTGATAATAACGTTGTCTTTGGTTTGATACATGTCAATATTAAGCTGACCTTCGTAGTCGCTCATCCATTCTTCATCTTTTTTGCTAGAAGCATCTTCTGTCTGCACAGGTACACTTGAGGTCTCTTCGTCGTCTTCTTCCTCATCTTCGTAAGGATCCTCAACGAGCTCCTCGACATCTACCTCAGCTACTTCCACGTAATCTTCTTCTTCATCTTGTGGAACCATTGCTGGGACCTGTTCATCATCAGCCACCCCACCGCCCATTATTTTCCCAAAAAATGATTGTTTTTCTTTTCTCGGCATGTTCGTTTCATTACTACTTAACTTGGTGTCTATAGCCATATACTAAACAATATTTTTTTATCCGTCAAACTTTATGAAACATACTATTTACAGCTTTTTCAACTAAAGATGGAGCACTTTCTAAGCCTAATAAATGCAGGCGATCTGGACTATTCTCCAAATGTTTTGCAAATTCTCCAGACTGTAGTGCAGTCACGGCCTGGTTAGCTGCAGATTTAGGATCCATGGGAAGATTTGTGGCAATTGGAAGGACTAATTTATGGCCACTCAAATACGGCAAGTTCATTTCTTCTTGTCCTGGTAACACATAATAAATAAGCATTGGCACACACCAAAGCAAACTTTCCGCAAAAGATAGACCCCCAGGCTTGCTGACAAATAAATTACTAATACTATGTAACTCTGCCATTGGTTTATGAAAGCCCAAAATTATAATATTGTCGGCTACAAAAACTGATGACAGCTGGGTTTGTAATGCTTTATTCTGTCCACAAACTACAATAATTTTTGGTAGTACCGCCCATGAGCTTGTTAAACTTAAAACTTCTTTTATAAAATTTTTATACCAAGAAGAGCTTGGTCCAATTCCCTGTGATCCACTTGCGACGACCATAACTTTCTGTTCGTCTTGAATTTCAAACTTTTGTTTTACAGCAACTGTATCAATTTCTGGCTTTGGTTGAACTGTTATCCCGCAAACAAAAATTTTATTCTCATTTATACCCAAAGCAATCATTTCGGTTTTTTGCTCATCCGTATTTGCAAAATAAAAATCTGCCTCATTATACAACCAATAACGATGTAAATGATAGTCACTAAAAGTAATGGCAAATAAATTTTTATACATGCCCTGTTGTTTTAAATACGCCAAAATGGCCGATGCAGTAGTCTGTGTACAAATTACTAAATCTGGATTAAACTCGTCAATTAACTTCTTTGTACGGGCGTGGTTTTTTCCGGCAACTTTCAGGCGCGCAGGTAAAGTTAAGTCTGTAAAAAGTTTGCTCGTATATAAAAACTTCCAAAGCCATGGTAAACGATTATTCACAAACTTATGAAGGGCTGTAGTAATTGTGACAAGCCTACCGCTTTGAACTTCTAAAATATCTTCGAGGCGAACATCAAAGCCACCTCGTGACAAATAGAAGCCCATGTTTTCAGCAATGACTTTGTGTCCCAACCCAACGGATGTGTAAAGTATTAATATTTTTTTCATAATTTATAATTAAACTAAATCTTTAGCGAACTGGTTTTGAACCAAAATTCCATAACAGATTAAAAATACTTCGAAGCATAGCCACAATATATTCATCTTCAATCAAAACAGCAAGAGATCCAGCAGGCTGCCAAATAAGCGCCTTGTTAGCAAACAACTGAAAGGCCGTAACAAACGGTGCCAGCCCCTCTATTATTCTAATCTCCCGCAAATGCTCTGTGTCTTTTGCTTGCAAAGCCTTTGACTCCTCGCTAGGCAAAAGAAGCGACTTCACAAATATACCACGATTCTCTCTTTTTCCCATCCACTTATACTCTTCCTCCCAAGAAATAAAATTTACAAAATCTTTTGCAGACCCAAAAAACTGTGTTTCACTTTTTTCTTCATCGAGGATAGAAAAGAAGGCTTTAATGTATTGCTCTTTTCCTTGTAAAACTTTTATCTTCGTTGGAGTTTCGCCTTGATGATAGTTGGCAAGCAAGTCAGGCATAGCACCCACTAGAACTTGATCGAGATCTGACATTGTTTCGCGTTTTTTTCGCAGTAACTCCAAAACTACAGTAGGAGGCTCAACCACGAATGTGCGCGTGTAGCGCTTTCGCTCTGAAAACTTAGCTAAGCCCTGTTTTTCAAGTCCTGCAATAGCTTTATAGACATTAGGCCTAGGGATAGCCAAATGTTCAGCCAACGCCATTATAGTTACAGGCCCTAAAGCCAGCGAAGTGATATAGAGATTAACTTCAGACTCAAGTAAGCCTAACTCACCCAGGGATATGTGCAGGTTTTTTTGCACTTCTAAACTGTTATTTATAGCCATAAATGAAATATTTTAAATCAAAGTGTATATTTCTATTATACACTGATTTGCTATTAGCTGTCAAGACTTGACATTATTGTATATTTGAGGTATACTTGTTTGTTAAACTATTAATATACGCATTAAAAGAACTAAAACTTTATGACTACATTGAACAAAAAATTCAAAAAGGTAGTTGTGCTTGATACAGTTATTTTTTATCCCGAACATCGACGTCTTCTCAATTCTATTAGCGAGGAAGTTTTAGAATATCCAACAAGCTTGCCAGATGGTTTAGAAAAGCAATATGCAGAAAGTCCAGAACTGTTCCTAAATAAACAATGTTATACGCAAATAGCAACCGACAACATTCCCTTACAACTGCTAATGAACCGGGTTGATGGGGCAGACGTTATTATAAGTTGCTGGACTAATATACCTGATGAAATTCTACGTCTAAATCCACAACTTAAACTAATAATTTTTTGGACTCATGAACGAGAGCATCGAGTAAATCTTAAACTTGCTAGAGAGCTTGGAATTACTGTTGCCAATGTCCCCGACTACGGAACCGACGCTGTTGCCGAAGTCGTTTTTGCTGGACTATGGCAATTACTCCTAAGAAATTTTGGAGCAAAAACAAATACGGAAAGTGGTGACAAACTTTCACATGCAATCATTGCTTACGTCTTTAGTTATTTTCGCAAACTTCAGGATAATGAAAAGCGCACCCGTTCGGGAAAGTTCACCCATCACTTTCATAAAATTGGCTTAGCAAAATTTAACTTTGATCAAAAAAATATTGAAGAGCTTATACCCGAACAGCTTATAGAATATAAAAAAGTAGGTTTATTAAATATTGAAAAGACAGATGAAATATTAAGCACACTTTCTGCTTTTGGAATTATTTGCGAGCAGTATAAAAATAAAGATGTGTCACTTGCCGCTTACTACAAATTTTTAGCAGAAAACGATCTTGTTTTTTTCGACTCAAAATCAATCAGTCAACCAGAGCTCATAAAAATTAAGGCTATGTTTGGAGATAAATTGGTGGATGCTGAGCAACTACCATCAACCAACTATTCTTTCAATAACAAAACATTTGGGGTAATCGGTCTTGGTAGAATAGGAATTAACGTTGCCAGTATTGCCAAAAGATTGGGCTTTGAAGTGATCTATTATTCAAAGAAACAAAAAATTGAATTGGAGAACGAACTGGGAATAAAGTATGTGGCGTTAGAAACATTAGTAGAAACAAGTGACGTTGTTTCCGTTCACGTCCCAGCACACAAAGCAGAGAATTTACTTGATAATAAATTGATCAGAAAATTAAAAAATAAATCAATCTTTATTAACACCGCGGACGGCAATGCAATTGACCAAAGAGCATTAACCGAGCGAATGTTGGACGGAGAAATTTTCACTTATCTTGATGTGTATCCTGGTTTACCTAGAAAAGATGTTCTTGGGATGCCAATGGCAGATAAAACTGACTGGAAGATTCACAAAGAACTATCAAATAATGTTCTAGCATATCGCGCAGGCTGGAAAACTCAAGAATCAATCAAAATTAAAACTTACAAGCTTCTGGGTGAAATGATTGACTTTCTTGTTGGTAAAAAAGATGAACTCCTATTACCTGATGAATTATAATGCTCTTTACTCTTAAATATCACTACTATGTTAAAACGAGAAAAGGCTACTAGAGAAAAGTTTAACTACCTAAAAAAATATTACGATGAAACTTGGGATAAAAAAAGTCACACACTTCATGTTGGCTTGTTTAAAAGTAAGGAAGATTCTCTGGAAAAGTCTTACCAGCAAGCAACAGACTATTTAGTTAAAAATGCCTCTAGCGTTGTCCCCTTCACTAAAACATCCGTCATTCTTGATATCGGCTGTGGTGCTGGAAGAACATTAATAGATCTTTGCGCGCAGCATGGCTGTGGTGGGGTCGGAATCGATTTAAGTGATGGACAAATTAATGACGCCAAAAATTACCTAAATAAAATAAACCAAGATAGATTATTTCAGGGATTGCCCAAAATTAGAGCGAAGTTTATAAGAGCTAGCGGAAGCGAACTTGGCAAAACTTTAAAGAAAGATGCGCAGTTTACACACATCATCAGTCAGGACGCAATTCTTTTGATTACAAATAAACAATCTCTTTTTGAAAATATTTATCGTCTTTTAATTCCAGGAGGAGTCTTTGCTGTTGTCGATTTTTTATCAGAGTCCTCAACTAAAAAGAGAACTGAAAATGAAGAAAATTTAATTTATAAACTCGTTAACTGGAACGAGAGTCTTTCGTTCAGTGCTT
The DNA here is from genome assembly GCA_964617815.1 of uncultured Candidatus Saccharibacteria bacterium. GTDB lineage: Bacteria > Patescibacteriota > Doudnabacteria > UBA920 > UBA920 > CAZTXY01. The sequence goes on along the minus strand of CAZTXY010000008.1, from coordinate 16,549 downwards.
ATAAGAAAATTATAGAAGCAGTTGGACTGAGAGTTATTAAATCAGAACAGCGGAATACTGATATGATCCGAACCTATGGAAAACTTGCTCACAAAATGACAAATCTTACCTCTAATAGAGACAAAACTTATGCTGAACTAAATAATAGATATATGGAGATTGTTACAGCAGTAAAAAATGATAAGATGGGCTGGGGAATGTTTATTGCACAAAAACCACCGCGAAAGATTGCTTTGATAGCTGGAACAAAACCAAAATCCATTGGTCGCTTTCTAGCAACCTATCTCTATAGCATGGGTTGGGAGATTTGGTTATATAGTCGCCACGCTAACAAAATCGACAAACCCTATTGGCACGAACGCAAATGTGATATCTCCAAAGAAAAAAGTATAAAAAGACTTCTTAGTGAGATAAAGGATTTAGATCTCGTAATGATGCTGGCTGATACTGGAGGCGAGGGTTCGCTTGAGGAGCTATCGGAAAATACAGTTAGCGGATTTGTTAATGCAAAGCTTGTTGGTAGTGTTTTATTGAATCAATCAATCGCTCGTAAATTCCCCAAGCGTGAAGAACCAATTAAAACTGTATGGTGCGCAGGTAAACTTTCAAAGAAATCTAAAGATCTAATCCTATACGGAATGATTAATTCGGGACTGGCTTCATATGTAGGTGCTCTAAATGATAACTATGGGAAAGTATTTGAAGCATACTATTTACCAACTGGACTAACTTCGCCTTCTACTCTTGGAGATAAATACATTAAAAAAATGGGGTCAAAGTTTAAAAGAATAGCAGCAAGCCCACAAATTATAGTGGACGTGGTTAAAGAAATTCTGGATGATAAAATCAGTCCAGGAATGATAAACACCTCAAAAGAAATTCTATAAACATTCTTTAAATTAAAACCGGCTTCGAAAGAAGCCGGTTTACTTTTTAAAAAACTTATTCTTCAAAAACAAAATAACGTTTACGTAAAAGACTCAGGACTATAATCGCTGAAGTAATATATATCAAATTAAAAATGTAACCATCCTTACTGAAAAATCCATTGGTAAAGTAGTAAAATGGAATACCAATCACTGCGTGTGATACCACAGAGCCAATCACAAAATTTCTGTACTTAATTCCCAACAATCCTGCGCCGTAACAAATCAACTCAATGACCGAACCTCCAAACAGTCTCATTGTAAAAACCGCTTCAATTTCCCGGCCAGCTTTAATTTTTAATTTCAAGATTTTTTTAATACTGTCTTCGTCAAAAAGTTTATCCATAAAACTTCGGCCGTAATGCTTGGCTAACCAAAACGCAATGGAGGATCCAATAATGCTACCAACTGCATCGCTCAAGTACGCAGGTAACCAGCCGACAATGGGGATAGCACCAAGAGTGAATAGCCCACCAGCCATGGGCGGCCAAACAATACCAACTATTTTGATAATAATTAGGCTGGTAAAGAAAATTATTTCGTGACCCTCAAACCAATTTTGCAACATTGGAAAATAAGGGCTTTTAATAAACCAAAAATACGCGACAATGGTCAAGACCGTGCCGACAACGAGAGAGATAACATGCTTCGAGGATTTTATTTTAAACTGAGTGTCATCTGCCATGTTTATGTTCTATCTCATTAAAAATTCTTTTAACTGTGAGAATGGTTTTATTTGTAAATAAGTTTTTTGATCATCTTCTTCGCTGAGCTGCGCCCGAGTAACAGAATAACCTTCTGGAATAAAAATTTTATCCCAACCATAGCCATTGTCCCCTGCTGGGGTATTAGCTATTTGACCACCAAGTGAACCTTCAAACAACTCTAAATTTTTTCCGTCGTAATAGCCAATTACACAACGTGCTGTTGCTTTTCTAGTTTTGCCATCGAGCATCGAACAAATAGTTTCAAACGGAACTTCATCGACAAAAAAGCGAATAAATGGCCCAGGGAGTTTTCCCAAAGCTTCAAACTCTAAGGACTGGTCTTCTACGATCACAGGGCTTTGGACTTTTTCATAGGCCTGTTTTACTTTATGCTCAACAATCTGTTTTAAATCCAAGGACTGAATTTCATCCAGATCAATTTTTAGATGCTTAACCGGATGGCCAAGATACTTAGTCATATAATCTGCCTTATTTTGATTCCCTGTAATGAATGTAGCTTCTTTCATGAAAATATATTTTCTTTTTTTTATAGCGCGAATAGACTAATTTCATCATGGCTATTTGGCGTTGTAATAGATTTTTCAAGCTTGCCGGCTTTAAGGTTAATTATTCGAATAATATTTTTTGCTAAATAATACAACTTACCTTCATTTAGAAAAATAAAATTTGCATATATTTCAGCATCAGGAATATACACTGCTTTTACAATTTTTTTCTTTTCATTAAAAGGTAAAAGCAAAATATGATGAGATGAACCAAGAATGATAGTGCTAGTGCTTCTATCAATTGCAAGAGAGTAAGCCGACAACTCACCTGGCTTAAGGGTTACGTTACTGTCTAGGGTATAAACTTCTTTTATCGGTTTAGTTAAACTTGCATCTATCGCAATAACTTTAAAACTCTTTTCATTATCTATTGCAAAAAAATGTCCATTTGAATATAAAACTTTGGCTGTGTCATCTCCAACTAAACCAAAATCACTGCTTGTAATAATGTCCTGAACTTTCTTGCCACTCATATCAAAAATTGTCAGAGGCGTTGCTGAGCCGATTCCTTCCCCACAAATCCATGAAAAAAACCTCTGATTTTTTGAATCAAATTCCCCACAATCTAAAATGTCTTCAAGTACAATGCTTTGTGTTTTGTTTTGTGAAGCATCAAAACTATATGCCTGGGAACTAACGACAGGCGAAGTCCCATATAACTCTGAGACTTCAGTAAGATCTAACAAATCTACTCTAATAATAAATTTGTCTTTTTCGGTGATTGAAGGATAAATTCTAACATCTTGATTTGAGCGAATTTTTATCCCACTAATAAACACATTGTTAATTATCTCATTTTCCACATTGTAGGAGTAAATCGAATCATCTTTTTGTAAAATAAGATAAGATGGAAACTGTTGGTAACTATTTGGTTTCAAAACCTTATATCCACTCGGAATAAACTGTTTTGACTCACCTGTATCAACGTTAACCAATGAATTCTTTCCGCCAAAACCTTTGCCAAAATAAACTTGCTTTACTGGGTCTGGTTTGTCCTGATTTTCTAAATTAGTTTGATTCCCTAACTGTGGATTACCTGGCGTTAGTACAGAGGGGTTTATTCTAAAAAAATAATATGAAGCTAGCCCAACACTTACTGCTGTCACAAATATAGCTAAAACAACATAAATAAGTGTTCTATGATTATTATGTTGTTCCACAACCTCAGGCTGTGGATCTTGTTCTAAATTTTCTTGATTCATTTTATTATTATGACTAAATTAATTTTATTTTTGGCGGAGAGGGAGAGATTCGAACTCTCGACCCCTTACGAGGTACCGGTTTTCGAGACCAGCGCACTAGACCACTATGCGACCTCTCCGCGTTGTGACACATCGCCTATCAACAAACAGGCTTGCTCTATATTATAGCTTCTATTAATAGATAAAAAAAGGTCGTGGAACGAACAATTTACGCTTCATGATTTATTACTTAAATACGCTAATGTATTAAAGTGTAATTTAGTCGATGATTTTAGAACAAAAAGTACGGCGGTGGATGTCAGAGAGCCCATGCTTTTTAATAGCGTTGCGATGCTGTAGCGTGCCATAGCCTTTATGCTGAGCAAAATTATAAACGGGAAACTTATTGTGCAGTTTCATCATTAAGTTGTCTCGATGCACTTTTGCGATAATTGATGCTGAAGATACAGAAAATATTTTACTATCTCCACCAACAACAGCTAATTGCTCGTATTCAAGTTTTGGAACAATAAACTTTCCATCAACATAAATAAATATTTTTTGCGGGGTTGCATGCGAAACTTTTTTAAGCAAATTTTTTACTGCGCGTTGCATTGCCAGCAAACTTGCATAATGAATATTTAATTTGTCGATCTTGCTGTGAGATACACTGCCAATACCAAACCTAAGCGATGATTTGCGAATATGTGAAGCGAGCATTGTCCGTTTCGCAGGACTAAGTAGTTTGCTGTCCGTAATTTTTCTTACCCATAATTCATTATTCATTCTTCTTAATTCTGGCATTCCCAAAAGAGCGGCACAAGCCACCACAGGCCCAGCTAATGCTCCCCTGCCAACCTCGTCACAGCCAATGACAATAGTGTAGTTTTGTTGTAATTTTTGTTTCTCGTGTTTAAACATAGATCCTTCATTGCATTCAGGATGACAGTGTGGGTGGATAATTAGAAAATAATTATTGTTCCGCGTGAACCATGAGTCTTGGAAAAAACTTTTGTCTCACCATAAAAAAGCCTTGTTTGTTTTTTACTACAGTAATTTCTACGCCACCTTCATAAGATAAAACATTATCTATATAAACTTCAAAGTCCCCGACAATGGCAAATAAATAACCTTGAAATTTTATTGAAACCTTTGGGAAACGCGCGACACTGTTTGCCTGCTTGGCTATTAACCCTTTTAAAAACAATACATACTCCTCGGCTTGCATGGGAATATCGCTAAACCCTTCAACAATTAAAGCATCGGACAACGCAGACTTTATCTCAGCTTCATTATGATTATTCAAATTATCTATAAAACCTTGGAACCAGTTACGCAAAGCAAAACGATCTTCAGTGGTAACTGAAGAGTCAAAATTCATTTTACTTTCCGTATCAAGTTTCATAGCTTTTCTATTATAACTGCAATGCTTTCATGAGAGTAACCACTTCTTTCCAAGTACGTATTTGAATCATATACGGATGGTTGCCAACATGCTGCTGGAGCACTGGCCGACGCTCTTTGTTGTAACGCAGAATGTAAGGGAAAAATTGTACGAGCTCACCAATTCGTTCTTGACCAATAGGCGATCTGTGTTTTGGATGCCTTCTCATCACCGAGCGCTTCATAACCCTAAGCAGACTCCCCCACACTGGAACATCTAGCCATATAACAACTGTCGCCTGTTTTACTAACTCTGAAACAAGTCTTGCACCAGCGTCATCAATTACCCAAGAAGGTTTTTGTAATTCTATATTTAATAACTCTTTAAATTCCTCTTCCGCTCTCCACTTCCAATCCGGCAACCATCTTAATAGATCTGTCTCAATATGTGGAATTGCAAATACTTTACTAATTATTTTTCCAAGCGTGCTTTTTCCAGAACCGCTATTACCGCAGATGACAATCTTTGGATTAGGGCTATTTTCAATTAACAATTTTAGTTTATGAAAATTACTCATATGTATTACTTTACCATAAACATAAAAACCCCATAAGGGGTTTCTGTTGGCGAACCTTCATCCACATCACTTCGTTGGGATAGCGTGCACCTCTAAATAATAAAAACAGCACTGAAAGTGCTGTTTTTATTATGGTGGACCCTACCGGACTCGAACCGGTCACCTCTTCCATGCCATGGAAGCGCTCTACCAGATGAGCTAAGGGCCCGAATTGGAAATAAATAAGCGCTCAAACATTTTAGCCGAAAAACCGCTTCTGGTCAATGCTACTTACTTTGATTACTCGGAGTATAAGGACTAAATTGTTTAGTCTGCGCTTGTTGCAAAAGTTTTTGCCAGTCATCAACTTGATTTTGAAATGCTGGGATAACACCAACAATATTTAAAACCCAACCAATCAAGGCGAGAGCAAGTACAATCCCAACAACCGAACCAAACCCTGTGAAGATGCCGTTAAAAAATGCGTTGGCTCTCCCCCCAGTACGCTTATGCATCACATAAGTGTATTTGGTAATGTCGTTAAGATAAGATTTTAATTCTGGATCAATCATAGTAGCGTTATTATATCATAGAATTATTCAAATTTTCTAATCGCAACGCTCTAAATACAGGCATAATAATTATTTTTTTCGTAAAACCCATGTATACCAATACACATTGTTATTGTCATCTATCTCAATAATATTATTGTTAGGAAGCGATTCTGTGCCAAGCAACTCTATGGTTTTAATGTCAAGCACTTTTCGTTCCTGCCTAACATTCTTGGAAGTTATGACTAATTCGAAACCAAGATTTTCTAGCTCTTGTGCACTTGGAGCAGGGCTATTGCCTTCATGTAAGGAAAAACCTCCTCGCTTAGTGACTTTTGAGAGCACAACCATCAAGTCTGACATGGCAGCTTCTTCGCTTTTGTGTGGTCCTTGAACCCCACTGCCCATATCGAATACACCGCGACTAAGCGTGACATCATACTGCATTTCCTTAAGAAGTTCTTGATAATTATCAGTAGTTATATGAACTTCTGATTTATCTTTTTCGGCAAACCAATCGTCGCTCCCTGAATCATGCTCATTTAGTTTAGAGCTAAACTGTTCATATTTTGCTTCACCGCTTATGGTACTTAAACCGCGAAAGCCACTACCTCCTATTTCTAGGACAGTTCTATCGTTAAATAATTTCGCCTCCCTTATATTATCAAATAGATCATTTAAACTTTTTAGTTCGCTATCGTAGGCTTCCTGAGTGGCATACTGTTTATCATTAACTTGTTCACAGATTTTTATTAATTCTTTATTGTATTCATCTAAACCACTATTAATCTCACCATTTTTATCAAGACATGCTAAAAGCAATAATGCTATCCGAAAGTACTCCCCTGGCTTATTATAGACACTAGAACTACCAGCGTTATACTCATCACCAATATCATTCTTCCAATATTGCTTAATTCTCGCCGTATCTAAGGAACCCTCCGCTCGCTTACTTGCAATACTTTTGTAATCTGATGGGTTTTTTTCCGCTAGGGCTTCGGCAAGTAATCCGAGAATTAATGTTCTTGGGTTTAACGTGCCTACCAACTGATCTTTACTAAAGTGACCAATCCCGCTTCCAATATTTATAAGTTTTATTAATTCGATAGAAACTCTCTCTCTGAGAGTTTCTATTTTCTCTAACTCAGTCAATTTAATTTCTTGGACTGTACTTTTGGGCTCCTGAATTTCTTCTGTAAATGTCTCTGGAATTTCTCGTTCAGACATATAAACCAATATTAATTATCAATAGCTAAATTGTATCATTTTAATCACAAAACTTTTTTTCTTTTGGTGACCCTGGCTGGAATCGAACCAACATCTTCTCCTTAGGACGGAGCTGCTCCCCGCCCGCCTGACTCGTCTGGTGATCTCGGTAGGAATCGAACCTACATTTTTTCCTTAGGACGGAACTGCTCTATCCATTGAGCTACGAGACCGTCAGGCGAGTCGGGCGGGTATCCATTGAGCTACAAGGCCAAGCGTAACTGTTAAACTAATATTATAGATAACAGCAAAATTATAACATGCGCCTACTCCCCTGCCTACATAAACCATAGAAGCGCCGTGATATACTCAAAGCAGATCTTCTATGAAAAATATTTTTATAAAACTTAAAGATAATCTTGTCCATATTTCTGCTCTTTTACTTTTGGGTAGCCTATTCTTCCCCTTCCGAAAAACTTTTATCACTACTCAAAGTTACGTTCTAGGAGAATTTTCTGACTTTACCACAATATCCCTATATTTAAGCGATATTTTACTGTTAGTATTATTTTTAGTACTTATATTCAAGTACAAAGCAAAAATTCATCCCTCAAAACTCATAGCATGTATAATATTATACATAATTCTTGCATTTTTCGCAAGTTTATCTCTTAATTTAGTATTTTTAGCTTATTTTAGCCTTAAATTAATCGAACTTATTGTTTTACATGAAACAGTAAAAACCTACTTCTCTCTTTACCCCCAAAAAATAGTGACTTTTTTCAAAGTATTTGTGGGCTTGGCCATAATTCCTTCTGTTATTGCCTTTGGGCAATTCCTTGCTCAGAAATCGCTAGGGATTAGTCACTGGCTAGGGGAGCCAAACCTATCTTCGCTCGGTTATGGAATTGCTAAGATTATCGATTCATCAGGATTGGTGTTCCTGAGGCCATATGGACTGTTTCCCCATCCTAATATTCTTTCAGCCTTTATCTTAACTGCGGTATTGTTTCAAACTTGGCTTATTTTAAAGAAAAATTGGTTATTCCACCCAATAATATCATATTTAATTCAAGCTTTTCTATTATTATCACTCTTTCTGACCTTTTCGAGGTCTGGGATGATGGCCTTATGCCTAAGCCTACTTTGCCTTTTTATAATATCTCACTTAGGAAAAGATAAAATAGTTAAGCCTTTAGCTTTTTGTGCTTTGACTATAATAGTGTCCATGATATTGCTCTGGCCATTTTATGAGAAGAGGGGAGAGTTTAATAATGAATCTGTAACCAGCAGACTTACTTATAATCAAACTGCTCTAAATATTATTCGGGGAAAGCCAATATTTGGTCTTGGGCCTGGCCAAAGCGTGTTGCACATGCAACAATATTCGCCAAAAAACTTGGAATCTTGGGAAATACAGCCAATTCATAATTATTTTCTTCTTAGCGCAACCGAAATTGGTTTGCCGGGAGCAATGCTCTTATTAATCTTGATACTCTCATACCTATTTAAACTTTTCAAACAGAAAGACAGCAGAGCCTCAACGCTTTTAGGCATTCTTCTTATTGGATATTTAATTCTGATGCAATTTGATCACTATTTTTGGACAACTCAGCAAACACAGTTCTTGCTTTGGATAATTCTCGGGCTTTGTTCTGCATTAATTAGCTCTAAAGGTAAAATTGCTCCACACGAAACATATGAACAAACAAACACTTCACAAAATTAATTTTCAAATTAAGCTTTGGTCAAAAACCAAACCAAAGTTAATTGTTGCGATTGATGGCTACACAGGAGTAGGGAAGACAACCTTATTAAACAATCTACATTCTATAAATAAAAATATTTTGGCGGTCCACCGTGATGATTTTTTAATTTCCAGAAACAAACTACAAACATTACTTAAAAAAGCAAAAGACAAATCAAAAGTTTTTGAGTTAGAAATTAGTAATTACAAAAAAATTGAAAAACTTATCACAGCTTTTCAAAAAGGGAAGCGAGTTTATACAACAAAAACATACAACACTAAGACCGGGAAGATTGATATTAAAAAATCTTACAATCTTTCAAAAAAAGTTATGGTGATTGAAAGTGTATTTCTGTTCCACCCAAAGTTATTAAATCACCTATGGAATAAACGAATTTACTTAATGGGGGACATACGAAAAATTGATAAACAACGCGTGCTTCGAGAAAAGAAAAAATGGGGGAAAGATTATTTTCCTGAAACACATCCAGATTCTTATTTTAGACAAGTCACAATTGCATTTAATAGATACCAGAAAAAATACAGGCCAGATAAAAAAGCAGACCTTGTAATCAAGGCCTAAAAATTTATATCACCTTCTCTAATACGCGCGCCTGCCTGACGGTAGGCAGGAATTAGAGAATAGTTTATTTGTGGTATTCTTTGCCGGCTAAGATTGTGCACGCTCTATAAATTTGTTCTTCAAGAAGTACACGGGCAAAATTATGAGTAAAGGTAAGAGGGGAAAGTGATATTTGGTAGTTACTACGGCCACGCAAAGAATTGTGCAAGCCAACACCGCTTCCGATAACAAAAATTAATTCTTGACCCAAACTGCCAACCCTATCCATAAATTTTGCAAAATCTTTGGAATCTCGCAATGCGCCATTTTCTTCAAGCAGAATAACAATTCCGTCATTGGCAATTTGTTTTGCAATACTTTCTGCTTCTTTTGCTTTTATTCTTTCAATATCATCATTACTTCGATAAGAAACTTCTGGCAATTCAACTACTTTTACTTTAGCAAAAGGGGAAAGACGTTTGAGATATTCTTTCTCAAGTTCAATAAAAGCTTTCTCTTTAAATTTTCCTAAACAAATGATTTTGATTTTAAACATAGAATAAATAGTACTGAGTACCTAGTACTTGGTACTTAGAAAATATAAGCTTTACTAAGTATAGTATAATCCGTTAAAATGAGTAAGCGATTTCGGGCCTATAGTAAAGTGGTATTACACGGCATTCGCATTGCTGAGGCGGGAGTTCGATTCTCCCTAGGTCCACCAAACAAAAACCCCCGCCTGCAGGCGGGGGTTTTTGTAATTTCGATATTTAGAAATTTAAATCAGGAGCGAAGATTTTTTCTAAGTAGTGACTAGTATTGTTTGTATAATAAACTGCGAGGATTGCGGCTAGAAAAAGAGTATTTAAAATTACAAGTCGCACTAAATCTTTTTGAATAATTTTATACTCTTGTGCGTGTTCAGCAAAATTCGTTGGCTGACCGCTTGAAAATCCACTATTGTGATGTTTCTTGTGCTTTTTGGACATAATAAATATTAAAATTAGTGTAGAAATAGTGAATCAATAGTAGCATAAACCTAGGGTTGCTGGCAACAAGCAACAATGCTAAAATAGCCATACTATACTATTAGTTTATATTGTATTTAATGGAAATCAACATACTTTTAGGGGCTGGGCAAATTATCTTACTAGCTGGGCTTATCTATATTTATATCCAAATCAGGCAACTAAAAAAAGTTAGAGACAGCTTTAGCGAAGACAATCGCCCGATAAATTTAGAGGATATTTTAGGCGCAATGGGTGGAAAAATTAAACAGTCGGAAAATAGACTTGCAGAAATTGAGCAACAACTTACGGAAGTAGATGCTCAGCTAAAAACTGCTTATCAAAAACTTGGCATTGTCCGTTTTGATGCTCTTGCTGACGAGGGAGGAAAGCTTAGCTTTACACTCGCTTTACTTGATGAAAATAATTCTGGAATAATCCTGACAAGTATTCACGGCAGGCAACAAAGCCGAAGCTATACCAAAGTTATAAAAAATCAACACAGCGAAGCTGAATTAAGCGAAGAGGAAATGCTAGCGCTCAAACAAGCTATGAATAAAACTAACAACTAATCCTACACGTACTCGCGTAGACAGAAAGAATTCACATGAACCAAGAACAAGAAATTACAACTACTGAAACAGTAGTTGGTCCATCAGTCAAAATTCAAGGTGACTTAAACTCAGAAGGCAACATTCGAATTGACGGGCAAGTCAGTGGAACAGTTAAAACAAGCCAAAGCGTACAAGTAGGCGAAGCCGCAAAAATCGCAGCAGACATTATGGCTGGCAGTGCAGTTATTGCGGGAGAAGTTCAAGGAAATTTAAAAATTAGCAACAACTTAATCCTTCAGTCCACCGCACGTATTACTGGCGACATTGCCTGTAGCGTCCTTCGAGTGGAAGACGGGGCTCTATTTACTGGCAAATGCAGCATGGGTGGCCCTAGCACTAGTGCTCCCAAAACCAAAACCACTACAGTCGAACCTGAACCAGAAGAATAAAGACAAGAATCTTGAATAACGAATTAAGAGTAATGAGGGGCTGCAAAAATACCTGCTTAATTCTTAATTCATACTACTTAATTCCTTTTGATTCATGTACTACTATATTCTGGATTCACATAAACTCAGTCTACAAAAATTTGAAAGTCTTCAGGTTGAACTGCAAGGCTTGTTAGCTGAGTTTAATATTTCAGGCGACATGGGGAGAGTTACAGCACTGCGCTCAATGAGCGATCTTATTGAAACTGCAAGTCAGCGTGGAGCAAAAACAATTGTTGCTTGTGGAAGTGACGACACTTTTAATATCATGCTTGCTCTACTAAAAGGGCGCGACTTTACTGTCGGCTTCATCCCACTAGACCAACACTCGTACTTAGGAAAAATTTTAGGCTTAGATAATTTACATACTGCTGCTAAAACAATTGCCGCTCGAAGAATTGAAAAAATTGATTTAGCTATTTGTGGCAATACTTATTTTATGAGTTTTATTGAATTTGGCATTAACCGTGAACAACTTCGTGGACTTAGCCTGTGGAATAGTTTTAACCCACTTTCAAGCCCAACCTATCCACTCACGCTTCGCATTGACGGTAACTACACCATTCAAACCAACTGCGCATCAGGAATTATTGCAAACACCCGCCCCCTAACTGCAGACGTGCCTCACATCGCAAATCCAACCGACGGACTCTTAGATCTCATGTTAGTTGAAAACATGAGCAAAAGAGAGCTGATGAAATATAGAGACTTACTACTTTCTGGAAGTCTTGAGCATATTCCACACACCTCAGTTATTAAATGCAAAAGCGTTGAACTGCTTGAACCTCGGGGTTTACCAATTTCAATGTCTGACCGGATTATTACAAAATTTCCTGCAACTGTAGAAATAATTCCAAAACGACTAAAAATGATTGTTGGAAAAAACCGAACGTTCTGACCATGTAATATGGATCATGAAGTCGCTTGATTTTTATTGACTTTTAACGTATAATCAATCAGTTATACGTTTTTTATATGAATCTTTCCAGCCTGTCCTCACAATTAAATCTATCCATCCAAGAGCTACGAGATAAATCTCGTATTGCTGGTTTTGTGATATCTCCACGGGCAAATAAAATTGACAACTATACAGCCAAGCAAATTATGGAAGCGCTTGGAACAAAAATAAAACCAGTAATAGATGAAAACAAAGTTCCAGAAGTAATTCAACTTCCAGCTTACATTAAAGTTCGTGATTTTGCCGAACTCCTTAAACTTCCTGTAACTACAGTAATTAAAGCCCTCATTAAAAATGGCGTTATGGCCACAATTAATGAAGAGGTAGATTTCGAAACTGCAACCATTATCGCTCAAGATTTAGGTTTTGAAGTTGAAAATGAAGTTAATACTGAAGGTCCAGAATTTGGTCTTGGTTACTTGCAAGCAACCCTAGCCGCAGAAGACAGCGAGGGACTCGTAGCACGTCCACCAATAGTGGCAGTGATGGGCCATGTTGACCATGGAAAAACTACACTTCTTGATGCTATTCGCAAAACCGATGTAGTTGGTGGCGAATCTGGTGGCATTACCCAACATATTGGCGCCTACCAAGTGAAAAAAGATGACAAAGTTATCACCTTTCTAGACACTCCTGGACATGAAGCTTTCGTAGAAATGCGCGCACGTGGAGCCAATGTTACAGACATTATTGTTTTAGTAGTTGCGGCAGACGACGGCGTGAGGCCTCAAACAGTAGAAGTTATTAATCGTGCTAAATTTACAAATACTCCTTTAATTGTCGCAATTAATAAAGTTGATAAAGAAAGTGCAAATCCAACCAGAGTTAAACAAGAACTTGGAGAGTACGGCATTCTTACAGAAGACTGGGGTGGAAAAACTGTTGCAGTAGAAATTTCTGCGAAGAAAAATGAGGGGATAGACCAGCTTCTGGAAATGATATTGCTTACCGCAGAAGTCGAAAATTTTAAAGCTAATCCCAAAGGTCAAGTTCTCGGCACAGTTATTGAATCCCATGTTAGCCAAGGTAAAGGTGCAGAAGCCACAGTTATTGTCCAAAATGGAACCTTGCACATTGGAGATATTTTTGTAGCTGGTGCTAGTTTTGGCCGAGTTAAAAGTTTAGAAGATGAACGTGGCAAGAAATTAAAAACTGCTGGACCCTCAACTCCAGTGCGTGTTTCCGGTTTTTCTGAGCTTCCTGAAGTTGGCGACATTATGCAAACCACAGAAAGCCTAGAAGCAGCCAAAACAATTGGCTTAACAGTACAAAAGAAAAACCGTAGCCACAGACTGATGAGTAAAAAAAGTCTGGAAGGGGATGCGAGCACAAAGACTCTTAACTTGATTATCAAAGTAGACGTAACTGGTTCCCTTGAAGCTATTAAACAGTCTTTAGGCAAACTTAAAAATGACGAAGTCACTTTAAATATTATTAGCGAAAGTGTTGGTGAGGTTAACGAAAGTGACGTTCTTCTTGCCAGTGACACAAAAGCTTATGTTATTGCTTTTAATGTGAAAACAAATCCAAAGGCAATTAACTTAGCCAAGCAAAAAAAGATTACTATTAACAACTACGAAGTTATTTACGAATTAATTGAAGATGTCACCAGCGCAGTTGTAAAAATGTTTACACCTGAGCTAGAAAAAGTCAGTTTTGGTAAAGGGAAAATTTTAGCAATTTTCCGCACTGAAAAGGGACTGATGATTGTTGGTGGTGTTGTAACCGAAGGTGAATTGCGCAAATCAAAGTCTATTGCTATTTGGCGCGGTGATGGGGAAACAGAAATTGGCCGAGGGGAAATTCTAGACCTTCAGCATAATAAAATTGTGAGCAAAGAAGTTAGTAACGGCGAAGAATTTGGCCTAAAGCTGAAAACGCAAGTTAAACTGGAAGTTGGGGATATTTTAGAAAGCTTTGAAGAAAATTTGAAACAAAAAACTCTATAACAAATTAAAAAGGGCACCCTGAGCTTGTCGAAGGGTGTCTTTTTTTATTTAGGGTTGACTTGGGAGATTTTTTGTTATAATATAAGCAGTCGCCACCAAACGAGAACAGTGAGCGACAAAACAAAAATGGGAGGAAGACGCGTGATTCTTTTGGTAGACGCCCCGAACTCCGGCCGCGAAATCGTGGCTATTCTTGGGCCGAGCTTGACCATACGAGTCGCTTTCGATTGCCATGAGGCGATCCGGACTCTCGGCATGGTCAAACCAAGCGCTCTGGTCATCGGAACCTCAATTGATATCGAGGACGCCGAAAAACTCGCAACTGACGTCAAGTCAGTGAGCGCAATTCCCGTGATCCTTGTCCGCCACAACGACAAGGGAGTCACAGCAGAGATGGCCGAGAAATTCAACGCCGTTCTGTTCCGTGAGCAGGCGGGGTGGATGAAAGCCTTGCGCGCCGAAGTCGAGCCGCAGGCCGGATTTGCTGCCAGCAACTAGAAACCAGGCGGAACACTCGAGAAGTCTCGAGTGTTCCGCCCACCTCATTTTTACTTTCACTACTTTTATAAAACCTATACACTATAAATACAAATTCACTTTATATTTTTCATGCTCACTCACAAAAAAACCCCACGCGTAGCCAAAGTTAACGCGCTTATCCAACAGATTGTTGGCGAAGCAATAAAACCATATATAGAAAGTCTCCCTGGGTTAATTACAATAAGCAAAACTGAAACCAGTGGCGACTTAAAATGGGTAAAAGTCTGGATCTCCATTGTAGATGGCGACGATGACCAGACTTTTAATATTCTCAAAAAAAATATTTACGATATTCAAGGCCAGCTCAACCGTTCACTCGCCATGAAAATTGTCCCTCGTATTCAATTCTTCTTAGACACTAGTCCGCGCTACGTTCAACACATAAATGAACTGCTCAATAAAATTCATGAGGAAGACGGAAAATAGTTATGAAAGAAAATTTTGCACAAGCAAAAAAATTAATTGAGCAGTCACAAACTATTCTGCTAACCACACATGCACGTACCGATGGTGATGACTTAGGTACAGTGTTAGCTTTTGCTCAAGAATTAATTAGACAAAATAAAGAAGTTTACTGCACTATCAAAGGTGGTGTTCCAAAACAACTCAAATTTTTGCCAAGCAGTAATATTGTTAGAGAAATCTTACCTGACAAACAATTTGATTTATTAATTATTTCAGGCTGCTCAAATTTGGAACGTTGTGAAATAGAAGCGATAATTAATTTAAATATCCCCACACTTAATATTGATCACCATGTTGACAATACTAATTACGGCAACGTCAATATAGTTGACTCTTCAAAGTCCGCGGTTACCGAACTGACTTATGATTTTTTTTCCTACTGCACTTGGCCAATAAGTTCTGGGGTTGCGACCTGTTTGCTAACAGGAATTTTTACTGACACAGGATCGTTTATGCACAGCAATGTAGAAGCCTCCACCCTAGAGGTTGCTTCCAAACTTTTACTTGCTGGCGCGCATACAAACCCAATTGCAAAACAAACATTCCACGGAAAAAATATAGCTACACTAAAAGCCTGGGGGAAAGCCCTCGAAAATTCATTTTTTGACCCAAGCTCAAAAGCAATTTATTCTATTTTAACTCAAGAAGATTTAAACGACCTCAATGCAGAAAGCTCTGCCTTTGAAGGCTTAGTCGAAACACTCAATACCGTGCCACAAGCACGTTTTGCGCTACTCCTAAAGCAAGACGGAGAAAAGGTAAAAGGAAGCCTGCGTAGCGAAAGCTACAAGGGCATAAATGTAAATCAAATTGCTAAATTACTTGGCGGTGGCGGTCATAAATTAGCTTCTGGTTTTTCTGTTGTGGGAAAATTACAGCGAAGCAAAGCAGGAAGCTGGGAGATTGTAACAGTGTAAATTGACTTAAATATGGTCTAGATTTTTTTTACGGTTTGCTATATAATAAGTGAAGTCAAATATGGTTCCCTAACTAAACGCTAGCATGAGCCCGGGTGGCGGAATGGTATACGCACTACCTTGAGGTGGTAGCGGGAGCAATCCCGTGGAGGTTCGAGTCCTCTCTCGGGCACCATACCAGGGCGATTAGCTCAGCTGGTTAGAGCGCTTCGTTTACACCGAAGAGGCCAAAGGTTCGAATCCTTTATCGCCCACCAGCCTCGGTAGCTCAGTGGTAGAGCAGAC
>CAZTXY010000007.1:0-52452 GCA_964617815.1 uncultured Candidatus Saccharibacteria bacterium | reverse complement strand
AGCGGATTGAAGATGAAGAATGAATAAAATAGCAAACTGAAAAATTCACCAAGGGAAATAGTTTGGGTAAAAATTAGCCAAAGCATTAGCATCATCAAGACAGAGCGCAGTGCGTTAATTAGCGTGCCTTGTAGGAAGGAGAATTTTCTAATTAAGCGAACTTTTTTTAGTTCGAGTTGGAGAATTTTTTCATTGACGTCATTGAGCCGACCAATCTCTTGCTGTTCGAGTCCGAGTGACTTAACTAATTCGACATTACGAATAGTTTCTGTTGTGCTACCGGCCAGACTGGCTGTTTCTTTAATAATCGCTTGTTGGGCTGCTTTAATTTTTCGGCTAATAAAATATGTGGCCGTTCCGAGTGTGGGAATTGTGAGTGTATAGACAAGGCCAATAGACCAATGAACAAAAAAAGCGTAGACAAGGACAAAAGTAATGCCTACTAATGAGAGGAATAAAATATTTATGCTTTGCTGAATAAGGAGCTGGCTGTCTGTACGGGCTTTTTGGAGTTTGTTTAAAAATTCACCACTGCGTTGGTCTTCAAAAACTGCGTAGGGAAGCGAGAATGAATGGTCTACGCTATGGTTATACATTTTAGCTCCCAGTCGTTGGGTGATGACATTTACGTAGTAATCTTGAAAATTTTTGGCTACTCTAGAAACAAAGGCGACACCCATGGTGCCAAGTAGTAATAGGCCAATGCCACGCAAGAACTGGTCTGCAGTCAGCTCTCCAGCTTTGTTAACGTAGTTATCAATCAGGTAGCGGAAAATTTGTGGATCAAGCAAAGAGAAGACTTGATTGATTGTGGCCAAGGTTAAAGCTATCACTAAAAGTTTTTTATAGTTTTTGAGATATTGCCAAAGTAGTTTCATAGTTTGAATAGTGCTTAGAACTTAGGTTAATACAGATAGTATGCCATGAATTGGTGAGAAAACAAAAGCGCCCACAACGAAAGTGGGACGCTCAGAATTCTGTGGATTTCAATCTCTCTTGGAGGAGACATTGTAGATCCCACTCGGTCCACTTTCCATGGGTTCTGTCAGCGTGGTAGTACATCACTGACTCCACTTGCCATTCATTATGGTTTAGTCCAAAGTAATGGCCTATTTCATGCTTGAGGCAGTCGATAGCGACGATGTTACCACCGTCGTTTCTAACTGAGCATTGGAGATTGAAGTCGTAGTCGCCAATGACCTTTTGTCCTTTATCGCACAAACCATAGAATCGCTTTTTTTCTGGGGACTCTTTTCGCCACTTACCAATGCGTTGTTCGGTCGCAACAAGAATAGTTTCGACAAAACTAGTTTGCGTTCCGTTGCTCACAAACAGGATAAGGTTGTTGCCTGCGAGTGGGTCTACCGCCAAGACTGCTGCGCGAATTTCGTAGAGACTTGCGCTCGAAGTAGCATTAAGAGGCTTTGGCTCTTGCACAAGGAGGGTTAACCCTACTTCAGCTTTGTATTGCAATGCCAATTCTGCTAAAGTTTCGCGCAGATCTAGCAAATTTGGCGGGTCGATGATGCTGTAGTAGAGATCTATCAGCAAGGTTCGTGGATTGGCACGCAATTGCGCTTTTAGAGCTTCAATTGGTGAAAGCCTATATGGCCTGTGTGGCTTGCATGGCTTGTAGTAAGTCACAGGCAAGCTTGTGGTAAAGATGATAACAATCACCCAAACCAGAGTGCACTGTAACCACCGAGTGTTTTTCACAAAATCCTCCGTCAAACCAGATTGTAAAGTTACCTTAGTATTGTTGAACCCAACTGTCAATTTATTCTCATTTATTATAAAATCCACTCTAATACACTAGTGTATTAGAGTGGATGGTGAAGCATGAGGAATAGATTATTTTATGATTTGCCAGCCTTGTGGCACATCACATGGAGTAGGGAAATCTTGCTCTTGGCCTGTTTCTGGGTTGATGGCACGGGTAATCACTTGGCTACAGATTTTATTTTCTTTGATCTGTGGTAAGTTTGGCTCAGTTGTTTTTAAGCGTAGAACTTTTGTTTCGATAATTTCATTTTCGTTTTGGCTGTAGCTTAGTTTAATATAAGCGGCAATACTAGCAAGAGCAATTGTAATAGCCAAGATGATAAGAAAAGTTTTGTTTGAAAGTTGCATGTCAATTAGTAATAAGTACCTAGATTTATTTTGTTGAGACGATAATGGCGATTTTTTTATTTAGGTCTACAGTTTTGATGCTGTGATCCCAGTCTGCCGCAGCATTAAAGAGTGTCTCAAAGTCGTAAGTGTAGCCCCGGCCATTTCTAGTTCCTGGGTCGTTGGTTACGTAACCTTCTTTGCTATAACCTTTGATTAGTAACATATGATGGATGGGTCCAGGGCTTTTGTAGTTAGGGTTGCCAAGTAAGCGACCATTAAAAGAAATTAAGACTAGCTTATTTTCAGCTAAAGCTTCTTTGATATCGGTTTCAGTGAAATTGGCAATTAAATTTGTGTTTAAATCGTAGAGTTCTCTGATCATTTCTGCTGTTTCGTTGCTCGTTGTGTCTAAGTAATAGCCATAGCGCTTGGTAAACCAGTCAGTAATTTTTGAAATTTCTGTTTCTACTAGGCTGGGCGCAAGTGTGGTACTGGTATTACCACTAAAATATTCATGAGCCATTATAGCCACTGCTTCTTCGCAGGCTTCATTATGAAGTTCATCCCAATTTGCTGTGGGTGCTTGTGGAGTAAAAGGAACTGGCAGAAGTAGCGATTTAGGAATGACAATCTTAGAATTTGGAATTTTCTCAGGCGCTTCTTCTGATTGTTTTGGTGTTTTTGTTTCCGTTTTAAGTGAAGTGACTGGTGGTTCCGGATATTTTTTTGCAACAATTAAAAAACCACAAGCAGTGGCAATTAAGGCGACAACAATGATAATTAGTAAACGTTTGATGTTCAATTTGCTTGCCATACTTTTCGGGTTTAGTTTATAAGATGTCTTCTTTTTTGATAGTAATGTAGGCGCCAGCTTTGAGATCTTTAGGGAGTAGTAGTTTGCTTAAGCGAATGCGTTTGAGGTTTTTTACGCCTAAACCTACTGCGTCGAACATACGGCGAATTTGCCGTTTTTTTCCTTCGTGAATTGTGATGTAGACTTTTCCATTTCGAACTCGAAGTTTAGCAGGGTGAGTCTTGCCTGTTGCAATTTCTACGCCACCTCGTAATTTATCAAGCTGATTTTGAACAGCTTCAGTGTCGGTAGTTACTTCGTATTCTTTGTCGTGCTCGTATTTAGGGTGAGCGAGTTGTTGAGTAAGGTCACCATCGTTGGTCATTATCAACAGACCTTCGGTATCAAAATCTAAGCGCCCAACATTCCAAAGTTTTGTGCGAAGCTCTTCAGGAAGTAATGAAAAAACAGTTTTGCGACCTTGTGGGTCACGCTTGCTGACAACATAACCTTTTGGTTTATTTAGAGCGATGTAGATTTTTGTAGGGGAGGCAGTAATGACTTTGCCGTAGACTTTGATAACATCAACACTTGGATCGACTTTGTCGCCAAGCTTGGCGCGGTGGCCGTTAATAGAAACTTGGCCAGATTTAATATACTCCTCAGATTTTCGTCTGGAGGCTAGACCTGCTTCGCTTAAAAATTTTTGTACGCGTTCTTGCATATAGGTAGTATATAGTAAGGCTTAGCACTTGAAAATAGAAGAGATATGTGTTAAAATTAATTAGTTTTATTGCATTTGAAAGTTGTTTTAAGAATTTCTCGATGGGTATCATGACCTCGTAGCTCAGTTGGATAGAGCGAGAGACTTCTAATCTCTAGGTCGCTGGTTCGATCCCAGCCGAGGTCACCATACAGATAACTTATAGATTTTATTCCGCAAATATTAAACTGCGACTTATAGCCGAAGCGTTAAGTCGTCAGTTAGGCCAAATTAGGCCTCGTAGCTCAGCTGGATAGAGCGTCAGCTTGCGGAGCTGAAGGTCGCAGGTTCGAACCCTGCCGAGGTCACCATAAAAACCATAAAAAATTCGCTATTTGCGAATTTTTTTTATTTGTCCACATCATATCCATACCTTTAACACTATTTTATCCACTAAAGCTCTTTACAATACAATAAATTGGGTGTAGACCTAAAGTATAGAGGGGAGGTTACGCATTTTAATAAAACTTGATTTATTATTATTCACGAGAGGGGGTGAGTGAAATGAAATCGTTTTATATGTATTTGTGTGATGTCTGTGGTTTCGGGAGGGAGAAACCTGGGGAGTGTCCTTACTGCGAGACAGGATTGTCTACATATAGTAAGGACACGCAAAATAACTATCAGAAAAACTTAGACGAACCCATGCGAATTTTGCATGAGTACCAATGGTATATCTAGGAGGGACTTAATCATTCATTTGAAGTCTAGATATGCATACAAAGGAAAACTAACACCGCCCTTTATTTTTGAGGGGCGGTGTTGTGTTTTGGCCATGAAATAGTGCTCACGGGTGTATACTATAAATAATGACTTACAAACCAGAAGTAGAAATACAATTTCCAAAAGACTTCTTGCTAGGCTCGGCTTCAAGCGCCCATCAAGTTGAAGGGAATAATAAAAATAGTGACTGGTGGCATTATGAAGAACTTGGGAAAGTACCGAAGTCTGGACTTGCCACAGATCACTACAATCGGTTTGATGAAGACTTTGCCATTGCACAGAGCATTGGTCTTAACGCTATGCGCATTTCTATTGAGTGGGCACGTATTGAGCCAACGCCAGGAACTTGGGACATGGAGGCCGTAGAGCATTATCGTAAAGTTTTGCAAAGTATGAAGCAACGGGGTTTGAAGCGCATGGTTACGCTTCAGCATTTTACCCTGCCTTGGTGGCTGGCTTCATGCGGTGGATTTTTGGTACCAAATGCAGTCGACTTATTCGCTCGATATTGTGCTTTTGTTGTAGAACAATTGGATGATGAAGTTGAACTGTGGTGCACAATTAATGAACCACAAATTTATGTGTTAATGACCCATATTTGGGCATTGCACCCCCCATTTAAAAAAAAGTATTTTCAGGCGCTCCGAATTATTTTTAGATTAATAGCATGTCATAAAGCGGCTTATCAGGCGATAAAGGCAGTCCGGCCAAGTAGTAAGATTGGAATCGCACAAAATAATGTTTACGATGCACCCGCTAGGAAAAGTGTTTGGTCTGATAGGATTGCTGTGGCTGTTATGAAATATTTCGGCAACCATTTTTTCTTAGATCAAATTGCAGACTACCAAGATTTCATTGGACTAAATTATTATTTTTCTCACGTTGTAAAATTTTCTTTGGAACATGGCTACCAGAATATAAATACGACTGAGCCCATGTCAGACATGGGTTGGCGGACTTATCCCGAGGGGATTTATCATTTGTTGCTCGATTTAAAACAATACAAAAAACCAATTTATATTACCGAGAATGGGATTGCAAATGCCCGAGATGATATGCGACAGCGTTTTATTTTTGAGCATTTAGAGTGGACAAAAAAAGCTATGGATGAAGGTGCCGATGTACGCGGATATTTTTATTGGACGTTGGTGGACAATTACGAATGGCATGACGGGTTTGGGCCAAAGTTTGGTTTGGTGGAATTGAATAATGAAACTTTGGCGCGTAAAGTTAGACCAAGTGCAGAGATTTTTAAACAAATTAAAGTTTTATGATCGGACTTTCAATATTTTTAGCAATAGGCGCATATTCTCTTTTGGCTTTCAATGGAGTTGCTGATAAATTTTTGTTGTCTAAAGTTGTCAGGCACCCAATAGTTTATGCTTTTTACACGGGTATCACTGGACCTTTGGTTTGGGTTTTAGCGCCTTTTGGCTTAATCTTTTTATCTTGGGAAAATTTTGTCATTGCTTTAATTGGGGGAGCCTGTTTTCCCGTAGCTCTATATTTTTTTGACCGTGCGATTCAGCAAACAAGCATTTCCCGAATTTTGCCAATTGAAGGTGGTCTAGTCCCATTGTTTACACTAGGATTTGCTTATTTAATTTTAGGTGAACGGCTTACAACCACTCAACTTTTCGCTTTTGCATTTTTGGTTTTTGGGGCAATTTTAATTTCTTTTCGCTACGAAAGAGGTCAGTGGCATGCTAAGGCTTTTGGTAACGCAACTATTGCCGCAATTTTATTTGCGCTTTCCGCTGTAGTTACTAAATATATTTTTGATCAGAGTAACTTTGTATCCGGACTCATTTGGACGCGCTTAGGTTTTTTTGTGGCATCGTTGTCATTTTTGATTTCACCAAAAGCTCGAGGTTATATTTTTAACGCTCCTAAGCAAGTTTCAACTGGGAACAAACTTTTATATTATAGTACACGCCTGACTGGTGCGGCCTCTGGCTTTATGCAAAATTATGCTGTAGCTATTGGTAGCGTGACAATTGTTAACGCGTTGCAAGGGACGCAGTTCGCTGTTTTACTAATTTTGACAAGCATTTTGTCTGTGTGGTACCCAAAAATCCTTAAAGAAAAAATTAGTGTTTCGATTTTAGTGCAAAAAATTTCAGCAATGTTAGTTATTAGTTTTGGTTTATATCTATTAACAATATGAGAACCTTTTTAAAAATTATTCTAAAAATAATATTTGGAGTTTTAATTTTTACTATTAT
The DNA here is from genome assembly GCA_964617815.1 of uncultured Candidatus Saccharibacteria bacterium. Lineage (GTDB taxonomy): Bacteria > Patescibacteriota > Doudnabacteria > UBA920 > UBA920 > CAZTXY01. The sequence continues at coordinate 45,836 of CAZTXY010000007.1, read as the reverse complement.
TGGTGGTGGTTATTTTTATTTTCGTTTTAAGCCAGCTTCAGAAATGACGTGGGGAGTGAGTTATTCAATGGGAACTGCTAGCTATTTGGGCTTGAATGCAGAAGCAACATATTTGCGAATGCTTGATGAATTAAAGCCAAAGAAGATTAGGTTAATGGCTTATTGGGAAGATTTAGAAATGGAGCGTGGAAAATTTAATTTTTCTCAAATGGATTGGATGCTTACTGAAGCCGAAAAACGAGAGGTAAAAGTTTTACTTGTCGTTGGGCATAAACAACCACGCTGGCCTGAGTGTCATCATCCCGCTTGGTATGAACAGCTAGATCCTGTGCAAAGACAAGAGGCTTTACTTTCAATGCTTGAGACAACGGTTAATCATTTTAAAACTCAAGCGACAATTTCTGCGTGGCAAGTAGAAAATGAGCCATTTTTTGATTTTGGTCCCAACTGTGAGACAAAGCGATATGAGTTGGTGGCTGAGGAAGTCGCGTTAGTAAAAAGTATAGACACTAGGCCAATTGTACTGACGGACAGTGGAGAGAAGGGGAATTGGCATGATGCAGGTAGTTTGGCTGATGTTTTTGGTGCAACAATGTATCGCACAGTTTACCATAGTCGGTTTGAGCGTTATATTACCTATCCACTGCCGCCAGCATTTTACCGTATTCGCGGTGGAATTTTACAAACCTTTCAGTGGAAAAAACCAATCATTGGAGTTGAGTTGCAAGCAGAGCCGTGGTATCAAAGTACGGTTTTCGATTCGCCAGTGGAAAAGCAAAAGGAATTAATGAACCCAGAAATTTTTTCGGACAATATTAATTATGCAAAGAGTGTTGGTTTTAGTGAAAATTATTTGTGGGGTGTAGAATGGTGGTACTGGCTTGAAGCTAAACATGGTGATTCAAGCATGCTAGAGGCTGCAAAAGAAGTATTTAGAAATTAAGTGACTAGTTCCTAGCAACTACTCTATATGTATCTATTATTTGATATTGGTGGTACACAAACGCGTTTGGCTACTTCGACAGATGGTCAGTCGTTGATTAATAAAAAAACTTTCCCAACACCGGCGCATTTTGCAGACGGCGTTAAAATTTTTGAAAGTTATAAAAATGAGCTGGAACAAGACTACAACATAGTTGTTGGTGGTCTTCCTGGGGGACTAAATGATGGAAACACGGAATTGTTAGTAGCGCGGAATTTGCCTGAATGGGTGGGCCACCCAATTTCAGAATCGCTAGGGGCAATTTTTAAAGCTCCAGTTTTGTTACACAATGATGCCGTTTTAGCAGGCCTTGGAGAGGCAGTGCTTGGCAGCGGCGTTGGATATGATGTGGTGGCTTACATTACTATTAGTACTGGTGTTGGCGGCGTGAGAATTGAAAATGGAAAAATTGACGAGGAAGGTTTGAGTTATAAAGTTGGTTTACAAATAATTGATGAAAGTGGTAATGATTTAGAGGAGTTAATATCTGGAAAGAATTTAGCAAAGCGATTTGGAATTACGGCAGACAAATTGACAGATCAGGCGGTATGGGATGATGTTGTTAATAATTTAGCGCAAGGCTTGGTGCATGTCTGCCAGCATTGGCAACCGGATGTTGTGGTCCTTGGAGGGGGAGTGACTTTTAGCAATCATTTTTCAGTCCAGCAAGTAACTTTGGCAATGGAGCAAGTTTTTCCCAAGGAACTTAAAATTCCGCCAGTTTTAATAGCTAAGCTTGGGGACGACGCAGGTTTGTATGGTGCCTTGGAATACGCTAAGCAGCAATCAATTTCATAGTATGAGCTTTACGTTTTTGGTTTTATATAGGGATAGCTAAATTTTGGGGGTTTGGGATTTTTTAAGGTATAAGGTATAATAAATTTAAGATTATTTATACAAAAGAAATGAAACAAAAAGATATATTACTTTGGACAATAGCGATAGCTGCTTTGTTGCTATCTGTTCTAGCCACTTTTGGAAGTAGGATAAATGGACTTCAGACTTTTGCTGCAAAAAGAGCAGTAGTCGCTACTACTAGTCAATTAGCAACTGGGGTTAGTGGTACTCCAACTTTTGGAGGCAGCACTGTAATAGCAAATGGGCAGGGGCCCGCGACTTGCGAAGCAATGCGGGATTATCTAGATTCTAGGTTTGGTAATTTGCAGTATGAGATAGGAAATGCAGGTGAGTTAGGCGAAAGAATCGCTGCATTTATAGAGACTTGTGGAGCTCCTGATGCAGAATTTTGCAATGCTTTAGATCAAGCTGGAACACATCAGTATAATTTTATTAATGATAATCCTAATTACGAGACAACAGACGATGACATTACGTATTTATGGAATCTTTATAACACATATAATATGTATTGTGGTCCAGGCGGCGGATCAGTAGGAGCAGATTCCCCAGGATATAATAGTGACCCGAACGCTGACAATGATTTGTTGCGACAAATTTGTCGAAGTACAAACACTCACACTGGGATATGCCAAGGATATTAAAGTAGAATTTAAGAAAACAGTCTGATACAGTGAAGTATCAGACTGTTTTCTTAAAGCTACCCTTATTTTTTGTTGTGGAATTTTTTGTGGATGTCACGCAAGCCTTGGTTAGTGATATGGGTGTAGATTTGGGTGGTGGTAATGGAGGCGTGCCCAAGTAGAGTTTGGACACTGCGAATATCTGCGCCATTTTGCAAGAGATCTGTGGCAAAGCTGTGCCTGAGAGTATGGGGAGAAACTTTTTTCATAATTCCTGCAAGCATCGCATATTTTTTTATCAGCCGTTGCACACTTCTGGCAGTCAGTCCGGGAGATTTTTCGCGGGCGTTGTTTTCAAACGTACTCCCAGAAAAACTTTCCATTTGCTTTGTCACCGTGTTACCAATTTTAGTGTGACTGACAAAAAGAGCTGGATTGTTGTCACTTCGTTTTTTTAAGTAGTTTTTTATAGCTAAAATAGCGTCTGGGGAAATGAAGACGAGTCGGAGTTTATCGCCTTTACCACGGACCGTAAATTCACCGCGGTCTAAGTTGACACCTTTTTGTTTTAAGCTAACTAATTCGGAAATACGGACGCCACTGGAAAAGAGGGTTAGGCAAATTGCTTTGTCACGAAGCCTCAAGAGTTCTGTTTCCTCAGAGTCGATAGCTTTTATTAGTCGGCCAACGTCGTCATGTTCAAGGACGCTGACTTCTCGCGTAGGATTTTTTGCCAGTTCGATTTTTTCTGGCGCTAAAGTTTCAATATCTCGTTTGATTAAATATTTTAAAAATGCGCGAAGAGCGATAATGTGGTAGCTTTGAGTGAGTATTTTTAAACGCTTACCATGGTCGTCAATAAACCGGTTAAGGAAAAGCCTATAGGAGCGGACTTGTTCGAGTGTAATTTGATTTGGTTTAACTATACCTTGGTCTTGTCCCCACTGGGTAAAGCGCCCTAGATAGTGATGATAGTTTTGAATTGTTTTTGGACTTTGGTTACGTTCAATTTCGCAGTACTCGAGGAATTCGATAACATACCGTTCTAGTTCTGTCTGTCTTTTTGTGTTTGTTTCAGGTTTTGGCATAAAAGTACTAAGTACTAAGTACTAAGTACTTAGCACTCTTGTTGCTAGTAGTATACCAAGCTTTCCGCTAAACTTGTAGATATGGCAATTCTAATTATTAGCCCAAAAGAGGTTTATGCCACGGCAAGGCTTAAAGAAGAGTTTAAAAAAGCAGGTTTGCCTGGTGTTTTTTTTGACGTCAATGATTTGGCTGCAAGGCGATTTTCAGTAAAGCTTTCAAAATATAGCGGTTTGTATATTCGTCAATCTTACCCATATCAAACCGCAGTTACTGAATTAGCCTTACGGTTCGCACATCTACGAAAACCAATAGTTGATGCAAATATAATTAGAGCTACGGATGGTTTTGGAAAATGGGGAGTGTACAAGACTTTGATGCAACACGAAGTTGCCATTCCTAAAACTGTTTTATTGTCATCCCGAGCGGGAGGCGAGGGATCCTTCCACTCCGGTCAGGATGACACACCAGCGTACCCATTTATCCTTAAATGGGTTTATGGTTTTGGTGGTCAGCATGTCTATTTAATAAGAACAAAAGAGGATTACGATCGAGTTTTGCAAAAATATCCACCTGAGGAATTATTAGTACAGGAATTTATAGAAGCGCAATATGAATATAAAGTCATGACAGTAGGCTATGCAAGTTTGCCTGTGGTTTTGAAAATTAAAACATCCGGTAGTAGTTTTCGTCCGGATTTTAGCAATTACACTGTGTGTCATCCTGAACTTGATTCAGGATCCAGTATGAATGATCGTACAATTCTGGATTCCAGCTTTCGCTGGAATGACACAATACAGAAGGTCGTTGCATTAGCCGAACGTGCGGCGCGCGTGTTAGGCAGAGAACTGGCTAAGGTAGACATCCTTGAAGACCAGAGAGGGAATTTATTTGTTTTAGAAGTAAACCGTTGGCCTGGTTTCCAGAATTTTGAAAAATTATCTGGTTATAATGTCGCATGGGAGTTTGTTAGTTACTTGCAAAAAAAACTGAAATAAGGTATAATAAAAACAATTAATGTACGGATGGGAAGTTAACAGCCCATCTCGAATAAAGGAATAATTATGTTAACCAACAAGGAAAAAGACGATTTAATAAAAAAGTATCGGATTCATAAAGATGATACTGGAAGCCCTGAAGTGCAGGTTGCGATTTTAACAGAAGAAATCAAGCGTGTTTCTGATCACTTGCAGATTCATCGCAAAGATAACCATTCCCGCAGAGGTCTGCTAAAAATGGTTGGAAACCGCCGCCGCCTTCTTCGCTATTTGAAAGGTGAAGACGCCAAGCGATACGACAAAATTACCGATAAGTTGAAACTTAAGAAAGACACTAGTAATTAATCCCTCTATAATAATGGAACATGGGTCAACACATGATTCATGTTCCATGTTGTTTTAATAAATTAATTAGATGCATTGTACTGTCATCCTGAGCGAAGCGAAGGATCTCTGCAAGAGATTCAAAGATTCTTCTCTGCGGTCAGAATGACGTTTGAAATAAAAACAGTGTATCTATAAATAAGGAAATAATATGGAAAGTAAGAAAATTACTTGTGATGTTGGTGGAAACCAATGGTCTTTTGAAACAGGCCAGCTTGCTCAGCAGGCAAATGGTTCTGTTTTGGCTAGGTTAGGGGACACAATTGTTTTAGCGACCACAGTACTCAAAAAACAGCCTCGTGAAGGGATGGATTTTTTTCCATTGCTTGTGGATTATGAAGAAAGACTTTATGCAGCAGGGAAAATTAAGGGAAGCCGCTGGGTTAAGCGTGAAGGTCGGGCAACAGACGAAGCCATTTTAACTGGTCGCGTTATTGACCGAACACTGCGCCCTTTGTTTCCAAGCAATATGCGTAACGACGTCCAAGTTGTAACAACTGTTTTGTCGGTGGATGGTGTTAATGATCCTGATATGGTTGCGGTAAACGCTGGAGCGATGGCCTTACATATCTCCGATATTCCTTTTGAAGGCCCTGTTGCAAGTGTCCGCGTTGGAAAAGTAGACGGTCAATACATTGTTAATCCAAGCCAAGAACAACGCTTGACCAGCACAATGGATTTAGTGGTTTGCGGTACAGCCGAACACATTATTATGGTGGAAGCTGGGGCAAATTTAGTAACCGAAGATGAAATTGTTGAAGGTGTAAAATTTGCACAGCAACATTTAAAAACTTTGTGTGACGTGCAGATTGATTTTCAAAAGCAAATTGGTAAAGCAAAAATCGAACCAGTTTTGCATGAGTTAAACTCAGAAGTTTTTGAAGCTGTAAAAACTTTTTTGACAGACGATAAAATTGAAGCCGCGGTTTACGTATCAACTAAAGAAGCTCGAGATAATAATATTGGTATTTTAGAAAAAGAAGTTTTAGCTCACGTAGAAAGCAAGTTGGGCGATTTGCTGGTTTCTGGAGCTAAAATAGATTTTGCTAAAGAAGCTCGCGATTCTGTTGATAAAATTTTAAAGAAATATCAGCAAAAGCAAATTTTAGAAAATGAACGACGTGTGGACGGCCGAAAACTCGATGAGACTCGTCTGATAACAGCACAAGTCGGCATCTTGCCCCGTGCTCATGGCTCGGCTTTGTTTACTCGTGGTGAAACTCAAGTGCTGACAGTAGTTACGCTTGGTAGCAAAGGTGACGAACAGACACTCGATGGCATGGAAGACCCAAGTGAAGGTCGTGCCAAACGCTATATTCATCACTACAACTTTCCTGGTTACAGTGTTGGTGAAGTTTCGCCAAACCGTGGCCCAGGCAGACGCGAAGTTGGTCACGGCGCTCTCGCTGAACGCGCAGTGGAAGTTGTGCTTCCCGAACAATTAGATTTTCCTTACACAATGAGGCTTGTAAGTGAGACAATGTCGAGCAATGGTTCAACTTCTATGGCTTCGACTTGCGGCAGTACTTTGTCACTTATGGACGCAGGTGTCCCTATCAAAGAAATAATTGGCGGTTGCGCTATGGGACTTGTTATGGATGAATCTAATCCGGAAAATTTCAAAGTGCTTACTGATATTGCCGGGATTGAAGATTTCAACGGCCATATGGATTTTAAAGTTACCGGAAACGACACTGGAATTACAGCGCTTCAACTTGATATTAAAGTTAAAGGCTTGACTCCTGAAATTTTAGCGCAAGCACTTCATCAAGCAAAGCCAGCTCGTATTCATATTCTTTCTAAAATGAAAGAGGCTCTTAGTGCTCCACGACCAGACTTATCTCCATACGCCCCACGCATTACTAGTTTCTCTATTAAGCCAGACAAAATTCGCGAAGTTATTGGAGCGGGCGGAAAAATTATCAATGAAATTATCGCCAGCTGTCCCGGTGTTAAAATTGACATTGAAGACGACGGTTTAGTTATGGTTACTTCTACTGATAGCGAGTCGAGCGCAAAGGCTGTACAGTGGATTAAAGATATTGTCCGTGAAGTTGAAGCGGGCGAAGTGTTTGAAGGAAAAGTTACTCGGATTATGGACTTTGGTGCTTTTGTTGAAGTCTTGCCTGGAAAAGAAGGCTTGGTCCATATTTCCCAGCTTGCAAACTATCATGTTGCTAAAGTTGAGGATGTTGTAAAAATTGGCGAACATTTGAAAGTTGAAGTTAGTGAAATTGATGAAATGGGCAGAATTAATTTAACTCATAAACCCTTCGCGCCAGAAGCGACACCAGAACAATTGGCTGCAGGAGCTTCTAGCAGTTTTGACCGGGGCAGTCGCCCAGCACCACGCGCCGGTTTCCGTGGCGGAAGTGGTGGAAGTCGCGGCGGTAGTGGTGGTAGTCGTCCACCTCGCCGGAACTTTGATCGCTAATATAATAGTAACAACCACTGTCATTCTGAGGCGAAGACGAAGAATCTTTGAGATCCTTCACTGCGCTTGGGATGACAGTTATGTATATGGACTACTTTGAGATTGTAAAAAAAGATCGAGTTACAAAAGCTCGCACAGGGGTTATTCATACAGGTCATGGTGATGTCCAGACGCCTGTGTTTTTGCCTATTGGTACAAAGGGAACTGTTAAAACTGTTACGAGTGAAGAGTTAAAATTTTGGGGGAGCGAAATGATTCTTGCTAACACCTATCATTTATGGCAACGCCCTGGTGACGGTCTTATCTATAAAGCTGGGGGCCTGCACAAGTTTATGAACTGGAAAGGGCCGATTTTTACGGACTCGGGTGGTTTTCAAGTTTATTCACTTGCGAAGATGCGAAAAGTCATGGAAGCTGGAGTACTTTTTCAATTTGATTTGGATGGTCGACAAGAAATTTTGTCACCGGAAAAATCTGTTGATATTCAAATAAATTTGGGAAGTGACACGGCGCTGATTTTAGACGATTTCCCAGGATTTCCTTTTGAGCATGCCAGGAGCAAAGAATCTATATCTCTCACAAAGCGGTGGGCCGAGCGGGCTGTAGCGGAACATAAAAGAATGCTTCGAGACGGCGATCCAATAAATCCTGGACAAAAATTGTGGGGGATTGTGCAAGGTGCAAGTTTTCCAGATTTGCGAGAGCGCTCAGCCAAAGACATGGTAGAGCTCGGTTTTGAAGGGTTCGCAATTGGTGGAGTGGCCGTGGGTGAGCCACATGAAGAAATGATGTTAGCTGTGGAGTCAGCAATCCCACATTTGCCAGAAAATGCACCTAAGCATTTGCTTGGGGTGGGTACGCCTTTTGATATTGTGCAAGCAGTCAGTCGCGGCTGCGACAGTTTTGATTGTGTAATTCCCACGCGCGAAGCTCGCCATGGTAGATTATACGTAGCAAAGCGATCAGAAGATGGCAAGGAAGGTTATGAGACTATTGATATTCGGCTTGAGGCTTACAAGGAAGATTTTACACCTATAGACAGTTCTTGTAATTGTTATGCCTGTGTAAACCATACGCGCGCCTACGTGAGGCATTTATTTGCTAGCGGCGAAATGCTGGGTGTGCGCTTGGCCACCATGCATAACTTGCGGTTTTATTTAAATTTGATGGAAAAAATCCGCACAGCTATCACTTATGATTATTTTAGTGATATGTTGGAAAGCTATAAAGACTATACCGACAAAAAGTTGCTCCCATAGCAGCTTTTTTGTTATCATAAAGTATATTAAAAATGAAATTATGTCGGAAATAAAACATTCTTTTGATAGTGAGATGCATGAGAAGGGCCTAGAGCAGCCAGCAGAGGAAGCGAAATTAGAACCTAAGGAAAAAGATCGACCATTAACACCAGATGAATCAGAGATCTTGGGTACTTTATATGAACGGTGGTCAAAGTACCTTCGCACGGTAATTGGGAGGCAAGTTAATCACTTAGCAGAGAAATATGATTATCGGCCTGCGAATTTAAAGGAACTCGAAGAAGATTTACTTCACCAGGCCTTTTTAAATTACATTCGTCATCCTAATCAATTTCCTGATCAAGAAAAGTTTAATGAACGTCAGCTCAAGACGTATTTAGTAATCAATGCAAAAAACGTAGTTTCTAAATATTTTAGTCAATACGCAGCACGCCCATTTTACAGTCCACGTCATGCACGTATTAGAGAAAAAGAATATACGGAGTTTCCAGAAAGTCTTCCAGAAGATGACGGAGAAGTCTATCCAATTGATCCAAAAATTTTGGAAAAAACCAGTGTACCGGCAGAACAAACAACAGAACAACGTTTGAATAGAGATGGGCTGGAAAAAATTATCAATGGAGCCACTCTTACTAAAAGAGAAGAAGAAATTATCAAAGCATTTTTGTATGATGATAAAGATTTTCTAGAAATTGCCTTGCGGTACGATGTTAAGGCGAGCCGCATAGAGCAAATATTTAGAAAAATAGCAGTTAAGCTTAGAAAATCGGCTCAGAATCTTGGCATACACTCAGAACATTTTAAAGATTTTGCTAAAAAATTAGAAGATTTTAAAAGCAAAAATGTTTATGCTCCAACGGAGCAAGAAGAGATTTGATTTACATCAAAATTTAATGTATTGTGAAAGATTTTAGCAAATAAAGTAGTTATCCACTTTTTGACTTTTCCCTGTATTTATCGTGTTATAATATTAGTGAAGATAAAATAACTCAGAGTGATTAACACTTTGAACAAAGAAACAAAAATACATGGTCAAAACTCATAAGTATAATTGGCAAGTCATAACAGTTGTGATTGCCGGAATTGTTATTGGTAGCGGCTTTTTTATTCTAAGAACTTTGGATATTAATCCATTAAAAAGCGACGCTTCTTCAGGTCCTGAGCCAGTTTTTATTATTTTGAGCCCAAATGGTGGAGAAACGTTATATGCTGGATCTGAAGGTAATTCAATTAAATGGATTCAAAATTATGACAGTCCAGTTGAAATTAGGTTTGATTTAAAAATTGGGATGTATGGGGGAACTATTTATAATATTGCAAATACAATTACTAGTTATCCTGGAGAAAATGAGTATACTTGGGCGATTCCATCTGGAATCGGCGGGGGTTACGATGCTCATAATTATTATTTATATTTATGGTCACCAAATTTAGGTAGGGTAGGTACTGATTATTCTGATAGTTCCTTTACAATGATTAATGATGGTCTGCCAACTATCGCACCAAACGTTTCTGTTACTTATCCAAATGGTGGTGAAAAAATCACGCAGGGTAATAAAATTATTGTTGCTTGGAATCAGGATGTTAATACTTCAGAACCAGTTTATGCGAAAGTACTTTTTCGGGGCGATACACTTGATAGTAATCAATATTATTCTGTAATCGCAGACAGAGTAGTAAGTATAGGTGGACGCAATGAGCTTGCTTGGACTGTTCCAAGTAATGTTGATACTAGTAAGCGGTGGAAAATTCAAGTGACATTAAGTAGGAAATGGCCAACTCAGCATACTTTTGAAGACTTTTCTGATTCAGGGTTTTATCTTGTTCCTTCAGAATGGGTAAGTCCACGCTAAAAATATATGGAATCAACACACAAAAATCTAACTTTATTACTTGGTTTATTGGTCGTCACTTTGACAGTAGTTTTGCTTGTGATTTGGAACGAGAATCAAAACTTGCAAGAATTATATTCGCAAAGCAATCCTAACCAAACAGTAAATACTTTGCCACTCAATTCAAATATCCCAGTTGCAGATACTAAAGGCTCGACAAACACAGTTCCTTCCACAACAAAACCAAACACGCTGAGTTATAAAAATACGAAATATGGTTTTGGTTTAACTTTACCAAAAGAATATGTTGGCTATAAAGTTATTGAGTTTCCAAACATTATAAAAAACTCTGGCGGAATCGATCTTGGTTTTACAGTTCCCACAACAGGGACAAATTGGGATGGGGATTTTGAAGTTTTTAGAGTTTTGGTTTACCCGGCAAAATGGGCACAGGCTAATACACACCTTTCTGATACTAGTATTAGATTAAATAAGTTTGGTGATGATGGTCTGGATGGATACGTTGGTGAATATTTGGGCGAAAATTCTAGTTACACTTTTGCTATTACCAAGGGACAAGATTGTCCAACTAAAGGTGCAGGCAATAGCTACCAGACAACACAGTGCTATCTTTACGAACATGTTTTAGATCTTGTTCGGACCTTTGAGGTCATAAAATAGGCAAAGGCTACTTTTGCAAAAATTAAAGTTTTAAAAACAAATTTGCCGTAATTACGGCTTTTTTGTTATACTACAGTATCATTTATATTGAAAAATATGGCCGAACAAGATTTGATGGATAAAATAGTTAGCCTTTGTAAGCGCCGTGGATTTGTGTTTCCCGGAAGTGAAATTTATGGTGGGATGGCCAACTCATGGGATTACGGACCTCTTGGTGTTGAGCTAAAAAACAACATTAAGAATTTATGGTGGAAGCGTTTTGTTCATCAGCGTGACGATATGGTTGGTTTAGACGCTGCTTTAGTTATGAATCCAAAAGTTTGGGAAGCAAGCGGGCACTTAGCAACTTTTACTGATCCTCTTGTTGAATGCAAGAATTGTCATGAAAGATTTCGCGCAGACCAAATTGATGTAACAGTTGCTTGCACAAATTGTAAAAAGGAAAATACTTTTACGGAAGCCAAGCAGTTTAATTTAATGTTAAAAACTTTTATTGGTCCAGCAGAAGAAGAGGCTAATGTTGCTTATTTTCGGCCAGAAACTGCACAGGCGATTTTTGTAGATTTTAAAAGTATTTTAGGAACAACTCGAAAAAAGCTTCCGTTTGGTATTGCTCAAATTGGAAAAGCATTTCGAAATGAAATTACTCCTGGTAATTTTGTGTTTAGAACACGCGAGTTTGAGCAAATGGAAATTGAATATTTTATCCCAGAAAGTCAATGGGAAAAATCTTTCGAAGCGTGGCGCGCCGATATGATTTCTTGGATGGAACAAGATTTGGGCTTAGACATGCAAAATATCCATGAACTTGAAGTTCCAGAAGAAGAACGCGCTCACTACAGTAAGAGAACTATTGATTTTGAATATAAGTTTCCATTTGGTACAAAAGAATTATACGGTTTAGCTTATCGTGGTGACTTTGATTTAAGCAGTCACCAAAAAGCTAGTGGCGAAAGTTTAGAATATCTGGATGAAGAATCTGGTGAAAAATTCCTCCCTCATGTTATCGAACCATCGCTCGGCGTCGATCGTTCATTTTTAGCTTTACTTTGTGAGCATTATAAAGAGCAGGGAGAGGCAGATAAAAAAAGAGTGTGGTTAGCACTACCACCAAAACTAGCACCTTACAAAGCTGCTGTATTTCCTTTGTTAAAAAATAAGCCTGAATTAGTGGCTAAAGCTAAAGCAATTTACGATGACTTGCGTAAAGATTATTTAATCGCTTGGGACGACCGTGGAAATGTAGGTAAGCGTTATTATAGTCAAGATGAAATTGGTACACCTTATTGTATTACTGTAGACTTCGACACTTTGGAAAATGATACTGTCACAATTCGCGATCGCGATACTGCAGAGCAACAGCGTGTAGCTATAGCCGATTTATCAAAATTCCTTCAAGACAAATTAAACGCCTAAGTACTCAGTACTAGGTACTAAGTACTATTTCCTATGAAATACATCAAAAAAGTTTTACCAAATGGATTAACAGTCGTTTTAGTCCCTAGTCACGATGCCGAAAGTGTTGTGGTGGATTTTTTTGTTAAAACTGGTTCCCGAAGTGAAACAGGAAAGGAAAATGGGATTTCTCACTTTTTGGAACATTTTCTGTTTAAGGGAACAAAAAAGTATCCAAATGCAAAAACTATTTCTGAGCTGGTTGACGCAATTGGCGGTGAAATGAACGCAAATACTGGCAAAGAACATACGCAGTATTTCATTAAGGCTGACAGCAAGCATTTGCCTTTGATCTTCGAGATTCTCACAGACATGATTCAACAACCCTTGTTGGACCCTCAAGAATTGAAACGCGAAAAAGGCGTGATTGTTGAAGAAATTAATATGTATAAAGACAGTCCAATGGCTTCGGTGGAAAATCTTTCAGAAGAAACCATGTGGCCAAAAGATGCTCTTGGAAGAGATATTGCTGGTTCGCGCGAAACTGTCACAAAGTTTTCTCGCGCAATGTTTACTAGTTACTTAAAGCGTCATTACCAAACCCCAAATATGCTCCTTGGTATTTCGGGAAAGTTTGACACTAAAAAAGTGGACAGCCTAATTCGCAAACATTGGCTGAAAGTTAAAAAAAGTTCTTTCCACAAATGGGATAAAGCCCGTGATGCTCAAAACTCACCACGCTTAGCTGTGCAGTTCAAGCAAACTGAACAAGCGCATTTGGTTTTGGCCTTCAAAAGTTTTAATTTCAATGACAAGCGCAATTACGCGGCAAATGTTTTGTCTGCGGTTTTGGGTGGGGGAATGAGTAGTCGCTTGTTCACAGAAGTTAGAGAGCGCAGGGGCCTTGCCTACTATGTTCGTGCTTCCTCGGGTAATTATCAAGATACTGGAGTTTTTAATGTGCGCAGTGGGGTGCAAGTCCCAAAAATTGAAGAAGCCATTTCGGTTATTCTTTCAGAACTGGCGAAAATGAAAACAGAGTTGGTAGACTACAGAGAGTTATTAAAAGCCAAAGAATATATTAAAGGGCATACAATTTTAATGTTAGAAGACAACCAGTCACGACTTGATTGGTATTTGGAGTCAGCGGCTTTTAATAAAAAGATGGAAACTCCACAGGAGTATTTTGCTAAAATTGATAAAGTTACTGCCCGTGACCTTCAAAAAGTCGCGAATGATATTTTCCAAAAAAACTTAATGACCTTAGCAATCATCGGCCCCTATAAAAAATCTACGCCTTTTAAAAAGTTATTAAAAGTCTAAATGTCTAAAATCGGTTGTCATGTTTCTATCGCTGGTGGAATTTGGAACGCGCCTAAAAATGCGGCGGATTTTAATTGCGAGACTTTTCAAATTTTTTCTCGCAGTCCTCATGGTGGGCCAGTGGCAGAACTGACGCCTGAGATAGTTACCCAGTTTAAAGCTGAAATGAAAAAGTACAACTTTGAGCAGTTTGTAATTCACGCGCCATACATTATCAATTTTGGTTCTAGTAATCCACGTACGTACCACGGTTCAATTGCTATCATCCGAACAGAGTTGGAGCGGGGAAGTTTGCTCGGCGCTGACTATGTAATGTTCCATCCCGGTAGTTTTAAGGATCTAGGTGAAAAAGCAGGCATGAAGCAAGCCCAAAGCGGACTTTTGGAAGTTCTAAAAGGTTACAAAGGCAGTACTAAATTGCTTATTGAGATTTCTGCTGGCGCAGGTCAGGTTATTGGTGATACTTTTGAAGAGTTAGCCATATTAATGAAGCCTCTTAAGAAATTCAAGACGTTCGGCGGAATTTGTTTTGACACCCAACATGCTTTTGGCAGTGGTTATGATCTTAGAACAGAGAAAGTTGTAATTGAAACGTTCAATAAATTTGATAAAGTTATAGGTTTGGACTTTTTAAAGATGTCGCACGTTAATGATTCCAAGGTAGAGTTTGGTAGTCATAAGGACAGGCATGAGCATATTGATGAAGGAAAAATAGGAAAAAGTGGTTTTCAAGCGATTTTAAGTTATTTTAAGAAAAAAAAGCTGAAAATCCCCTTGATTTTGGAAACAGAGCATGATAAAGTTGAGCTAGACATTAAGTTACTAAAAGCTTTGCGTGACAAAGTGAAATAAAAAGAAAGGCCAAAATGAATTCCTCAGAAAATTTCTTACCAGAGGCTCTGCGCCGTGGTTATAAAACAGAAGCTTTTCCTGGAGATTACAATCCAGTTGATCGCGAAAAAGCCGTTAATAATTTAACTGAACTATTGCGGGAAGTTAGTGGACAAGAAGAGGAGATAATAAAATAATTTATGGACGAAAAAATTCAACGCATTACCCGTTTGATAGAAAAATCAGATCTCGATCAAACGATCAAAGAGATTTTAATTCGAGACTTACAAACAGAAGGTTTGTCCGATTTTTTAAGAGAACAAATTAAAGCTTATTGTTTAGAAGGTTTACAAAAATTGGATGCTCAATTAGAGCTCGCAAAGCACGATCTTGAATCTAAAGAGGAAAACCCAGTATAGTGGCTGGGTTTTTTCTTTTCCTGTATAATAAGTACTAAGGACTGAGCACTAAGTACTTTGCTTTTATGAAATATTCTGACTTAGAAAATTCAACAAAGATTATTCTCAAAGTTTTTGGGGTAGCTTTAGCGTTGGTATTTTTGTGGTTGATCCGCGATATAATTGTGATTTTATTACTGTCAATTATTTTTGCTTCAGCCATGGAGCCACTTGTGCGTTATTTTAAATTACGCAAAGTTCCAAGGGCAGCCAGTGTGCTTGCGGTATATGTCATTGTTTTGGGGGTTGCTGGTGCTGTTGTTTCGCTTCTTATTCCGCCAGTGCTTAGCCAGTTTTCATTACTTTCAGAGAACTTGCCACAGTACACTGAGCAGTTTCGAACGCAGTTTCCAGTGGTGAATGAGTTAATGGGCGGTATAGACTTGGGCGATGCGATAAAACAAATTTTTAGTACAGTTAATGGTGGTGAGTCTGTGCTTAACCGCACAGTCGGAGTTTTTAATGGGTTCTTTACTTTTATTACAGTTTTGGTCATTTCTTTTTATTTGGTTGCAGAAGAAAAGGGGATGCGCGAATTTATCCGTTCACTAGTTCCACCACACTACCAAGAATTTACCATGGGTTTGGTAGACTCCATCCAAAAAAAGATGGGTCTTTGGTTGCTCGGACAATTAATACTTAGTGTGTCAATATTTTTGATGACATTTTTAGGTTTGAGTTTGCTCGGTGTTAAGTACGCTTTATTTTTAGCATTGTTAGCAGGATTACTTGAAGTCATTCCTTACATTGGTCCATTTGTTTCGGCAGTGCCTGCAATCTTTTTTGCCTTTATTCAAAACCCAGCTTTAGCAATTGCGGTTTTGGTTCTCTATATTATTATTCAAAAAGTTGAAGGTTATGTGCTGGTGCCAAAAGTTATGGAAAAGACCGTGGGCGTGTCTCCTTTAGCTGTTTTGTTAGCGTTGTTGATTGGTTTTAAGCTTGCAGGAGTGTTGGGCTTGCTTTTGGCAGTCCCCTTGGTTGGTGCCTTTACTGTGGTGATTAATGAATTTGCATCTCGCCCTAATACCCCACACACACCTTAAATTTTTAAGTATAAAAAGTAATTTTATTGGCTATGCTGGCGTTCTGATTTAGTTTAGAGTGCCAGTTGTTTTTTATCGCAAAAAGGCTATAATAAAAGGGCTCATCTTAGAGCTTTTATTTATATTCTATGACAAATCCCTCTCAAAAATTTTATATTACTACAACTTTGCCATATGTAAATGCGGAGCCTCACTTGGGGTTTGCGTTAGAAATTATTCAAGCAGATATAATTGCGCGTTACCAAAAGCTTTTAGGCAAAGACGTTTATTTCAACACGGGCACAGATGAACATGGTTCGAAAATACATAGAAAAGCCCTTGAGCAAGGTAAAGACACACAAACCTATGTAGATGAGTATGCCGAGAAGTTTCGCGAACTGAAAGATAAGTTAAATTTGTTTGAAGACTTGCATTTTATCCGCACTACAGATGCGCATCACAAACAAGCAGCTCAGGAATTTTGGAAACGCTGTAATGACAATGGTTATATTGAAAAGAAAAATTACAGTGTAAAGTATTGCGTGGGTTGTGAATTAGAAAAGACCGACTCAGACTTAGTAGAGGGCAAATGCCCAATTCATCCAAATTTGGAAATTGAATTAATTGAAGAAGAGAATTATTTTTTCTTATTTTCAAAGTTTCAAAAGCAACTCTTAGACTTATATCAACAAAATCCTGATTTTGTGGTACCAGATTTTCGTTTTAACGAAATTAAAAAGTTTGTTGAAGCAGGGCTCACTGACTTTAGCATTTCAAGATTAAAGGAAAAAATGCCATGGGGCGTGCCTGTGCCTGGCGATGATGCTCAAGTCATGTATGTCTGGTTTGACGCTCTGGTAAATTATATTTCAACGTTAGGTTGGCCGGAAGTAGCTGATTTTAATGGTTACTGGCCTGGAATACAAATTGCGGGAAAAGATAATCTACGTCAACAGTCGGCAATGTGGCAAGCAATGCTTATGGCTGCGGGTTTACCAAACTCAAAACAAATTATCATCCATGGTTTTATTGAAAGCGATGGCCAAAAAATGAGCAAGAGTTTAGGAAATGTGATTAATCCATTTGAGATTGTAGAAAAGTATGGGGTAGATAGTCTAAGGTACTGGGTGGCTCGAGAAGCGAATACTTTTGAAGACTCAGATTTTACTTGGGACAAGTTTAAAGAAAGTTATAATGCAAATTTAGCCAATGGCCTGGGAAACCTAGTGAGTAGAATTATGAAGATGGCCATTAGTAATGACATTAAGCTGAGTCAAGAAAATTGGCAAAGTCTAGAGCAGTTTGATTTCGCTTCATATTCTGAGCATTTGGATAAGCATGAAATAAAAAATTCAGCTGATATTATTTGGGATTTTATTTCGAGTATGGATAAAAAAATACAGAAAGAAGAACCCTTTAAGGTTATAAAGGTGGACGTGGAAACGGGCCAAAAAATTATTCATGATTTATTAATTGAACTTGCTCGAGTTTCAAAATTACTGCAACCGTTTATGCCAGAAACTGCGGAGAAGATTTTGAAAGTAATGAAGGATCCAACTTTAGAAAATATCCCACGGTTGTTTCCGAGAGTTGAGTAAATATGTTAATTGACACACACGCACACGTACAATTTAGCGGGTATAAGAATGAAAGTGATGCCGTGATGCAACGCGCTTTGGATAGTGGTATCGGTGTTATCAACGTTGGCACACAAATAGACACAAGCAGAGAAGCAGTGTCTATGTTGGAGATATATCAGCAAAATGTTTGGGCAGTTATTGGCTTGCACCCTGAGCACACATATCAGCATTTAGTAGATGAAGAGGAAAGCCATTTTCGTTCACGTGAAGAACAGTTTGATCCCGAGGCCTATAAACAGCTGGCGCAAAATCCGCGAGTTGTTGGGATAGGGGAATGTGGGTTGGACTATTTTAGACTTAGTGGCCAACCTGATATTGCAGGTATTAAACAAAAACAACAAATAGTATTTAAACAGCAAATAGATTTAGCCTTAGAAACAGACAAGGCTTTGGTTGTGCATTGTCGTCCCAGCCCAGAGGCCGTGGATGCATACGAAGATGTGCTCGCAATAGTTTCAAGTTATAAGTTACAGGACCCAACTTTACGGTTTGAAATTCATTGTTTTACTGGTACGCTTGAAATTGCAAAAAAGTTTGTGGATCTTGGCGGTTACCTCGGACTTAATGGTATTATTACTTTTGATAAGACGGGTAACTCTGAGGCAGTAGTCAAAAATATTCCGCTTGAAAATATCATCCTTGAAACCGATTGCCCATACCTTGCACCTCTTCCATTCCGTGGTAAGCAAAATGAGCCGGCCTACGTAAAATATGTAGCTGAGAAAATCGCCGAGTGGAAAAATATTTCATTCGATGAAGTAGAGAATCAAACGACTGAAAACGCTAAGCAACTGTTTAAACTAAATTTATGAAGCAGGTTGAGTGTTTAACATTATATGGAGAGACTATATTAAAACCATCTGATGAATTGGTTTTTCGACCTTCGGTATATGGGTTGGTTATATCTGACGGAAAGTTGCTTGTTGTGAATAGTCGCAATGCCAAAAAATTTCATTTACCAGGGGGAGGAATTGATTTAGGAGAAAAAATAGCAGATGCTCTTGTTAGAGAAGTAAAAGAAGAAACTGGTATTGATGTTATTGTAAAAGATTTTTTCTATTTCAAAGAACAATTTTGGTATTACAATCCTTCCAATGAATCTTTCCACGGGATATTATTTTTTTACTTCTGTGAACCAACAAGTTTTATCTTTGCACCAGAAGCAGAGATTCTAGAAATGGATGAAGAAGCGGAAAAGCCAGAGTGGTTAGAGATTAAGAGCTTAAACCCAGCGAATTTTATGGAGTCTATGCAGGAGATAATCATAAAGCTAATTGAAAAGCATGACCAAATATAATCATAAAAAAATTGAAAAGAAATGGCAGAAGTACTGGGAAGAAAACCAGACTTTTGTAACCCCAGAAAATCCAAAAAATAAGAAATATATTTTGGATATGTTTCCGTATCCATCGGGAGAGGGTTTGCATGTTGGCCATCCAGAAGGTTACACGGCAACTGACATTGTTTCGCGCTACAGCAGAATGAAAGGTTTTGACGTGCTTCATCCGATGGGTTGGGATGGTTTTGGTTTGCCTGCTGAAAACTATGCAATTAAGCAAGGCGTGCATCCAAAAGAAACAACCACAAAAAATATTAAACGTTTTACTGAGCAAATAAAATCTTTGGGTCTTTCGTATGACTGGAACAGGGAAGTGAATACTTCAATTCCAGATTACTACAAATGGACGCAGTGGTTATTTTTGCAATTTTATAAAAACGGGCTGGCTTATAAAAAGTCTGCCTCGGTTAACTGGTGCCCAAAAGATAATACAGTCTTGGCTAATGAGCAGGTTGTTGCCGGAAAGTGTGAGCGATGCGGCAGCGTTGTTATTCAAAAAGATTTAGCTCAATGGTTTTTTAAAATTACAGATTACGCAGAACGCTTACTTGCAGAACTTGATACGCTTGATTGGCCGGAGCCAATTAAGGCAATGCAGAGAAACTGGATAGGAAAGAGTGAGGGAGCGCTGATAAAGTTCCAAGTTCCAAGTTCCAAGTTCCAAGTTGAGGTATTTACGACTAGACCCGACACATTGTTTGGAGCGACATATTTGGTATTGGCACCGGAACATGAATTAATTGCGAATTTAGAATTACGAATTACGAATTATGACCAGGTACAGAAATATATAGAAGAGACAAAAAAGAAGTCGGAATTACAGCGCACATCTTTGGAAAAAGATAAAACAGGGGTTCAGCTCCAAGGGGTTATGGCAGTAAATCCTGCAACTGGAAAAGAAATTCCAATTTGGATAGCAGATTATGTTTTAAACAATTACGGCACAGGAGCGATTATGGCTGTTCCCGCACATGATCAGCGCGATTTTGAGTTTGCAAAAAAATATAATTTACCGATTGTTCAAGTTGTGGTTTCAGAGACAGGAATAAAACGAGAAAATGAAGAGCGACGCGATGGTGGCTGTGGTGTTATTTTTAATCCAAAGACTCAAAAATATGCGATTGCCAAGCATGAAGACGGCTTGTATCGACTTTATGCAGGAGGGGTTGAAGAAGGTGAAGATATTAAAGATGGGGTGCTGCGAGAAATTCAAGAAGAGAGTGGCTTGTTGGATTATAAAGAAGTTGAAGTTGTTGCAAAAACTTTTAGTCATTTTCATAATCGTCGAAAAAATGTGAATCGTGTTGCTATGGCAACGTGCTTATTGGTTATATTAAAGAGCGATGAAATAACTGAAGTAAAACAGGAAGCCCATGAACAGTTTGAGTTGGCTTGGGTAACACCGCAAGAAATTCTAGAAAATTGGCAAACCAGAAATTCAGAGAAAGATCTTGATCATTGGATAGAATTTTTGCATCAAGCCGTGGGTAGATCGATTGAGCTTGGATATGATACAACAAGTGACGCATCAGTTTTTAAGACGCGGGCACTGTCTGCTTTAGGACTTTTGATGGATTCAGGAAAATTTAGCGACATGCAGTCGAGCAAAGCGTTTTCAAAAATGGCTGAGGAGTATGGCCAGTTAAAAACTCAGTATAAACTTCGCGATTGGCTGATCAGTCGTCAGCGTTATTGGGGAGCACCTATTCCAATTATTTATTGTGACGACTGCGGTATGTTGCCAGTAGATGAAAAAGATTTACCGGTAGAGCTACCAACAGATGTGGATTTTAAGCCAACAGGGGAGTCACCATTGGCTCTTTCCAAGTCTTTTCATAATGTCTCATGTCCAAAGTGTGGTAAGCGTGCTCGTCGCGATAGTGATACTATGGATACTTTTGTCGATTCGTCTTGGTATTTTTTCCGCTATACCGATTCTAAGAATGACAAAGAGTTTGCTAGCAAGGGCGTTATGGAAAAATGGTTACCAGTTGATCTTTATGTTGGTGGTGCGGAGCACGCGGTTATGCATTTGCTCTATGCGCGTTTTTTCACCAAAGTTTTATTTGATTTGAAATTTATAACTTTCAAAGAGCCATTTTTGAAATTGAAAAATCAAGGGTTGATATTGGGTCCGGATGGAGAGAAGATGAGTAAGAGCAAGGGGAACGTGGTAAATCCTGATGATATTGTAGAAGAATTTGGCGCAGACAGCCTCCGTCTTTACGAAATGTTTATGGGTCCATTAGAAGATGCTAAGCCTTGGAGCACGCAGGGACTTGTTGGTATGCGGAGATTTTTGGAGCGTGTTTGGAGCTTTGTGCACGAAGCAAGTAATAACAAAAATGGTCAAAGTATAAAGACAAGTGAAAATGCAGAAAGACTTCTGAACAAGTTAATCAAAAAAGTTACAGAGGACATTGAGAATTTTAAATTCAATACCGCTATTTCAAGTTTTATGGAATTTTACAACGCAGTTAAAGATGAAACTGTAAGCGTAGAGAATTTAAAAACTGTTTTAAAACTTTTGTATCCGTTCGCGCCCCATATTTCAGAAGAATTATATGAAAGCTTGGGGGCTACTTTATCATTACAGCATGAGGCGTGGCCTACCTTTGATTCTTCAAAAGTTGTTGAGTCAAGTGTGAATGTCGCAGTACAGGTAAACGGAAAAGTCAGAGCCATGTTGAGCGTCGCTCTAGGTCTGTCTGAAGCATCTTTAAAAGAGCAGGCCTTGTCTTTAGACAAAATTAAAGCTTTAGTCGCTGATAAAGAAATAAAAAAAGTTATTGTAGTACAAGATAAAGTAATTAATCTAGTAGTTTAAAATGATGGCGATAGACCGGAGGAAGAGCGCCTCCTGGTCTATCGCCGAAGCGAGCTGTCAAACAAAAGTTCAGACATGATTTCGCTTTTCAGCTGCTCGAATTTTTCGTCGCTGAGCGGTTGGCGCAAGTTGAGCTCTGCTCGAATTTCGCCGATCCTACTGTTAAGCGTCGATTCCGCCCGAGCCAGTTCGTGTTGCTCTTCTGGCTCGTGGTTTTTGTTTTGGTTTACCTTTACAGTTCGGAGACTTGCAAGAAGTTTCGCAAGTCTCGAAACCAGCTCTTTTTTGGACAAATACGTAAGTTCTTGACTCAGCATGTCCAGCACCTCCTTACCTATCTTCAACCTGACTGAAATTTAACTTTTTGTCAAATAATTAGTGCATTAAGTTTATAAAGTAATATGATAGTACTAAAGTATAATCCCAAAGAACATAAACAAATTATTAATTTATGTGTGAAGGCTTTAAAGCAAGGCAAGACTGTTGTTTATCCCACGGATACGTCTTATGGTTTGGCTTGTGATGCGACCAATGTTAAAGCGTTGGCTAAAGTTTATAGGATTAAGGAAAGAGAGAAGGGAAAACCAATGCATATTATTCCACCTTCAATAGCATACGCGCGAAGAATTAGTAAGTGGAGTGTTAAAATAGATAGATTGGTTAGAAAGTTTTGGCCCGGTCCGTTGACTTTGGTTTTACCTCTTCAAAGTAAACAGAGAGGATTGCTTAGAGTTTCTGCTGGAACTTCTACAATTGGGCTGCGAATTCCTGACCATAAAATTGCAAAGGACTTAGCCCGACTTTTAAAAGCTCCAATTACTACAACCAGTGCCAACCCTTCAGCTCATTTGTCAGGTGGTTTTGATAGTTACTCGGGGCTAGATGTGGTTAAGCAATTTAGTAAACAACAACATAAACCTGATATACTAATAGATGCAGGAACTCTAGCGCCACGAAAGCCGTCAACTATTGTTAAAGTAGTCGGAGATAAGGTGGAAGTGCTACGCCATGGTTCTATCAGTCAGAAACAAATAGTAAAAATTGTAAATTTATAGATGACAACTTTTAAGCTTCGTTTACCTAGTTATTTTAGTAGTACTATTCGCCGACAAATTGGCGAACTTTATGCTTCCACGGCCATTGCAGACTTGGCTATTTCGATAGTCATGCTCTTTGAGCCGATTTTTTTATACTCTGTATTGGGTTTTTCTGTAGAGCAGGTTTTGTGGTTTATGGCTGCTGTCTATGCGTTTTATATTGTACTGATTCCTGTTGGTGCTAAAATTATCAACAAGTTTGGTTATGAACACGGAATATTGTTTAGTATTCCATTTCAAATTTTATACTGGGCCTTGTTGTTTGGTTCTGAAAAATATTTTTCTTTGATATATTTTGCGCCTTTAGTATTTGCAATAGAAAAATCTTTATTTTGGCCAGCTTTTCACGCAAGTGTTGCTCGTTTTGCTAGGAACGGACAAAGGGGCAGGGAATTTAGTGTGCTCTATGCGATTGTTAATATTGTTTTTATTGTTGGACCATTTATTGGTGGATTTCTTTCTGAAAATTTTGGGATTCGCATGGCTTTTGCCGCAGCATCGATTATTTATTTTTGTTCGTTTATTCCATTGTTTACAACTAAAGAAATTTTTGTTCCAAAGCCTTATCGGTTTGCTGACACGCTTGCATTGTATCGACAATTTCCCAAAAAGTTTTTTGGTTACTTGGGTTTTGGAGAAGAACTTTTGGTCTTAACCGTTTGGCCAATTTTTATGTATATTGTTGTTGATAATTATCAAGACACTGGAACAGTGGCGACTATTGCTACACTGGCTGCAACGGTTTTAGCTTTGTACGTTGGTAAAGTCACAGATGTTTATAGCAAACGCTTGCTTGTAAAAGTTGGCGCATTTATTTATTTTTTGGTTTGGTTGTCGCGTTTTGTAGTAAATAATTTTTGGAGCATGTTTGCTATTGATGCGCTTTCTCGAACAGCCAAGGATGTGGTTTTTATCCCAGTTTCCGCGCTTACCTACGAACGAGCCGAGGCGAGCCATATTATGCCATATGTGGTATTCTTTGAGCAGAGCTTATCTGTCGGAAAACTCCTAGCCGCTTTGCTGGGAATCCTAGTTTTTGCTCTTACAGGTAGTTTTTTCTTGGTCTTTGTGCTTGCGGCCTTATTTACTTTACTTTATATGTTAGTTTAGTAGTAACTAGTACTTGGTACTCAGTACTTAGTACTTAGAAGGCTACAGATGCAGAAATTCAAATTTCAAATTCAATATAAGTGTCTAAATTGGTAGAAATTGCTCTGGCGGATTTTGCATTACTAATTAACTAAGTACTAGGTACTCAGTACTAATTACTACTTTTATGATTTATCCAAATTTACAACAACACGATCCAAAAATATTTGAAATTATTAAGCGCGAGGAACAACGTCAAAAAGAAGGGATTGAATTAATCGCCTCTGAAAACTACGTCTCGACTGCAGTGCTCGAAGCGATGGGCAGTGTGCTGACAAATAAGTACTCTGAAGGGTACATAGGTAAACGTTATTACGGTGGTAACGAAATTATTGATGAAGTGGAAACCGTGGCCATTGACCGCGCAAAGGAATTATTTGGAGCAGAACATGTTAATGTTCAGCCGCTTTCTGGAAGCCCGGCAAACTTAGCGGTGTATATGGCATTTTTAAACCCAGGGGACAAGGTCCTTGGCTTTTCACTAGACCAAGGTGGACACTTGTCTCACGGTCACCCTATGAATTTTTCCGGTAAGCTTTATTCGATTATTCCGTATGTGGTCAATAAAGAAACAGAACTCATAGATATGGATGAGCTTGAAAGTATTGCGCTACGCGAAAAACCAAAAATGATTATTGCAGGCTTTTCGGCTTACAGTAGAAATTTAGACTGGAAACGTTTTCGTGAAATTGCCGACAAGGCTGGAAGTTTTTTGTTTGCTGACATTGCTCATATTGCAGGGTTAATTGCGGGCAAACAATTAGAAAACCCAATTCCATATTGTGATGTAGTCTCTACCACAACCCACAAAACTTTGCGTGGACCTAGAGGGGCGATGATTATGTGCAAAGAACAGTTTGCCAGTCAAATCGATAAGTCTGTTTTTCCTGGTGTTCAAGGCGGCCCACACGACCATATTAATGCGGCAAAAGCTGTGAGTTTTGCAGAAGCTCTTAAGCCTGAGTTTGCTTTATATTCGGCTAAGGTCATAAAAAATGCACAGGCGTTATCAAATGCACTACAGGCCAAAGGCTACAGGGTTATTTCCGGTGGCACAGACAATCATTTGATGCTTGTCGATGTTTTTGGAAGTAAGGGAATTACTGGCAAAGAAGCAGAACATGCTTTGGAGACAGTTGGAATTTCTATAAATAAAAACATGGTTCCATTTGATACTCGCAAACCACTTGATCCTTCTGGTATTCGCCTTGGCACACCTGCGCTTACTACTCGCGGTGCAGGCGAAATTGATATGGCTTTAGTTGCAAAGTTAATGGATGAAGCTTTGCAAGCTAGAGATAACCCTGAAAAATTAGCTGAGATTAAACAGCAAGTAACTGAATTTGCGCTTCGCTTTCCAGTCCCAGGCATAGATTAAGTTTTAACTGTCATTACGATCCCGCTCAGCGGGAGAGGAATCTCTGGGCCCATCATTGAGATCCTTCGACTTCGCTCAGGATGACAGTATTAATACTGGATTACACTGTAAAATATTATGGATATATTTCAAGCATTTGTGTTAGGTTTGGTACAAGGATTGGGCGAGTTTTTACCCATATCTTCTTCGGCGCATTTAATTATTGCGCCATGGTTGTTCGGTTGGCAGGATCCTGGTCTTGGTTTTGACGTGGCACTTCACTGGGGCACGCTTGTGGCCGTTGTGGCTTATTTTCGTGGAGATATTTGGCTACTTGCAAAAGGCTTTTGGCACTCATTATTTAAGGCAACACGAGATCTGCAAAATAATATTTATCAAAAACTTTCATGGTTGCTTGTGATTGCTAGCATTCCAGGAGCGATAATTGGAAAACTTTTAGAGTCACAAGCTGAAAGTGCATTTCGAAATCCATTGCTAATAGTCTTTACTATGAGTGCAATGGGTCTGCTGTTGTTGGCTGTAGACAGTCGAAGTAAAAAAATAAAAGACCTTGCGCATATTAGCAAGATGGATGCCTTGCTTGTTGGTTTGAGCCAAGCTTTAGCACTTATTCCTGGCGTGTCTCGTAGTGGAGGTACCATGACAGCAGGACTGCTCCTTGGTTTTAAGCGGGCAGACATTGCGAAGTTTAGTTTTCTAATGTCGATACCAATTACTTTTGGCGCTGGCATTTTAAAAATAAATGACTTTGGTGTTGGGGTAACATCCGCTCAGCTTGCAATTGGTTTCGTTACAGCAGCTGTTTTTGGATTCTTGTCTATTAAATATTTGCTTAACTACTTAGCCAAGCATGATTTTAAGATTTTTGTGTGGTACCGTTTGATTTTTGCTGGACTGATTTTAGCAGTATATATATTTCGTTCATAATGAATTTTAGTAAAGACCAGTATTTATTTTGGCAAAATAAATTAATTGCAAATAAACTCTTCCGGTATTGGTGGATGTTTTGGGGAGTATATGCAGTTGGTTTTGTTTTACTTTTTGCGCTTATTGTTTCCGCTGACGATTATGGCAGGCGAGTTTTAGTTTTGGCGGCCATAGCGTTTATTTTAGCTCGAGGAATTTTTGCGCCATTAATTTATAGTCAGTATAAAAAGCTTAGGCCGTACCAACGTTACGAGTTTGAGCCTTACGGCTCAGCGCATTTTTTTTCGTCTTACAACGACATCCATAATTCTTTTCCCTCAGGCCATGTTATAAGCTTTACTGCCATTAGCACAGTTTTATTTATATTTTTTGTTTATGTTGGACTATTGGCTTTAGTTGTAACAGCTTTGGTTGCTTGTGGTCGAGTTGTCTTAGGCTATCATTATCCAAAAGATGTTCTTGGAGGATTAATTTTGGGACTATTTTCCGCACTAATTGCTGTTTATGTGATAGGCCCTTTAATCTTTACCGTTTAGTAATACTCTGATAAACTAACTAAAGTTAAAATCTCTTTTTGCCGCGGTGGCGGAATGGCAGACGCACTGGACTCAAAATCCAGCGATCGCAAGGTCATGAGGGTTCGACTCCCTCCCGCGGCACCATAAAAAATCAGATCAAAATTTGATCTGATTTTTTATATTATTTAGCATTTTTATTATTTAAATAATAGGTGTTTATTATTGACAAAGTGTTTTAATTTTATTATAATTGGCCGTCGTGTTCTACGACTTTTTGGGTTAGAAAAATTCCGCAGGGGGAGGACACTATGCGACTGAAACTCGCAGTTCTGTTGTGTCTGTTTTTGGGAGCCGTCTCAAATGCCTCTGGCCAGTGTGGCCAGCAGGTCAGTGACGGTGCAGGCGTGTTTGGTGCTGGCACCACACGCGTGCAGGACGCGGTCAACAAGCTCACTTCTGAGACAGGGGCTGAGGTCTATGTCTTTACCATTCACTCGATGGGTTCGGCTCCTTCTTTGAAGGAGTATGTAATTAAGCTCATTGAAACTTGTCCGGCGTGGCAAGCCTCAGACGGCCGAACAAAGCTCAACTTGATCGTCGTCGCAAATGCAGTTTCAAATCGGAAGACTGCGATCATCTACGGCGACCAGTGGAAGCCGAGTTTGGATCCAGCGGTCGCGCGCATTCAAGAGTCAAACATGAACCCGCGATTCAAAGCGGGAGACACGGCAGGCGGGTTTGTGGCAGGTCTTACGGAGATCAACCGTTTGACGATGGCGCAGTTGCACCCTCCAGTGCAGTCGGCGCCGACGCCTCTTCCGGCTGCAACACCTGCTCCGGCGCAACCGTCGACGACAACCAATGTTGACTTCAGCAGCTTTGGCAGATTTTTGTTCTACATCTTTCTGCTGATCGCGGTTGGCATTGGCTTGTATGCGCTCTATCGAGTGGTTGGGCAACTGATCACCGCGAGGGCAAAGAAGCGTCTGGCCCAACACCAGGCGGTTGTTGCAAAACAGGAAACGGCGAGCCGAGTGGTGGAAGCCGATAGAACGTTGTCGGATCTCCGCGGCAAGATTGAAAGCTTGTCTTCGGGGGTCTCTGAGTCCGATCTAAAAAGGGCTCGCAATTTCTTCACAGAAGCGGAAAGCCGTTACGCCAGTGCCATGAGCAACTTTGGCTTTTTGGGACAGACTTCGGTAGATCCCGAGAAGTCCAGCCAGACTACCGGTCAGTACGAGGCGATCGGCGCCAAGTACAACGTCATTCTGAATCTGTTTCATCAGATGGATGACTCGTGCAATGGTGCCAAGAAGGAGCTTCGTGAACTCGAGACTTTGGTTGAAAACGGGCCAGAGCAGGTCAGTATGACAACCACAGCTGTCGAGTCGGCCGCTTCGGTACTGCTTGAAGTCAAGCAGAGGGGGCTTAAGGTCGAGCGCGCTCAGTTGAGTCTCGACAAAGCAAATTCTGCTTTGCTTGAGGCGAAAACGGCTTTGGGCGCGTTGTGCTTGAAAGACGCGACGAAGTTGTGCTCTGAGGCCCAAGTCTCGGCCATGGAGGCCATTACTAGTGCGCAGGATGAAGTCAAAACTCGTGATCGCATTGAAAACGCGATCAAGCTTTTTGAAGAAGCTCTGGGCGCCGTTCCTGCTCAGATTCAAAGCTTTGAGCAGAAGTACAACGATCTGTTGCGGCGGTTTGGGACCGTCAATTTGCGTGTGTTTACCGACCACGCTACTCTTGCCGGCGAACATGTCTCGGGTGCAAAACTTGAGCTGGGCAAAGCCAAGGCAAGGTTTGCAACTGGGGACTTTGCAACTGCAGACAAACGATTGGCCGCAGCCAACAAGCGACTCCAGATGGCGGCTGAACTCCTTGGCACAATCGATCAGGCCGGTGATCAGCTGAAAAAGGCTGACATTGCTTGCCCGATTCTGATGCGGAAAGGGCAGAAGAAGTGCGAAGAGATTTCCTCGTATCTTTCGGAGCACGCGGCGGTGTTGGGTACCGTATTCGACGGTCGGCTCAATGCTCTGAGAAGTACTTTGGGCGACATCAATGCTTATTTGGAGATTGGCGAGGTTGGTCTGCTCTCGGTTTTTGAGCAGGTGACCGCAGTCAACCAGCGGTGTGAAAAACTGCTGGAAGATGCAACGGCCGAAGTTGCTCGGGTGGAGACCGAGCGGAAGGATGCGCTGGATAGTCTGCGAGAGGCCGAGTTGAACGTTCGGAAGTTCTCGCAGTACTGTCAAAGGCATAAGCTGGCCGGATTGCTCTTGGTGAAGAAGGACATGGCCGGCGCAGAGAAGGCTTTGCGCGACGCTCAAAATGCTTCACTTGCCTGCGAACAGAAAAAGCATGCGGCAACGGCGTCCAAGCATGCAGTTAAGGGCCTGACTAAGGCCAAGGAGCATGTTGAAGAGAAGGAGGCTTCAAGGCGCTCCAAGCAGAAGAGTCGAGCTCAGAGGCGGAGTTCAGGTGATAGCAATATCATCCTGATTCCTGAAGATGGCACCTCTGTTGCTTACGAAGCAGAGATTGACTCGGGACTGGGTTCTCAAAGTTCGAGTCCTTCTCGAAGTTCGAGTCCCGGAAGGAGTTCGAGTTCCGGCGGATCCTCCGACTGGGGCAGTAGCCGCGGCGGTTCGAGTTCCGGCGGATCCTCCGACTGGGGTGGTAGCAGTGGCGGCGGATACAGTGGAGGAGACTCCAGTTGGGGCGGCGGTTCTAGTGATTCCGGAGGTGGGAGTTCTGGAGGAGACTCGAGTTACTAGGAGGATTTGTTGGAGGAAGGGATCTTGGTCCCACGTGTGCACAGTGCATGCGTGGGACCTTTTGTTTGCTCAAAGGCTCTAAATTTGTTAAGCTTTTGAGTAGATTAAGCTGTTTTTATCCGTAGTGATTTCAAATACACATGAATGATATCGTTCGCCCTAATATTTCTATTCAATCTCTGGATTCCTTAGTTCCAAATACAAACCCAGCACCCAGTCAGCCAATTGTAGAGCAGGCTAATAAAACTGATTTGGATGAGGTTTCAGATTTTGAAGCTATTACAGGTCAGTCGGTGGAGGATGCCGGATATCCCGTTGAGGCTTCAGCTACGGACAATTTTGCCGATGACATCCCTGTTCCAGCCCCACAAATTGTTGATGCTCCAACTGAGCAAAAAACGGAACCAGTGTCTTACGCCGATGCTCAAATTCAAGAGATAGAGATTTCAAAAATTGTACCTAACCCTTACCAGCCGCGCAAGACTTTTAATCCAGAAGCGCTACAAGAGTTAGCAGACTCAATTCGTGAGCATGGGGTTATTCAACCTGTTGTGGTGACACAAACTGCAAATGGTTATGAGTTGGTGGTAGGGGAGCGTCGTTTTCGCGCCACGCAGTTAGCGGGCATTACTAAAATTCCGGCGATTGTAAAAAAGCAACTGGGCGACCAAACCAAATTGGAAGTTGCGCTTATTGAAAACATTCAGCGTCAGGAGTTAAATCCTATTGAAGAAGCGCAGGCTTACGATCGGTTGATTAAAGCGTTTAACTTAACGCAAGATCAGGTTGCAAAAAAAGTTGGCAAAAGCAGACCGGCTGTGACTAACACCCTTCGTCTTTTAAACTTGCCAGCAGAAATTCAGCGAGCGGTTATTGAAGGAAAAATTACTGAAGGTCACGCTCGCGCTATACTTGGACTGTCAGATATTGAACGTCAGATTTTAATGTATAAAACAATTTTGGAACAGGGCTTGAATGTTCGCCAAGTTGAACTTAAAGTTCGCGAGATAGCAGCCAAACGTAGGTTTGATGCCGCCGCTCCAGATCCAAAGCTTATGGCTTTGGAAACAACGCTTCGGGGAAGGCTTGGTACACAGGTCAAAATTCAAAGACAAGGGCGTGGTGGTAAAATTATGATTGAGTTTTTTAGCGACGAAGAGCTGGATGAAATCATCCACAAAATGGCCGAAGATCAAGAACCACCCAGCGAAGACTTTATTACTGTTTAAAACTCTGTAATACTTGAAGTATGTTAACAATAAGCCCGTAATTGGGCTTTTTGTTATATTGACAAAAACAACAAAATAGTGTATAATATGTAATTAAAATGTGTTGAGAGATATGTAGGGAATTTTAATTTTCTGTGTATCTCTCTTCGCATGTGCGGGGAGTTGTTCCTTAAAATTTTGAAATGGTGTCATCAGCGACCTAGAACTTGCTGATACTTCACGCCCACTGAAAACGGTTAAGCCGTTGTTCTTCGGGCACGAGGGAAAAGATGGTTATGATTTCGGTCGACACGACCAAGCGCGGCTTTGCCGCGATGTGGGAGTCGGGCGGAGGTTACACCTCCGGTGGCTCCTCCACCATTATTACCGGAAAGAATGGCGAGGCTCGCCGTCCGGTGTTCATGCCGCGTGGCGGGCATCTTGCTTGCGGCAATCACGCCCTCATCACGGTGCACGAAGGTTTTTATATCGTGCACGCGGGGGTGTCGCGTGGCACTCGCTCTTCGGCCAGCATCCAGCGGATTGTTTCGGTGTCCGTCAAGGACATCGATGGCGAGAAGTGGGAAGCCAAGGCCGAAGTTGAGGAGGTCAACACCTTCTCTAGTGGCGAGTGGGATAAGCCCCTTGACGAGAAGTTCGTTCCGGCAGTCGAGGCCGCTTTTCGTAAGGCGGGCTCCTACCACGCCCGCGGGGCGTATTACATCGATTCTTCGGAGAAGAAGAACGATCCCTCCCAGGACGATAAGAAGCGGCGCGAGGATGAGATGCGCCGTCAGGACGAGCAACGCGCTGTGTTGCGGAAGGCGAAGGCCGATCGCGAAGCGCAGGCCAAGGCCGAGCTCGAAGCCGCCAGCAAGGCGGCCAAGGAGTCTGGACTGGGTGCTCGCCTTGATGAGGTAAACCTTCGTTTGGCGGCTCTTGGGCAAAAGCTCGTTGAGCAGGGCGATGTTTCGTTTCAGTGTGGTTGGCAGAGCCAGTATTACACTGAGCAGGCTGTCACCAACGTCGAGCGAAGCGTGACTCAGCTCGAGAACCAGAAGGTTCAGGACGAGCGCAAGCGTCTCTCGCGTGAAGCGTTCCAGCCGAGGTTTGAGGAGTTCAATTCTCGCATTCAGGTGCTTGGGCTTGCAGTTGAGTTTAATGTGGATAGCGTCAATCTCGCCGGAGAGTATTACGGTCATCCGTACTCTGACGAAGGGGTTGCGAAGTTTGCGGCTGATCTCGACAAGCGCGAGCGGGACGCCGCCGAAGCCCGAGCGAAAGCTGAGGCGGAAGTGGAGTACCAGAGGCGGAAGACGGAAGCGGTGACCCTTGGGTTGCCGACGGATATCCGTATCTGGCATCGTCGTGGTGGTCGTACCGGCGCTGGCGACGGTTGGGTAATTGGGCCCAACGGTCAGGATCGTTCCAATACGGGTTGGACTGATCCTTCGTCCCGGCGCCTTCAGCGCTACGGCGAAGGAGAGATGATTTGGGAGCAGGTGCTCCCCGGCGAGGTTGTGTTGAAGTGGTCGAAGAGTTCTTCGGCCGCACAGCACGTGTTTGAAATCATTCACCTCCCCATTGAGAGTCTCACCGAGGCTCAGCTCGAGCGCATCCAGGAGATCCAGGATGAACTTGAGGCCGAGTGGGAAGGTGCTCGCGGTCTGGCATCCGGTTTGCCGAGCCCTCCTGTTGGAGACGGTTGGGGACTTCTTCCGAAGTCTTTGTCGAACCGGCACGGTGGGGCCATGGCAACTCTTGATGATCTACGCCAGAAGTGGGGGGCGCGGTAGAGTTGTCACGCTAAGTAAATCTACGGAGGAAATTTTCCGCTTCGGCGGAACTCATTTTGATGGAAGCTCTGCTCATGCATCTTCCATCACTTTTCCCAGTTCGACATCCTTGTTTGAGTTCGGCGACTGAAATAAATCACCTAACGCCAAAAGCATGGTGCACTGAGATTTGATAGAAGGAGAGAACGATGTACAAAGTTGTTCAAGGTTCGCGCGGTGAGCGCAGATCTTTCGCCATCACTTGCGGTCTGGCGGAGGGTTACGGTCCTGAGACCAAGACTCACAGCGGTGAGGAAGCAGTTGAGGTTATTCTTGGCTGGCAGAAGCATAACGCTGCTGCCGGTCAAGCGTTCCTTACCGGGACGGTATCGACTGGCGAAGTGGTTTACGCTTGGCAGGAGAGTCTGGGCGTAGCCGGTGGTGGCCATGAACCTGCTGCCATTTTCAGCGGCGAGGTCTCGCCGTTGTACAACGCGGACACCACCGACGAGAACGTGGAGTTCATGCTTGAGGAGCTGGCCGGGCGGCTAGGGAACGCGCTGGGTCAGACCAGGGTTTATGTCGCATATGGCGACAAGATCTGGATTCTGCAGCGCGAGGCTACATTTACGCCTCGGGGCGAAACGGTCTAACAGTTCAGCGCTGAGTCCAGCGCATCGTAAAAATAGGACACAACACTTTCCGTAGGAGGAAGGTAATCGCGGATTTCGATCCGCAATGCTGAACGCGACAGAGTCACATCTGTCGCGTTCTTTTTTATGTTTTGTTCTGAAGTGGTATAATCAATTTACAATTATATTTAATCTATAAATATGGATAATCAAGAGTTGGGGAGTTTTGCAGGACAAGAACCAAGCAGTAATTTGCCAGTTGTTATCAAAATGCCGCTTGGAGTAAGAATTATTGCTGGCTTTGGTTTTATTGCTTCTGGAATACAAATTTTATTTGGGGCCTTAATTATACTTTTAGGTGGATGGCTTTTGAGTATTATTAGTAAGAATAATATTCTGGAAATCCCACTGTTGGGTAGTGGTTTAATAGTCGCTGTAGGATTTTTGTTTATAGCACTTGGTGTTTATAGTTGGTTTATTTTTCGTAGTTTTAGGAAAGGAAAAAACTGGGCTCGTTTGATAATAATAATTGGTTCCGCATTTGGTCTAATTTCAGCTTTATCCAGTTTGCTAATTTTTGATTCTTGGGTTGGGGTTGTGTTGCCCGTACTTATAAATGGTTTGGTGCTCGTGTATTTATTTAGTGGGAAAGTTACGGCAAGTTTTAATAGTGACAGGGAAAAAGTTTTTACCAAGGAGTTAATTATTGCAGTTTCAATTATTATATTACTAGGAGCAGGTTTAGCGGGTGTTATGTGGATGTCTTTAAGAAATTCGATTAGTGAAATAAAAAAAGTGGCACAAACGGCCGCACCAAAATCTACAGAAGATTGCTCAAGTGCCCGCAGTGAATATGCTCGCAATTTTTGTTTTCAGAATTTAGCTATAAAAAGTAATGACTTTAGTTATTGTGAAAAAATTGCGGGAATAGATTCCGATGGTCAAAAAGCTAACTGCTATGGTAATCAAGCTGCGGCCACTAAAAATTTAAATGCATGTATGATTGCAGTAGATGTACGATTATGCATGAGTTCTGCTACGAGTAATCTTTCACGATACGCAAAGAGCTCTGCAGATTGTGATTTATTCTTAAGCCCATCGCCGGAGCTTATTACTGCCCTTCGCAAACAAGAACGGGATTTCGCGCTAGAGCATTATGGTAACACTGATAATCTTAGTTCAGTTTATGAAGGTGGTAACCTTACAAGTTCTTTGGATAGTTGGAAAAGTAGCTGTTTAAGATCAATGGAAAGAAAAAATTCTAAGCCTTAAAAATTTCATAATTCTATGAGCCAACTTGAGCAAAAAATTATTGGGCTTGCCCAAAAGTATCACGAAGTGTTGATTCGCTTGTCGTTGTTTATAATATATTTCTGGTTTGGATTTTTAAAACTGATAGACGTCAGTCCAGCTAATCCGCTTGTGGAAGCGCTTCAACATAAGACCTTGCCGTTTTTGACGTTTCATCAGTTTATATATGCGTTTGCTATTTTTGAAATGCTAATCGGAATTTTGTTTCTTTTCAAAAAGTTTGATCGGCTCACCATCATCCTTTTTGCAGCTCATATGGTCACGACAATTATGCCTCTAATTTTCTTACCCCAAATGGATTGGCAGTCGCCGTTTGTGCCAACGCTTGAAGGCCAGTACATTATTAAAAATCTAGCTTTGATTTCTATGGTGGTCGTACTAGTTTCAAAAATTAAACCAGTTTTCCAGAAAAGTTAATATAATTTATAAAACCTCTCTGTTTATAACAGAGAGGTTTTTCTTTATGGCCTTGAAAGAATATCAAAATTAGTTTATACTGTTGTCTGGATTTATTCAGCATCGATCAGGAGGAGAGATGGACAATAGCATTGAAAGTCTATTGGCTGAAGCCGACAAGGCTTATCAGAGCAAGAAGTTTGAGGATTCAGCCGCAGGCTTTGGTTTGGCGCTCGAGGAACAACCTGAGAATAAAAAGGCTTTGTTTGGTCTCGGCATGTGCTATATGCACATGAACGAAACCAAAAAAGCACGCGACCAGTTCCTGTCTCTGTTCAAGCTTGACCGTACTCATCCGGGTGCCTGGTATGGACTTGGGCTTCGGACAGCAAGGCTGGCCGACTTGGCCGAAGAGCAACAGGGACTTGAGTCTGAGGGTGGTCCGAGTGCATCTATCGGACTGGTCATGGCGCACCGTGAGGACGCCCTGTATCATTTCGAGAAAGCTTTCGGCTACTGCGGTTTTACCCCGCTTCGAGCTGAAATTCAGGAGGCCATTCACCTTCAGCTAGAGTTGATTGGCAAGCTTGAGCAGGCAAAAGCCATTGCTGGCTCGGCTTAGGGCCAGAGCCACGCGGCGATTACAACACAGCGGACTTCCATTTCGGGGGCCCGCTGTTACTTTTAGTGTTATACTTATTCTATAAAGTTTATGTTGAAGTATGCAAGATATAATTACAGTTACAAATTTATATAAACGTTTTGGCAATTTTACTGCGGTAGATGATATCTCTTTTTCATTACATGAAGGGGAGATTTTGGGATTCCTTGGACCAAATGGAGCAGGGAAGACTACAACAATTCAAATGCTTCTTGGTGTGTTGTTGCCGACTTCAGGCTCGATTAAATATTTTGGTCAGGAATTGCAAAAAAACCGTGAATCTATTTTAGAGCAGGTTAATTTTTCCTCAACATATACAAATTTACCTTGGAGCTTAACTGTCAGAGAAAGTCTGACGTTTATTTCTTACCTCTATAAAATTTCTGATAGGCAAAAACGAATTGACGAAATTGTAAGCATCTTCAAATTGCAAGACTTACAACATAGCAAAGTTGATAGTTTATCAGCCGGACAATTAACACGTTTAAATTTAGCTAAGGCGCTGATTAATTTTCCAAAAGTTCTGTTGCTTGACGAACCAACGGCTTCACTTGATCCGGATGTGGCCGATTATATCCGTCAGTTTTTGTTAACTGAGCGCAAACAGTTTAATGTTTCAATTTTAATAACCTCACATAATATGGCTGAAGTTGAAGAGTTATGTGACCGCGTGGTTTTTATTAACCATGGCAAAGTTATTGCTAATGACACACCGACAAATCTTTCAAAAACCATGGACATGTGTCATGTTGAGCTTCTTGTGCCAGATCAAAGCAAGCTGATGGCCTATTGTCGAGCTCATAACTTACATTACGAAACCCGAGGAAAGCATGTGGTTGTTGATATTAGCGAAAATAAACTAGCAGATTTTTTGCATGATTTAACAGGCAGTGGTGTAATGTATGAAGAAATTAGTATTGAAAAACCGAGCTTAGAAGATTACTTTTTAAAGATGTCCAAATAATATGCGCTTGCACCGAATCTACGCCATTATTTTAAGGTTTATGTACTTGTTTAAACACAGCTTTGACCGACAGAGCGATATTTTTTATTGGCCGGCCATGGATTTATTGTTGTGGGGATTAACTAGTACTTATTTTGGAGCTAAAACAGGAGATTCGTCTTTGTTTGTTTCAATTGTGGTTTCTGGGCTACTCCTTTGGGTGATAGTGTGGCGTGGCCAATACGAAGTTACAGTAAATTTACTTGAAGACTTATGGAATAAAAATTTGATAAATATTTTTGTTTCGCCTTTGTCGTTTTGGGAGTGGATTACAGCCTTTTTAACTTTAGGAATTGTAAAATCTGTTCTTAGCATGGGGGTGGCCTCGCTTCTTGGCTTTTTACTCTACCAAGTTAATATTTTAAATATTGGTTGGGCGCTTTTGCCATTTTTCTTTTTACTACTTATGACTGGTTGGTGGGTCGGGTTTTTGGTGGCAGGAATTATTTTACGATTTGGTACTAAAATACAACACCTCGCTTGGAGTATGGTTTTTCTGATAGCGCCATTTTCTGGCGTGTATTACCCAATTTCAGTTTTGCCAAACTGGGCTCAGAGTGTTGCCCATTTTATACCAACGTCCTACATTTTTGAAGGTGCTCGCAGTGCTATGGCAAACGGAACAGTAGATGCAATGATCTTTTTGAAAAGCCTAGCACTTAATTTGGTTTATCTTTGTTTAACTTTAATTTTCTTGCGAATTAGTTTTAATGTAAGGTTAGCAAAAGGTTTGCAAAAATTACAGGACTAAAAAACTCCCCCGATGTCTATCGGGGGAGTTTTTTTATACCACTTTTTCGAAGAAATTTGCTATACTACAAATAGACAATTAATTTAAAAATCTATGCAATATAAAGATATTCACAAATTGGCTTTAGAAAATGAAAACTTTCGTACAGTGGTTTTTACTAACGAACATTCCCAAGTTGTTTTAATGTCTGTAAAACCAGGGGACGATATTGGCGATGAAGTGCATAATGTTGACCAAGTTTTATTTTTTGTGAAAGGTCAAGGTAAGGCTGTAGTTGGAGGGCAAGAACATGCAATTAGCGGAGGTGATATGGTCGACGTTCCTTCTGGAACAAGACATAACTTTATTAATACTGGAACAGAAGACTTAAAATTATATACTGTCTATGCTCCCAGTGAGCATGCAGCTGGAACCATTCATAAAACAAAAGCAGAAGCAGAGGCCGCTGAAAGTTCAGAGCACACTGCTTAGAGGAAAATATTTTTTATGGGTTCAATAATACGCTGGTACCAACTAGCGGAAACTATTGTTACGACTCAGCTTAAAACTCGTTTGGAAGGGTTGAGCCCAGAAGAAGTTTTAACAAGACAAAAAGAATTTGGTCCAAATAGTTTGCCAGAGGCAAAACCAGACAGTTTGTGGAGGGTTTTTGGCCGTCAATTTCAAAGCCCACTAATTTATCTTTTAGTGTTGGTGAGTATTATTGTATTCTTTTTGCAAGAACCCGTAGACAGTATCATTATTGTCTTTATCCTTTTGTTTAATGCGGTCATTGGTACATTACAGGAAGGACGAGCTCAAAATACTCTATATGCTTTAAAAAAGTTTACTCAGACGACAGCTAATGTTGTGAGAGGTGGAATCTCCGAGATTGTTCCTGATACCCAGTTAGTTGTGGGTGATATTGTAGTTTTAAAAGAAGGTCAGCGTGTCCCGGCAGATATTAGACTTTTTTCTGTGACGTCACTAAAAATTGATGAGTCTTCGTTGACTGGCGAGTCGGAACCGGTTGTGAAGTCTAGTGAAGTTTTGGTTGGCGAAGTTAGTGTTGTTTTGGCTGAGCAAACAAACATGGTTTTTCGCGGAACGTCAGTTATGGCTGGAAGCGGGAGCGGTGTAGTAGTTGCTATTGGGACAGATACTGCGCTTGGAGCAATTACTAAAACCTTAAGTCTTGTCCAAACAGAAATTCCATTACAGCGAAATATAAAAGCCCTTTCGCGAGTGATTATAATTATTGTTGGGATTTTTTCTGGACTTTTACTTTTACTTGGGGTTCTGCTTGGTATGCCATTTTTGGAAATTTTGACTACAGTAATAGCTTTGGCAGTGTCAGTTATTCCAGAAGGCCTACCCGTTGTAATTACACTTATTTTAGCAACAGGCGTGTGGCGCATGAGTAAGCGAAACGCTTTAGTTAAACGTCTTCAAGCTGTGGAGGCCTTGGGTGGAGCACAGGTTATTGCAGTTGATAAAACTGGCACCATTACTCAAAACCAGTTAATGATAACGGAAGTTTTTTCGGATGGGCGATATTTTTCGGTTAGCGGTAGTGGTTTTGAACCAAGTGGCAATCTTACAGAAAATAATTCTGCTGTATTTCCAGTTGAAGTTCCGGAATTACTTCTTGCTGGTAAGTTGGCGGCTTTTTGTGCAGATGCAGAGCTTTATAAGAAAGATGATGGAACTTGGCAGGTAATAGGAGATGCCACAGAAGCAGCGCTTTTAGTATTTTCACAAAAATTAGGTTTTAAACAAGAAGCATTATTAAAAAATCATCAACTTCTTCAAGATATCCCTTTTGATTATCGTCGGAAGTATCATGCCACTGTGCATCAAGATGAAGACAAAAAAGTTGCGACTGTGGTTGGCGCGCCCGAAGCAATTTTTGCTTTGAGTAATTTGGACAGTCAAAAATTAACAGCTCTTGAAGATGTTGTTGCTGAGTTTTCAAAAAAAGGTTTACGAGTATTGGCTTGTGGTACTGCTTTTGTGACTGAAACTTTTGACGTTGATAATCCGCCTGCATTGTCTGTACCAGCTTTGTTTGGGATGCAGGATGCGCTCCACCCAGAAGTTCCTGAAGCTGTAAAGGCAATTAAGTCCGCTGGATTAAAAGTTGTAATGATAACGGGCGACCATGCACTCACTGCAGAGTCGATTGCTAAACAAGCAGGAATTTATGAAAGCGGCGATAAGGTTATTAGTGGAATTGAGTTGGCGTCAATGACACCTAAAGAGCTCTTGGCTGTTTTGCCACGCGTAACTGTGTTTGCACGAGTGACTCCAACAGACAAATTAACCATTGTTCAAGCGTATCAAAAGTTAGGTATGCAAATCGCAATGACAGGAGATGGTGTTAACGATGCGCCTTCGCTAGTTGCTGCTGATTTGGGAATTAGCATGGGTCGCATTGGTACGGAGGTGGCCAAAGAAGCCTCAGACATTATTTTGCTTGATGATAATTTCGCCACCATTGCCAGCGCTATTGAAGAGGGGCGTAGTATTTATTTGGTAATTAAACGAGTCTTATTATATTTATTTTCTACAAGTATCGGTGAGGCTTTTGCCATTGTCTTTGCCCTCATTCTTGTAGTGCCTCTTCCCGTAATTGCCGTACAGATTTTATGGCTCAATTTTGTGACGGATGGATTTTTAACTATAGCTTTGGGTTTACAATCTCATGATGATGATATTTTGAAAAAAGATTATAAACAACCATCGCGTTATTTGTTAGATAAAAATATGCTTAAGCGTATGGTTGTCATGGGTTTGGTAATGTCGCTTTGGACTTTGGGACTGCTTATGTGGTACGGGGAAACCAATTATGTGCGCTACACTACCATTGGGCTTACGGTCCTTGCCGTGTTTCAATGGTTTAATGCTTGGAACTGTCGCAGTGAGACAGAGTCAATTTTTAAGATTAATTTTTTAAAAGAAAAATATTTATTTCTAGCAACTTTTATTGTAATTGGGCTGCAGATTTTAGCTGTTTATCACCCGACGATGCAACGAATTCTTCATACTTCGCCGCTTACTCTTAACGACTGGTTAATTATTGTATTAGCCGCATCTAGTGTAATTGTGGTTGAAGAGTTGCGCAAATTTTGGTTGAGATTAAAGAGGGATGCATAATAGAATTGCAGTAATAAGTTTGAAGTTATTTTTAAAAAAAGACCTCGTAACATCGAGGTCTTTTTTTAAGCAGCAACTTTAGCTACTTTGGATTGAGTTCTAATACAGCGTGTGCAAACTTTGACGCGATTGCCATCATCGTTTCTGGACCACTGTAAGTTGGGGGACAAGCGGCGAATAGAAGCGCGCATGCTATGGGATCGTTTAATGGTGCGGGAGTAAATTTTGCCGCACTTTGTGCACATTCTTGGCATATATAATAAATTAAATGGTTTGTCTACAATTAAGTACTGGCTAACTATATCATAGTTTGTTAAAATAATCAAGAGTTGGTAAATTACCAATTGGTTATTAAGAAAAAACTCCAAGATTTATGGAAATTATCATTACATTAGTTATATTGTTGTTTTCGGCCATTGTTCATGAAGTGAGCCATGGCATTGTGGCAGAAAAATTGGGTGATGACACTGCTCGAGATGCCGGTAGAATTACCTTAAACCCAATCCCGCATATTGACCCGTTTGGATCGATTATGTTGCCTGCGCTACTTTTATTGGCCGGGAGTCCCATTATTTTTGGTGCTGCTAAACCCGTACCAGTTAATTTTAATAATCTTCGGAATCCCAGAATCGGTATGGCTTTGGTCAGTTTGGCAGGCCCGTTAAGTAACATTCTTTTGGCAATTTTGTTTGTGATTCCGTTGAAGCTTGGTTTGATTAACGCTATTTCTGGTCCAATTTTAGTTAAAGCCATTTTTATTAACATTGTTTTAGCGGTGTTCAATTTAATTCCCATTCCGCCGCTTGATGGCAGTAAAATCATTGCCTCGTTTTTGCCCGAAAATATCATGGAGCGTCTGCTGTCACTTGAGCGCTATGGCTTTATCATTGTAATTTTATTTTTGTATTTGGGAATTTTGGATAAAATTCTTCTTCCCGTTATTTTTCTTTTCGCTCGAATCTTTAACTTACCTTTGTCATAGCCTTGACATTTGGTTAGTTTTGGGTTATAATTGTTCTCCTCGCAAAACTTTGCGGAAGGAGGATTGAGCAATGAAGAAGCGTGACGTTAAAACTGTCACTGCTCGGATTGACCATGCTGGTTACCAAAAGTACATCTTGGTTCGCGTGACGAACCAAGGGCAAACCAAGTTGGTCGTTCGAACGGGAGACTGCTTGGATCAACACATTCAGATCTTGCGAGTAGTTCAAAGAGATTTCTCTGGAGCGACTTTCAAGACTTTGGGTGGCGGTTACATAACCATCAGCGAACGCACCAAAACTATTGAGGTCGGTGGAACCAGTAAGCGTTTTGGTACTGCCGAGCATGATGTGTCTGCACGATTGATTCGGGAGTCATATCCGGACTTCGAGGTAGTTCTTCTATTCTGACAGCCAGTGGCATTTACTTGCACTGGCTGTCTTTTCGATTATAATTACTTTATATAGAGTTTTTAATAAAGAAAATTATGCCAGCGGAAACAGCCCCAGGGTTTAATTCTGATTTGAAAATAGATAAAACAATCTCAAAAGAAAAGTCTTTAAATAATTCTGCTGAAACCGAGGTTGATAACCCAGTTTATGAAGCTTTTGTAGATGCGGGGATAAATTTAACAGAAGAAAACAAAAATGCTTTGCGCTTTGGAACTCAAGCTTATGATAGATTAGTAGATACATGTTATAAATATATGCAAACTGTAATTGACTCAGATTCTGCTGGGAGTATGCTAACTGATATCAAAATACAGGTTTCCGAAAAATTGAGACGGGATTTTCATGAAAGTTTGGGGAGGATCGTGCTTGGAGTGGGGCGATATGAACAATTGAGTTATGATCAACGAAAACAGCTACAAATTTTTGCTGCTTCGGTAACTGGAAATAAAGAATGGCTGCGCATATTTAGAAGCCAGTCTGTTTGACAAAATACACTTGGAGCAGTATAATATTCTTAACTAAATAAGAAGTCATCTCGGCTCTGAATTTCAGAGTCGGATACACACCTATTATTAGTCGCAAGATTGGGAAGTACCTCCAACAGACTTCTGGAGATCCGTCGACAGGCGGGCGCGTCACCAAGACGTGGTACCAAACTTGTGAAGCAAAAGCACTGACTTTTGTCAGTTTTTTATTTGCCTCGTCATTCTGAGCCATGCCACCCAACTGTCATTCTGAGTGAAACGAAGAATCTAGATCCTTCACTCCGTTCAGGATGACAGTTGGGAAAGATCAGAATGACGCCAAAAAAGTAGAGTAATTAATTCTAGAAAGGACAATACTGTGCCTACAGTAAACCAATTGGTTCGAAAGGGACGTAAGCCCCTAAAGGCCAAAAGTGCTTCTCCGGCGTTACAACGTCGCGTGAACTTAATCAAGAACAAGACTTTGTTCATCAAAACTGGCGCTCCATTTATGCGCGGTGTTTGTTTGAAAGTTTATACAACTACACCAAAAAAGCCTAACTCAGCTTTACGTAAAGTTGCAAAGGTTAAGCTTACAAATGGTATGGAAGTCTTAGCGTATATTCCTGGTGTTGGTCACAACTTACAAGAACACAGTGTGGTTATGATTCGCGGTGGCCGGGTAAAAGATTTACCAGGTGTGCGTTATCACATTGTTCGTGGAAAATTAGACACGCTCGGAGTCGACGGGCGCAAGCGAAGCCGTAGCAAATACGGAACCAAGAGAGCTAAATAGCAATTTCTAATTACTAAGACCTAATATCTAGTGGCATCGTCATTGGAAATTGATTAGGAATTAGAATTTAGATATTAGAAATTTTGAAACACTATGCCCCGAAGAACA
This sequence comes from uncultured Candidatus Saccharibacteria bacterium, assembly GCA_964617815.1. GTDB lineage: Bacteria > Patescibacteriota > Doudnabacteria > UBA920 > UBA920 > CAZTXY01. The sequence continues at coordinate 2,342 of CAZTXY010000007.1, read as the reverse complement.
CGAAGTTACGATAAACATACTCCAAATCCAGACCCTAAGTTTGGTAATGTTAAATATGCCAAGTTTGTAAATTATATTATGGAACGTGGCAAAAAAACTGTTGCGCAGAAAATTTTCTACACGGCTCTCGACGTTGTTGAAGACAAACTTAAAGATACTGAAGGCTATAAAGATAGCCGTCAGGTTTTCGAGCAAGCTCTAAAAAATATTTCTCCACAAGTTGAAATTAAAGGTCGCCGAATTGGTGGCTCTAACTACCAGGTGCCTATGGAAGTCGTAGAGCCTCGCAGAACCGCTCTTGGTATGAAATGGCTGATTGCCGCAGCAAATGCTCGCAAAGGTATGCCTATGGCTCAAAAGCTCGCTTTGGAAATTATAGATGCCTATAATAAAGTAGGATCCGCTATTAAAAAGCGCGACGATACACACAGAATGGCCGAAGCTAACAAAGCCTTTGCTCACTTCGCCCGTTTCAATCGCAGATAAAACACTAAAAGTTTACAGTACTAGGTACTCAGTACTAAGTACTACTTACTAATAAATAAATTTATGCCCCGAGAATATCCCATTGAAGTAACGCGCAATATTGGAATTATTGCGCACATCGACGCCGGTAAAACCACTACCACTGAAGGTGTGTTGTTTAATACTGGTATGGTTCATAAAATTGGTGCAGTGCACGACGGTGAAACTGTAACTGATTGGATGGAACAAGAACGCGAACGTGGAATTACTATCACGTCTGCTGCTGTAACTTGTTATTGGACGCCACGTCACGTCAAGCTTGCTCCAGACACTGTTTATAAAATTAACATTATTGACACCCCAGGACACGTAGACTTTACTGTAGAAGTAGAGCGTTCTTTGCGTGTGCTTGACGGTGCAGTCACTGTTTTTGACGGTAAAATGGGTGTTGAACCTCAAAGTGAAACTGTTTGGCGCCAAGCCGACAAATACAACGTGCCCAGAGTTTGTTCTATTAACAAGATTAACCAAACTGGTGGCGACTTCTTTAAGTCACTTCAGTCCATTCACGCCAGACTTTCTCCAAATGCTATGCCCATTCAAATCCCAATTGGGTTTGAAAAAGATATTTGTGGAGTCGTTGACCTTATTCAAATGAAGTCTTACACATATAAAGATTTTACAGATAAGGAATTTACTGTTGGTGAAGTCCCGGCAGATATGGCAGAACTTGCCAAAGAATGGCGTCATAAGCTTATTGAGAAAGTTGTTGAACATGACGACGTTATGATGGAAAAATATCTTAATGGCGAGGTTTTAACAGAAGAAGAATTACTTTCAACAATTCGTAAAGCTACTCAGTCCGGTAGCTTCTTCCCAGTTATTGGTGGCGATAACCGTGGAATTATTGTGCAGATGATGCTTGATGCTGTGGTGAACTTCCTGCCAAGCCCAGGTGACCGTGGCCCAGTTAAAGGAATTGACCTTAAAACTGGTGAAGAATTAATGCGCCAACCAACAGACGAAGAACCGTTTACTGCTTTAGCGTTTAAAATTGCTACAGATCCGTTTGTGGGTCGCTTAGCTTTTTTCCGAGTTTACTCAGGTAAGCTTGAAACTGGCGGTTATATTTTGAATGCCAGAAGTGGTAATAAAGAGCGAGTTGGTCGTGTTGTACGAATGCGCGCAGACCAACGCGACGAAGTTAAAGAAGTTTTTGCTGGCGACATTGTCGCTCTTGTTGGACCAAAAGATACCTTTACTGGGGACACTCTTTGTGACGTCGATAAGCCAATGCAACTTGAAAGAATTAAGTTTGCCGACCCAGTCATTTCTCAGGCTATCGAACCAAAAACCAAAGCAGACCAAGAAAAAATGGGTATTGCTTTGCAAAAATTGGCTGAAGAAGATCCAACTTTTAAAATTTCCTCAAACGAAGAAACTCAACAAACTATTATTGCTGGAATGGGTGAGTTGCACTTGGAAATTTTAGTCGATCGCATGAAACGCGAATTTAAAGTGGAAGCCAATGTTGGTAATCCACAAGTGGCTTACAAGGAAACGATTAAAGGTAAAGCTGAAGCTGAAGAAAAGTATATTCGTCAGAGCGGTGGTCGTGGTCAATATGGTCATGTCTACTTACGCATTGAGCCACAAGAACGTGGTAAAGGATATGAATTTAAAGATGAAATTGTTGGTGGTGTTATTCCAAAAGAATACATTAAGCCAATCGACAAAGGTATTCAGGAATCAGCAAGCAATGGTGTTATTGCTGGTTATCCGCTTGTCGACTTTAGCGTTGCTTTGTTCGACGGTAGCTACCACGAAGTTGACTCTTCGGAAATGGATTTCAAAATCGCTGCTTCGAAGAGTATACA